>CAZQMF010000021.1:0-29687 GCA_964594235.1 uncultured Acidimicrobiia bacterium
TCGAAGAGGCGCTCGGGGCGTTGGAGGCCGATCACGACTTCCTCCTGAAGGGCGGCGTATTCAGTGAGGACCTCATCAAGGCATGGATCGGGTACAAGCGGTCGAGTGAAATCGACGCGATCCGGCTGCGGCCGCACCCGTACGAGTTCTACCTGTACTACGACATCTAGGGCCGAGCGGAGCTCGGCCCGTACCTGGTACCTGGTGCCTCGTATCGCGCTGAGTCGTGGGGGTTCGCCAGGGCGGGCCCCCACGGGGCATCTCAAGTAGACAACACGTCGCGCCGGTCGAAGAACCAGATTCCAACCGCGATGAGGACCACCGTCAGCGCGATCATCAGGAGCGCATTGCTGATCTGCAGGCCGTTCGCGAGTGGACGCCCATCTACCAGCCAATGGTACGGGGAGATGGATCGTGTCCACGCGAACCCCTGAACTTGCGGGAGGACTCCGTTGGCGACGAACCCGAAAACGATCACGGTCCCGCCCGCTCCGAGTCCTGCCGCCCGGCGCCCGGTTGCCGCCCCGGCGGCGAACCCGACTGCACCATGGAAGGCGGCGAACAAGAGGAGCTGAAGGTGCATGGCAGCCGAGTTCCCGAGGGAGACTCCTTCGAAGTGAGCCGGCTCCGACTCGGCAAGGAGGACCAGCATGAGGGCGATGACGATCAGTGTGGCGCTGGCAAGGAACGCGCCGAAGCGCTCGAGTGCCAGGCGAACTCTGCTGACTGGATAGGCGAGGATCAGTTCGAGGGTTCCGGCTTCTTCGTCGCCGGCGATGGCTCGGGTGCCCGCCGCGACCGCGTACACGGCGATGAGCGTCCCGACAACGAGCCCGAACACCGTCGCGGTCAGATAGGCCGCCGCGCTCTCGATATCGCTGAAGTTGAGCGCCTCCATGACCGCCTTCGGGTATGCAGCAAGCAGATCCTTGATCTCCGGCTTGTCGAACGTAGGCCAAAACGCGGCGTACATGCCGCCGATTGCGGCGAGCGTGAGCGTCCAGCCGATGATCGATCGACGCCAGTCGCGGAGCCACTTCGCAAAGGGGCTACGCAGCATCGTCATCTCCGTTGAACCGGTCGAAGAACAGCTCTTCGAGGTCGGGCTCTTCTGCCGAGAAGGTGACGACGCCGTGGAGGGCCGCCGTTTTGATGAGGTCGTCGGCGCGTCCGTCGAGCCTACAGCGGAGGATGTTTCCGTCGATGCGGATACTCGTCACGCCGGGAACGTTCGAGAACTCGGACTCGTCGACGGGCCCGTCGAACACGATCTCGATTCGCCGTCGCTCACGACCCCGAAGTTCCTCTACCGCCTCCACGCTGGTGAGTTGACCGTCCCGGATGATGCCGACCCTGTCTGCGATGCGCTGTACCTCGCTCATGACATGTGACGACATGAACACTGTGCGTCCTTCGGATGTCGCCTGTCTGACCATCGCGGCAAACTCGTGCTGGAGGAACGGGTCGAGTCCCGTCGTGGGCTCGTCGAGGATGAGGATCTCTGGTTCGTGCATGAACGCCTGCACGACTCCGACCTTCTGGCGGTTGCCTCGTGAGAGCGCCTTGATCGGGCGGTCCAGGTCGAGGTCGAGGCGTTCGGCGAGACCATCGATCACCGCGGCGGGGACTCCTCCGCGAAGGTTCCCCAGGTAGGTGAGGAGCTCTCGAGGATCCTGGCGGCCGTCGACGACAAAGTCGCCGCCAAGAAAACCGACCCGCTGACGCACTTCGAGACCGTCCTTGGTGGGGTCGAGCCCTAGGAGGGACATATGTCCGGCCGTGGGACGGATGAGATCGAGCAGGAGACGGATTGTGGTGGTCTTGCCTGCCCCATTCGGTCCGAGGAAGCCGAACACCTCACCTGTTCTGACTTCCAGGTCGAGGCCGTTCAAGGCGGTGACTCGCCCGTACCGCTTCACGAGGCGCTCAGTCGAGATGGCGATGTCGGTCACTTCGAGTCTCTCCGCTCTCTCACGCTACTCGCCTCGATGAACAGCTCCCGGCACCCTGTCGAAACAGCAATGGTCATGAACAGGAGATCGCGAGTTGCGCTCAGCCGTTCGTGTCGGGGGCCTCGGCCGCCGCGGCAGCGAGGCCTTCATAGGCGCTGTTGAACTCAGCGACGGCCTGGTTGAACGCCGCGATGGCCGCTGTTCGTGCCTCACCAGTGTCGGAGGACTGCAGGCCCGCCAGTGCCGACTGGGTCGTGGAGAGCACTTGAGCGGCCGCCGTCGAGAGATCTGCGTGGAGACTCGCGAGGGCCGTGTAGCCGGCAGGTGGGGTGATGGTCGTGAGGCTGTCGTCGAGGACCTGCGCCTTCTCGATCGCATTCTGGAACGCCGCCTTCGTGTCGGCGAATGTCGCTCCCGAGGTGGCGTTGTCATCCCAGTTGGCGTTTGCGCTGAGCAGATCCTGGGTGAGGAGATCCAGATCCGCCTTCTTCTGGGCCATCGTGTCGAGATAGCCCTGAACGTCACCAGGGAGTGTCGTCGATGTCGTCGACTCCGGCGATGATGTGCCGGCACTGGTCGTTGTCGTGACGGCAGAAGACGTCGAGGTCGTCCCCTCCGGTTCCGGCGCTGGAAGGCTGCTGACGAAGAAGTAGGTGAAGCCGACCATCCCAATGATGATCAGCGGGAGGATCCAGCGACCTGGCTTGGGATCGGGATTGCTCATCGCTGACAAACGTTAGCGGACAATCTCGATCTTCTGGAGGCAAACCCCTTGTTGTGGGAACCGTCGTCACGTACGTTCGCCGTGTTGCCGGCTGGGGAGCCTTCATGGACCTGCACACCGATCCAAACGACGAACTGCGCGAGCACCTCGAGCACATACCATGGTCCGATCTCACGACTCGGCGTGAGATCCCCCGGTGGATTCCCTACGTCGCAGCCGGTGTGATTGCGGTTGCGGCCCTCGGTGTTTTCGTCGGTAGGAGCGTCGGCAGCAGTCAGACGACGGTCCCGGTCGTTGCGATGGCTTCCCCGACAACCGTGCCCGAGGTGGCTGAAACGCTTCCTGAAGCCGCTCCCCTCTACTCGGAGGCGGACCTCATGGCGTTGGTGCCAGGCAGTCAGGAGCAGCTTGCCGCAGCCCGAGCCGTGTGGTTCGTTCGAGAGTACTTCGGGACCGGCGGCCGGCCGGGGGACGTCGAGGGCGTGTCGGCTGCGCTCCCCGCGAGGGCGGTCATCGATTCAGAGGAAGGGCACGGCGCGTCGTACGTGGAGTGGGCAGAACCGTTCAGCGTGGAGCAGCTCGGAGGTGAGCTGTACCGCGTCGGAGTCGTTTTCGGAATGCTCGGTGGGCAGGACGTCTCGGCACTGACTCGCCTGGAACCCTTGGCGGTTGCCGTGGTCGTCGCAGTCGACGGCGACCGAACGGGAGTGGTGGACCTTCCCATGCCGGTCGAGCTGCCTTCACACATCGATGTGGCGGCGTGGCCAGACCCCTCCGACGACGTACCGGAGTCGGTGGTCGACGCCGCCGGGCGGGAGGCATCAGTGTGGGGCGCCGATCCGGAGGTCGTTGCCGCGAGCCACGGAGACGGTGGCTGGCGCGTGGAGGTGCTGGTGTCCGACGAGGCAGGGATCCGGTGGCCGGTGGCCGTGTGGATCGATGGAACCGAGCGGACGGTGATGCCACCGTGGGACACGTCGAGGTCGTGACCGCATCTGATGCGAATGCTGATAGCATCATGTGTGCCATGCCACGAACGACGGTTGATCTCGATGGTTCCATCTTGGAAGAACTGAAGAGACGGCAGCAGGCGGAGGGTAAGACGCTGAGCCGCCTGGTTTCCGAGCTGCTGGCGCGGGCTCTGGCCGATGAAGAGACAGAGCCCCCCATGTTCGGATGGACGTCCAAGCCGATGGGTGCCCGGGTCGACCTCGAGGACAAGGACGCGGTCGCTCGGGTGCTGGACGAGCCGTGAGTCTCACGCTCGACGCCAACGTCTTGATCTATGCATCGGATGCCGAAAGCCCGTACGGTGGACGGGCTCGAGCCCTTCTGGAGGATGTTGCCGGGGGGCCCGACCTGGTGTACTTGTTCTGGCCGGTGGTGATGGCATACCTGCGGATTGCCACGCATCCGCGGCTGTTCGCTGAACCGCTCGACCCCCGCGAGGCACGGGAGAACATCGCAGGCCTCCTTGGAAGACCGCACATCAGGTTGGCATCCGAAGGGAATCGCTTCTGGGCGCTGTTCAGGGAGACGGCCGACACGGTGCCGGTGAGTGGGAATCTGGTTCCCGACGCACATGTCGTCGCGTTGATGCGCGAGCACGGCGTTCGGACGATCTGGACCAGGGATCGCGACTTCCGCAAGTTCGATGGGATCGAGGTCGTCGATCCGTTCGAGTGACCCGTTCTACGATGCGGGGATGGAGCTACCGAACGCCTCGCAGCGACTCACCGCCTGGGCCGGTGATGCCGGTCTCGATCTGGACGTCCATGTGTTCCCCGAGGGCACGAAGACGGCCCTCGATGCCGCCGCCGCAATCGGGTGCGAAGTCGCTGCGATCGTCAAGTCACTTGTCTTCATGGTCGACGGGGAGGCGGTGGTGGCGCTGGTTCCCGGCGACCTGCGACTCGACGCGACGAAACTCGCCATGGCCGCCGGAGGTGATCGGGCAGGGAGGGCGTCGCTGGATCAGGTGCGTGACGCAACCGGCTACGCGGCGGGCGGGACTCCTCCGTTTGGCCACGGCTGCCGGGTCTTCGCCGACCCCACGCTGGCACGCAACGACCCCGTCTGGGCGGCTGCAGGAACTCCGACGACCGTGTTCCCCATCTCGATAGACGACCTTGGCCGCTTTTCAGGGGCGACCTGGGTGTCGATCACGTAGCGTCGAAGTACCCCTCTAGGATCTTCTGTGCCTGCTCGGCGATCAGCATCCAGTCGGCGTCCGGAGCCTTGGTGAGTGTCACGAAATCGGCGGTCATGAACACACTGGTCACACCCGGGAGCATGAGCAGCATCTGTGCCATCGGATCATCGACCGGGCGTCCCGCGATGTACGTCTTGGGTCCTCCGACGTCCTGGCCGACGCTGAACTTGAGGGCGTTCGGATTGGGAGTGCCCTCGATAGAGATTGCCATGAGTCGATGGTAGCCAACGGGATAGGGGTCGATGTCGGCGGTACCTTCACCGACGTCGCCGCGTGGGATGGACACCGTCTCACCACCGGAAAGACGTCCACCACCCCCGACCAGAGCGATGGGGTGATCACCGGTGCCGGCAACCTCGCCAAACGCAGCGAGCTGCTCTTGCACGGCACGACCGTGGCCACCAACGCGCTCCTCGAGCGCAGGGGCGCCCGAACGGCGCTCATCACCACGGACGGCTTCACCGACGTGATCGAGATCGGGCGCCAGGACCGACCGTCTCTCTACGACTCCTTCGCCGACCGTCCCGACCCGCTCGTGCCCCGAGAACGGCGTGTCGTTCGACCGGAGGATCTGTCCGGCGCCGAGGCCGTCGCCGTGTCGTTGCTGTGGTCGTTCCGCTCACCAGAGGACGAGATGGCGATCCTCGACAGAGTCGCCGCCGTGCACCCTGACCTCCCCGTATCGGTGTCGAGTCGTGTTGCTCCCGAGTTTCGCGAGTACGAGCGAACCTCGACCACGGTTCTCAACGCCTACCTGTCCCCACTCGTCGGCACGTATCTCCGCAACTTGCGGGAGAAGGCCCGCATTGCCGGGCTTTCTGAGGATGTGCTCGTGATGCGGTCCTCCGGCGGTCTCATGGACGTCGAGGCGGCCATCGGGCTGCCGGTAGCGATCCTGCTGTCCGGTCCGGCCGGTGGAGTCGTCGCTTCCGCCGAACTCGGCAGGGCGCTCGGGCGCGACCGATTGATCTCGTTCGACATGGGCGGAACATCGACCGACGTGTGCAGAATCGACGACGGTGCGCCCGAGACCGCGTACCAGCGGACAGTCGACGGCTACCCATGTCTGATGCCTTCGGTCGCCGTTCACACCGTCGGCGCCGGCGGCGGATCAGTCGCCTGGATCGACCCTGGAGGCGCGCTCAGAGTCGGTCCCCGGTCGGCAGGCGCCACCCCCGGACCTGCCTGCTACGGGCGCGGCGGTGGCGAAGCGACCGTCAGCGACGCGGACCTGCTGATCGGAAGACTCTCCCCACATCTCGCAGGGAACGTGACACTCGATCCCTCGCTCGCACATGCGGCTATCGCTCAGCTCGCGGACGTGCTGTCTCTCACGGTCGACGGGATGGCACTCGGTATGGCCGAGATCGTTGAAGCACACATGGAACGGGCCGTACGTGCCGTCAGTGTGGAACAAGGTGCCGATCCACGCAGCGCCACACTGGTCGCATTTGGTGGTGCCGGAGGCATGCACGCCACCGCGCTGGCGCGTCGACTCGACATGGCAGGAGTGATCATCCCTCCCCATGCCGGCGTATTCAGCGCGCTCGGGCTTCTGCTGAGCCCGCCGAGGGTCGACCTGTCGTTGAGTGTCGGCGGCGCAGTGGACGGACAGCTCGCAGCTTTGGCCGATCGGGTCGTCCGACAGCTCGCAGACGGGACCGGCTCGGCACCCGTCGAAGTGGTGACGTCGGTCGACGTCCGCTACCGCGGCCAATCGCACGAGACAACCGTTCCGTACCGTGCAGGCGAGGGCAGGAACGTTCTCGAAGGGAGGTTCCACGAAGCGCACCGTGTCCGCAACGGATTCGCGAGGGAGGGCGATCCGATCGAGACGGTCACCGTTCGGGCCGCTGCGCTCGGCGAACCGGCGCTTACGTGGGCAGATCTGGACGAGGTGACGCCGGTCGGCGAACCGAGACGGGCCACCCGCATGGTGTTGACCGGCAACGGTGCGATCGAAGCGGACGTGTGGTGGCGGCCTGGACTTGCCGCGGGGATCGAGGTCGCAGGTCCGGCGGTAGTGGAAGAACCGGAAGCGACCGTGTGGATCGGTCCCGGCGAACGGGCGGTCGTGCACTCCTCAGGGGCGCTGGAGGTGGAGTGGTGAGTATCGACCCGATCACGCTCGAAGTCGCCAGGAATCACCTTGCGGCCGTTGCCGATGAGATGGGACTGGTGCTGCGCCGAACCGCCTACTCGCCCAATATCAAGGAGCGAGCGGACTGTTCGGCTGCCGTCTTCGTTCCGTCGGGAGAGATGCTCGCTCAGGCCGAGCACATCCCGGTTCATCTCGGGTCGATGCCCGCCTCGGTAGCGGCGGTGCTCCGTGCGTTCGGCGCAGAACCCGGCGTTCAGTACGCGGTCAACGACCCGTTCCATGGCGGCACGCACCTCAACGACCTGACCCTCGTGCGTCCCGTATTCGTTGACGGCGAGCTGGTCGGATGGGTCGCCAACCGGGCCCATCATGCCGACGTAGGGGGTGAGGCACCGGGATCGATGCCGGCCAACGCGACGAGACTCGAACAGGAAGGTCACGTCGTCGCTCCGATTCCCGCGGTGCGGGACGGCCGTTGGCTCGACCCGTTCCTCGCTCCGTTCCTCGATGCCACTCGGACACCGGCAGAACGGCTCGGCGACCTGTCGGCCCAGCTAGGTGCGAACGAGGTTGGAGCAGCTCGGATCGGTGGACTCGTCGAATCGGAAGGTCGGGAGCGCTTCGAGGAGGTGACGGCTGCACTCCTCTCCTACGGCGAGCGGCGGATGCGAGCCGCGCTCGCCAGGCTGCCCGATGGTAGCTACCGGTTCAGCGATGTCATGGAGTGGGGAGCCGACGACATCCCGATCACCGTCGAGGTCCACATCGCCGGCGAGGACCTCGTAGCCGACTTCACCGGCACGGCATCCCAAGTGGCAGGCAACATCAACGCCGTCGGTGCGGTCACCCGCTCGTGCCTCTACTACGCGGTGCGTGTGGCGACAGATCCGACCATTCCCGCCAACGGCGGCTGCTACCGGCCATTGGGGCTCGTCGCCCCTGAGGGAACACTCGTCAACGCCCGGCCCCCTGCGGCCGTCGCGGCAGGGAACGTCGAAACCAGCCAGCGGATCGCCGACGTGCTGCTGGGTGCGCTTGCTCAGGCTGCACCAGATCGAGTCCCGGCCGCCTCCCAAGGGACCATGAACAACATTCTCGCCGGTAACGATCACTTCACGTACTACGAGACCGTTGGCGGTGGGCAGGGAGGACGGCCCGGGAAGCCTGGCATGTCCGGCGTGCACACGGGCATGACCAACACCAAGAACACACCGATCGAAGCTCTCGAATCCGCGTACCCACTACATGTCGTCACGACGAGATTGCGAAAGGGAAGCGGCGGTGTCGGGAAATACGCCGGTGGGGAGGGTATCGAGCGTGAGATCGAGTTCCTGGAACCGGCGACCGTGTCACTGATGGGAGAGCGACGACGTATTCGGCCGTGGGGTCTCGCAGGGGGCGAGCCGGGCGCCGTCGGTGAGGACTGGCTGATCCGGCAGGGTTCGGCTCCAGAGCGACTCCCCGGCAAGGTCACGATCGATGTTGGCGCAGGGGACCGCCTCCGCGTTCTCACCCCGGGCGGCGGTGGCTGGGGAAGGGCGTAGACCGTCAACAAGTACTCAATCCGCCCTAGCCTGAACAGCGGGGAGTGAGGTGGAGTCGATGGTCGATGCTGGTCGGAAGTCACCGGGCCGCCGGGTGCTGGAAGGCACACTGTTGCTCGCGGTCGCAGCGCTTTCCGTTGTGAACTTCGTTCGCATCGATTCGACGAGCCACTCGGCCTCAGACACGCTGCTGAACTGGGTACCGCAGACGTTTCTTCTCGTGGTCGCGGTCATGGTCGTGGTGCGCGTGGTCCGAAGACGAGAGCGCAGCCGCTGAGTCTGTCCTAGTCGCCCCGATCGGCTCGCATTCGCATCCCGCGCTCAGTCGCCGGTGGCTGTGCGCTGCGCCGGACCGTAGCATTCCGCCATGCGTGTCGGCGTTGCATTTGGCAGCGAGAACTGGCGTGTGATTGCAGGTTGGGGCTCTGTTGCGATTGCCGTCCTCGTAGCGTTCGGCTCGGCTCTCCTCCTGCACACGATTCGGGCGACTGGCCGACGAGAGGCTCGGAGAGCGGGTGACATCATCCTCGTGCCGCTGATGACGCTGCCCGGCTTTGCGTCCTCACTTCTTCTCCTGGCAGTGGGCATGGGCCTGCTCGGGTGGCTCGGCGACTCCTCGGGGATCCTCGTAGACGGTGCGTTCGGTCTTTGGTGGCTCTCGAATGCTGCTGTCATCAGGCACGCGACACAGGGCCGCCGCCGTCACGGACGGCGCCCCCGCCTGTCAGTTGGTGTACTGACAGCGGCGGTTGTTGCGGCGATTGGAGTCTGGTTCACGTGGGCGTCCATGATGGGCCTGGTTCACCAACTTTCCTGACCCGGGCGCTACATCAACGCGTCGAGCGCCTGGACGAGACGCAGAGCGTGCTCTCGCCGGGCGCCAAGCCCCATCAGCCCGATCCTCCAGGCGACGCCGGCGAACTCTCCGAGACCACCGCCCACCTCGATGTCGAACTCGCGCAGCAGGTCACCGCGAAGGCTGTCATTGGCCCCCTTCGGGAGGCGGACGGCAGTGAGCTGCGGGAGGCGGTACCCGTCCTCGGCGATCAGTTCGAAGCCTCGTTCAACGAGCGCGTTGCGGAGGAACCGGCCCGCATCATGGTGGCGCGCCCAGCGGGCGTCGAGACCCTCCTGCAGGACGAGACGGAGCCCTTCGTGGAGGCCGTAGATCATCGAGATCGGCGCGGTGTGGTGGTAGGCGCGACGGTGCTCGACGTCTTCCCAATAGGACCGCAGCAGCCGGGCGTCGAGATACCACGACTGGACCGGCGTTGCGCGAGTTTCCAGTTTCCACTCGGCGCGTGGCGAGAAGGTGATCGGTGCGAGGCCGGGCGGGACACTCAGACACTTCTGGGTGCCCGAGAAGCAGACATCGATTCCCCACGAGTCGACATCTACCTCGATACCGCCAAGAGAGGTAACGGCGTCGACGATGAGGATCGGGTCGTCGCCGATTGCCCTGCGAATCTCGTCGACTGGTTGACGCATTCCGGTCGATGTTTCGGCGTGCACGATCGCGACGATCTTCGCCCCTCGTTTCTTTGCCGCCTCCGCGAGCTTCTCCGTGGGGACGGGCGTCCCCCAGGGTGCGGTCACCTCGGTGACGATGCCACCTGACCGTCGCGCCATCTCGACGAGCCGGGCGCCAAACACGCCTGCCACGCCGACCACGACCCTGTCGCCAGGATCGATCATGTTGACCAGCGCCGCCTCGGCTCCCGCAGAGCCGGTTCCAGAGACCGGGAACGTCAGCTGGTTGGTGGTTTGAAAGACCTCCCGGAGGGCAGCCGACGTCTCGTCCATGATCGAGATGAACTCCGGGTCGAGGTGGCCGAGCACCGGCCTGCCCATCGCAGCGAGCACGGACGGCTCGACCGGTGAGGGTCCTGGTCCCATGAGATACCGACGCGGTGGATCGATCCGCTCCATGGAGGCAACGTTACCTTCTCTGCGAGCCCAGGGCTCAGGGCCGCGCAGAGCGCGGTTGCCAGCCCTGGGTTCGCAGTGTTGAGGCGGTCTACGCTTGCGGTATGTCGCTGGTGGCGGACCTCGAAGCGGTGCTCGGCAAAGAGCGGGTCTTCTCCGATCCACTCAGGCGCCACATCTACGGCAAGGACTCAGGCATCAAGCGGGGCGATCCGACCGTCGTTGTCCTTCCCGAGACCACCGCCGAGGTTGCCGAAGTCGTGCGTGTCGCCGCCCGGCACGATTTCCCCGTCATCCCTCGGGGAGCGGGGACCGGGCTTGCTTCAGGCACCATTTCGATCGGTCCATCGGTGATGGTTGTGCTCACCAGGATGAACCGCATCGTCGACATCGACGCCGAAGGTGGGACCGCCTGGGTCGAACCGGGAGTAGTCAACGTCGACCTTTCCGCACGGACTGCCGAATTTGGACTGCACTTCGCACCCGACCCGTCGTCCCAGACCGTGTCGACGATAGGGGGCAACGTCGCAACGGGCGCGGGAGGGCCCCACTGTCTCGCGGAAGGAACGACGATAGGGCACATCCTCGCGATCGAGTTGGTTACCGCCGATGGCGAGGTCGTCGTCATCGGGTCCGAAGCACCCGATCCGATCGGCCTCGATCTCCGAGCTGTCGTCATCGGGTCGGAAGGAACGCTGGGGATCGTGACGAGGGTGCTCGTGAAGCTCATACCGAACCCGCAGGCGGTTCGTACAGTCTTGGCCGCGTTCGAGCAGATCGACGATGCGGCTGCCGCCGTGTCCGAGATCATTGCTCAAGGGATCGTGCCCGCCGCTCTCGAGATGATCGATCACGAGATGGCGATAGCGATCGAGAACTTCCTCCACGCGGGCCTGCCGATTCAGGCAGGTGGTCTGCTCCTGACCGACGTGTCCGGCCATGGCGCTTCGGTGGATGCAGAGCTCGAGGCCGTCGAACGGATCATGCGAGACAAGGGCGCGTTCGACATCAGAACAGCGACCGACGAGAAGGTGCGTGCCGAGTTGTGGAGGGGCCGCAAGTCCGCGTTCGGGGCAGTCAGCCAGATGGCTCCGGACTACTACCTTCAAGACACCTCAGTTCCCCGGACACGCCTTGTCGAGGTCATTTCTGAGGTGTACGAGATTGCTCGTCGCCATGGGCTGAGAATGATGAACGTCTTTCACGCCGGCGACGGAAATCTGCACCCGATGATCGCCTTCGATGCTTCCGAGCCGGGCACCCTCGAACATGTCGAGCAGGCATCGGAGGAGATGCTGAGGGTGTGTGTCGAGGCGGGGGGCACGCTCAGCGGCGAGCACGGCATCGGTCTGGAGAAACGAGACCTCATGCCGCTGATCTACACCGATGTTGACCTCGATGCGCAACGCCAGGTCAAGGCTGCGTTCGACCCTGGCAATCGCGCGAACCCTGGCAAGATCCTTCCCCTGGAGCAGCCGTGACGTCGCTCGCCGTGGTCAGGAGGCATCTCGCAGCACTCGTCGTCGAACCGTTCGCCGGCGCACCGGTAGGTGCGATCGTGGTTGCCCCTTCGACGGCGGAAGAGGCCGCCCGCGTGCTTCGAACGGCCGGCGAGCACCACCTCACCGTTGTGGCATGGGGCGGGGGCACGCATCAGAGCTACGGGGGCGCGGTCGAGCCGGCGATCATCCTGTCGACCAGAAACCTGCTTGGCATCGACTGGCAGCCCGACGACCTGACGGTCACGGTCGGTGCCGGTGTGACCGTTGCCGACCTCGAGAGTCGATTAGGAAGCGGCGGTCAGACGGCGGTGCTTCCCGAGCAGCCGGGAGTGGCGACGCTCGGCGGCGTGATCGCCGCGGGCGTGTCCGGCTACCGCAGACTGCGCTACGGACCGACCCGGGACCGGGTGCTCGGGGCCACCTTCGTCACCGGAGATGGAAGGGTCGTGAAAGGACGCGGCAAGGTCGTGAAGAATGTCGCCGGCTATGACGTGCCCAGGCTGCTGACGGGCTCGCTTGGCCGTCTCGGGCTCATCACCGAGATCACGCTGAAACTGTGGCCGGTACCTGCGTCGATCGCGACGACGCACGTCGATCGACCGGAAGAGGGTCACTGGTATCGGCCGCTCGCCATGCTGGAGAGGAATGGGCACGGAACGGTCGTGCTCGGGGGCCATCCGGAGGCGATCCGAGCCGACGCGCCGACTCACAGTCCGGGCGCCGCCTGGCCGGAACCGATCGCCGACGCCATCCGGCTCGAGGTGCGCGTGCCGGCGCGGCATACCAGAGCGGCGATCGGCCGTATCCCTGACGGGTGGAGCTACGTCGCACAGCTCGGCGTCGGAACGATCACCGTCGGGATGGGCACCCCGGACGTCGACGCGGTGCTCGAGCTGCGCCGATGGGCGGAATCGACGGGAGGCTCACTCGTGATCGCCGCCGGAAACCTCCCCATCGATCCGTGGGGAACACCGCCGCTCTCGCTCTACATCCAGCGCCGCATCGTCGAAGCCTTCGATCCCCATGGGATCATGGCTGCCGGCAGGCTGCCGGGAGGACTCTGATGGGTTGGATCACCCCCGAAGGTCCCGGTCCGATCGATCTGTCCAAGTGCGTCGCGTGCGGGCTCTGTCTCGCCGTGTGCCCCACCTACCAGTTGACCGGCGACGAGTCGGCGTCACCACGCGGCAGGTTGTCGGCGATGGCCGCCGTCGCAGATGACACCCTGCCGATGGATGACACGTTCGAGGAAGTCATCGGCTTCTGTCTCCAATGCAGGGCGTGCGAGGCGATCTGTCCGGCCCTCGTTCCGTTTGGGAGCATGATCGAGGGTGTGCGGGCCGAACTCGACGTGCAACGGCCATCTGTTGCAAAGCGTCTCCGCGATCAGGCCCTCGGCCGATTGGTGGCGATGCCTGGATTGGTCTCGGTCGGCGTGCGCGTCGCTACGAGCGCCCATCGTCTCGGGATCGAGCTGCCCGGCATGCTCGACGGCTTTCGCTCCGCAAAGCGGACCGCACTGCGAGGCGGCGACTTCCCCGGGATCGGCACGGAGCGAGCCACGATAGGGCTCCTCCTCGGATGCATCATGGAATCCGGGTTCTCCGACGTGCACGTCGCAACGATCGAGGTGCTCAGACGGGCCGGGTACCGGGTGGTGGTGCCGGACGAGCAAGTCTGCTGTGGGGCACTCGCCGCGCATGAAGGGGCGGCTCTCGATGCACACCGGCTCGCGGAGAGGAACATGGGTGCATTCACGGGGGTGGACTTCATCGTTGCAGACGCTGCAGGGTGCAGCGCACATCTCAAGGAGTACGACAGGTGGGCATCAGGCTCGCCACTGGCAGCCCGTGACGTCACCGAGGTCGTCGCAGAGGCGATCGAGGAGGGCTACCTCCCGGTCTCGACGACCGAGCGTGGTCCCATCACCGTGCAAGACCCCTGCCATCTACGGCACGCCCAGCGCATCACAGAACAGCCGCGGACGATTCTGCGAGCAGCCGGCTATGACATCGTTGATCTCGATGACCTGGGCCTCTGCTGTGGCGCGGCGGGTGCGTGGGGAGCGCTCAACCCGGCTGCCTCCAGGGAGCTCGGTGAGCGCAAAGCCAATCTGATCCGTTCGGCCGGATCGACATTGGTGGCATCGGCGAATGTCGGCTGCGAAATGCAGCTGCGGTCTCACCTGGACGCGTGGTATCAGGTCGCTCACCCGGTCGAGATCTACTGGCGGGCGCTGACCGAGGACGGACGGTAGGCTTTACGACTTGGAGGCGGTGGTGCACGAACTCGACACGACAACGGTCTACGTGGGTCCGATGCGACGCAGGCTGCGGCTCTTCTTGCGCGTTCTGGGTACCACCTTCGATGTGGGACTCATGGTCGTGGGAACGGCACTGGTTGCATTCGCGGCGGTGATCCTCCTTGACGGATTCGAGGTGGTGAATCGTGGTCTGACGACCAGCACCGGAGCGATGCTTGGATCGAGCCTCGTGATCGCCGTGTTCGGGGCGTTTGCGATCGGCGTCGCTGTCGAGGGACCGGTGAAGGAGTTCAGGGAGCTCTCTGCCAACGAGATCGAGCTTGCGGTTGCCAGGGGACTTGCGTTGATCGTCACCGGCGTCGTGTTGCTGGTCATCGGCAGGCTGGCACTGGGGTACGTGAGTGATCTTCCTGTCGTGTTCGAACAGTCCCTGCAGGTCGTTGTCGCGAGCGGAACCTCCGGCTTCACCTGGACGCTCGTGGTCGGCCTGGCCGCGCTGTGGGGCGTCCGGCGGGTGTTCGCCGATCGAGTATGGCTCGACCAGATCGAGCTGCCGCTGCTCTACGTGGTGTGGGCAGTCGGCCTGGCAATCGTGTTCGGGATGATCACGTCCTGAGCTTCGCCATTCTCTCGAGCGCGTGTTCGATCGTCGTTTCGTCCTTGCAGAACGCGAACCGAATCAGCGACTTCCCGTCGTCCCTGCGGTGGTAGAACGCGCTCGGGGGGATCACTGCCACACCGATGTCGGTGACCATGTGGCGGGCAAACGTGACATCGTCGGGGAACCCGAACAACGTGTGATCTGCCAGCACAAAGTAGGTTCCCTCGGGTGTGAAGACCTCGAATCCGAGACTTCGCAGCCCGTCGGTGAGCACGTCCCGCCGCCGCCGGTACGCCGCGGTCAACTCGTCATAAAACGATCGCGGTGCCCGGAGCGCCGCTGCCGCCCCGTGTTGGAGGGGTGTCGCCGTAGCGAAGGTGATGAACTGGTGGGCCGCACGGATGCCCTGTGTCAGCGCCGCGGGACCTATCGCCCAACCGACCTTCCACCCCGTCAGCGAGAACGTCTTGCCGAGCGACGAGAGGGTCAACGTGCGCTCCCACATGCCGTCGAACCGCGCGAGCGAGAGATGCGACTCGTCGAACACGAGATCCTCGTACACCTCGTCGGTGATTGCGATCACATCATGCTCCTTGCACAGGTCTGCAACGAGTTGGAGCTCGTCGCGAGAAAAGACCCGGCCCGTAGGGTTGTGCGGCGTATTGACGAGGATCGCCTTGGTCTTCGGACCGAAGGCTGCCCTGAGTGCATCCTCGGGGAGCTCGAAGTGAGGGGGAGAGAGAGTGACGAAGCGGGGGGTCGCTCCTGCGAGGGCGACGTCGGCCGGGTACGAGTCGTAGAACGGCTCGATGATCACCACCTCGTCGCCAGGGTCGATCAGACCGAGGAAGGAGGAGGCAAGGGCCTCGGTACACCCGGACGTGACCGTGACGTGGGCATCTGGATCGACCTCGATGCCTGTGCGTGAGGTGAAGCGTTCCGCGATGGCATTGCGAAGGCCCGACACTCCCGAGAGCGGCGCGTACTGGTTCTTCCCCGACCGCATCGCGTCGAGGGCTGCATCTTTGATGAAATCGGGGCCGTCGAAGTTGGGAAAGCCCTGACCCAGATTGACAGCGTCGTGCTCGATCGCCAGACGGCTCATCTCGGTGAAGATCGTCTGGCCGAACGCCTGGAGGCGGCGGGCGGTGCTCATCGGCTCACTTGTGTGTGGTGCGTGACCATGGTTTCCTCACGGGACATGAAAGCACGGCCCGACCCTCAGGAGTACTGGAATCAGCGGTACCTGGAGGGATGGTCTCAGGAACCGACGGCATTCCTGCTCTCGATCTCCGACCTCCTCCCCGTCTCCGGCCGGGCACTGGATGTGGCCGGCGGGAACGGACGCGACGCCATATGGCTTGCTGCGCGCGGGCTGGACACAACCGTCGTCGACGTGTCGGATGGGGCCCTCGATCTCGCGCGGGCAGAAGCGGCAAACCGGGAGGTGCAGCTCACGTGCGTTCACGCCGATCTGCGATCGGGAGGGCTTCCTTCCGGGCAGTGGGATCTGATCCTGTGCTCCCACTACCTGCAACGGGACTTGTTCCCTGTGATGGTCGGCTCGCTCGCCGAGGGGGGAGTGCTCGCCTGTGCCATTGCGACCGTTCGCAACCTCGAACACCATGCCCGCCCTCCGCGGGAGTTCCTGCTCGATGAGCGAGAGCTGCCGGGTCTCGTCGGTGGACTGACGGTGATCCGGTACGAAGAGGGTTGGTTCGACGACCACCACGAGGCAAGGATCGTGGCTAGGCGGGCCACGCCCGCCTAGCTGTCTTCAGTTGTCGGTTGTCGGTGAGAACGCGACGTTGGTGGACAGCAAGACCGCGGGGCGAGTGCCTTGCCGAAGACCGAGAACCGAGAACCGAGAACCAAGAACTCGTGGCGGCTTCAGCTCGTCCCGAAGGGATTCCCCAGCTCATCTACCAGCTCGGGGTGGCGTGCGTAGAACTCCTCGCGGGTCTGATCCATCACGACGTTGTCGAGCAGCTTGCCGTTCCTGTAAATGGAGTTGCGCATCTTCGCGGCAACCTTGAAGCCGACCTTCTCGGCGAGACCGATCGCTCTCGGATTGCCGCTGTGGGTCCACAGGTGCACAACCTGGACCCCCAACTCCACGAACAGGAACGTGACCAGAAGCTCGTTTGCCTCTTCCGAATAGCCCTTTCCCCATGCGCTCTTCGAGAGCATGACTCCGATGCCGACAGAGTGACGGCGCTGCAGCCCCGTGTACCCGATGTACCCGATGGCGGTCCCCGTCGATCGCTCCTCGACGATGAAGCGTCCTTCGAGGGGGTCGTAGCTGAACTCGCGCTCCTCGTATCGTTTACGAAGCATCGGCACCGTGTAGTCGGGTGGGAGGGTCTTGCTCCACGCCTGCGTGTCCAGATCGTTACGTAGTGCAGCGAGAAGCTCGGCGTCGCCTTCTCGCTCTTCTCGAAGGGTGACGAGGGCTCCTTCAATGGGCACGTGTTGCCTCCCACTCGCCACGAAGCATCTCTACCGGTATCGAGTCGGAGAAGCGACCGTCGTGAATATCGTCCCTTCGGACCCGCCCGGCGGACGCGAATCCGAGCGACTCCGAGAATCGCAGCGCAGGTTCGTTCCAGTCGGCGATCCAGCTGTGGAGTGCCGTCGCGGGCAGCTGTGTGAATGTCCAGTCGATCAACAGGCGCGCCGCTTCCGAGCCGTATCCGGAGCGCTGGTGGTCCGGTGCGATCACGACCCCGACAAACGGGAAGAGCGTGTCCCAGCCGTAGTCGACGGTCGCGTACCCGACGAGCTCCTCGTCGACGACGATCTTCAGGTGCAGGGCGTTCTTGGCATCCTGGAGTTTCTCGACGTGCCGGTCGACGTCCCCGGCGGAAAGGGGACGTTCCTCATCGTCGAGGTAGCGGCGTCCACGCAGTTCAGGGTGATTCATGATCCGATGCAACCCGACCGCGTCCCCTCGCTCGATCGCCCTGAGAGAAACGTGGAGACCTTCGAACACGCCAACAGACTAGAGGCCCGCTGCACTGGCCGTACCTCGTACGCATGGCCGAGCTTTGCTGGCGTTGGTGGGAACCACCCCGGCGTCAAGCATTTGCTAGACGCCACCTCCCCCATTCCGGGCTGCGCCCGGCCCCCCTCCGGCTCCCCCCAACGCTCAGCCTCAGGCTTCGCTGGGGGGAGAGAACCACTCTCTTGCCTCTCGCGAGGGGAGGAAACGGACCGCCCTGCGACCGTACGGCGACGTGCGGCCGCGTTCTTGCCCAGAACTGACGACCGTCAACCGGGTACGGCTGTCTGACGCCCGCCCCGGCGGTCTCCAGTCCGGATGTTCTGGCTGTCTGCCGTCTGCTGTTGGCTGTCAGCTCGCGAAGCGGGCCTCAGATGGGCCGCTCGTACACCAGTAGGTCGTGTCGCGAAGCCAGGCCGGCGCGCTTCGCGGCCCGGTCGAGCCAGTCGTTCTCCGGAAGCATGACGACGATCCTCTCGGCGCCGTCCCCGGAAGCCCGATCGATAGCGACCCTGAGTAGGCGGTAGGCATCTTCTTCGGCTGTCATCACCCACGACACCCAGAAGGTGGCGGGGTCATCGTCGTCGACGTCTCCGACGAGCCAGCCTGCCGGGCAGAACCAGAAGGCGCGCCGGTGGACGGCCTCCACGAGATCGTCGGGTCGGAACCTTCGCCATGTCCATCGTTCGGAGATGAGCCCATGGCTGGCGGCGGCCAGAGGTCCCGCGGACCACGCGTGGAACGCCGGCCCGACCTCCGACTCCCTGGCGGGCATGAGCCGCTCCTCCGAAGGCACACGTCTTCCTCCGTTGCCGGTGACGCTCGGTGCGGCGTCGCCGACCGTCCGCATCCACATGCGCCATCGCGACACGAGCCTGAACCCCGACCTCGTGACTTGCCCTTGGGCGGCGGTGTTCCAGATCTCGGTGACCAGACGCACCACCTGGGCGCCGCGTTCTTCCGCCCAGTGAACACCCGCCTCGGTGAGCGCGCTCGAGATGCCACGTCTTCGGTGGTCGGGATGGACCCTGGCTCCTTGTCCCCAGACCTCCATGGGGGAGATGAGCGTCCAGCGCGCGACACCGATCGCCCTGTCGTCTTCGTCGGTGGCGACGAGCGTCACTCCACGTGTGTCCTCCTGCCACTCGTCGAACACGTCGACGACGTAGTCACCCCACGCAAAGGTCTGGTCGGTGAAGGCGGCGATGATGTCTTTGTCGCCAGGGTTGGCCGGGCGGACGTTCACGGCTCTACATGCGTGCCGGCACCGCGATACCGAGCAGACCGAGGGTGAGGGTCAGCTGATCGAGCGTCGCGGCAACCAGCGTCAGCCAGGATGCCTGGCGGCCGGCATCGGGTTCGTTGAGGATGTGGCACTGTTCATAGAACCGGTTGAATCGGGTGGTCAGGTCGTAGGCGTACTCGGCGATGTGGTTGGGTGCCCGCAAGTCGGCCGCCCGGTCGAGCACGTCGGGGAGACGCGCGAGGAACAGCATCAGATCGCGTTCCACCTCTGATACCGGAGCGACGATCGACCCAGGCTCGAGTCCCTGCTCCTCTGCCTTGCGGAGGATCGACCTGATGCGGACCGCGCCGTACTGGAGGTACGGACCCGTCTTTCCTTCGAAGGAGCTGAACCGGTTCAGGTCGAATACGTAGTTCGAAGTTCGGTGATTGCTGAGATCACCGAACTTCAACGCGGCGATCCCAACCGCCTTGGCGATCTCCACCCGCTCGTGGGGTGGGTAGGCGTCGGCGATCTCTGCTTCATGGAGACGTTGCATGGCGGCATCGGTGACCATCTCTATGAGGTCCTTGAGCTTGACGACGCCCCCTTCTCTGGTCTTGAACGGCTTGCCGTCGGTTCCGTTCATCGTCCCGAAGCCGATGTGCTCGAGAATCACGTCGGGCGGAACGATGCCGGCGAGCCGAGCGGCTCTGAACACCTGAGTGAAGTGCAGGGACTGGCGGGCATCGACCACGTACACGATGTCCTCGCGGTGGAGGTCGTCGACACGCTGTTCGAGCGTCGCCAGGTCGGTGGTCGTGTACAGGTACGAACCGTCTCGCTTCGTGAGAAGTAGCGGGGGGATCTCCATCGTGTCGCCGGGTTCGGCGACGGGAACCACTACCGCCCCATCGCTCTCGAGCGACTTCCCTGACGCCTCGACGCGTGTGAGGAGCGCCCCGATTCGCTCGTGGACCGTGCTCTCGCCATACCAGAGGTCGAACTCCACTCCGAGAGCGTGGAAGTCGGCTCGGTGAGAGGCGTCGGTGACGTCGTGGAAGTGCTGCCAAAGTGCTCGGTAGCCCGGACGTCCGTTCTGGAGTTCCGCAGTCGCACGCCGTGCTCGCTCTGCCTCGGCCGGATCCTCGGCGGTTCGCACGGCAACGGCCGGGTACATCTCTTGGAGGTCATCGAGGGTGACTGGAGGCTCCACCGGATACGGACCTTCGAACGACTCGTCGAAGTACGGCAGATCCGGGTGGAGTCGTTCGACCTCGATGATCAGCATGCCCATCTGGGTGCCCCAGTCGCCCATGTGGATATCGGTGATCACGTCATGGCCGAGAAAGCGGAGAAGACGCTGGATCGAGTCGCCGATGATCGTCGCCCGGATATGGCCAATGTGCATGGCCTTGGCGACATTCGGTCCGCCGTAGTCGACCAGGTACCTGACGGGCCGGGCGACCGGTTCGCATCCACATCGGTCGTCCTCGGCGATACGTTGCATCGTCCGGGCGATTGCGTCGTCGGACAAGGTGAGATTGATGAATCCTGGACCGGCGATCGAGACTGCGGCAAACACCTCGTTGCCACGGATTTCCCGCACCACCGCCTCTGCGATGTCCCTTGGGCTCCTACCTACTTCACGAGCTGCGGCAAGGGCTCCGTTGCACTGGAACTGCCCGAGGTCTGGTCGCTGCGAAACGACGACCTCGCCATGGGCACGTTGGAGGCCGGTGGCGGCGAAGGCGTCACCGACCGTGTCGGATAGTCGCGTGAGGAGAGACATCCGTCTCAGCGTACTCGGCCGGGTGTCAGTACTTCATGAGCTCCAGTGCGTGGTCGATGATCCCCTGTGTGTTCGGCATGATCATCGCCTCGAGCTTGGCGTTGAACGGGAAGGTCGGCACGTCGGGGCTTGCGTAGCGGCGGATCGGCGCGTCGAGTGACTCGAAGGCTTTGTCGGCGATCTGCGCCGCCAGCTCGGCTCCGTAGCCGGCAAACTCGTTGTCTTCGTGGACGATGAGAACACGGGAGGTCTTGGCGATCGATGCTTCGATCGTTGGCCAGTCGAGAGGCTTCAGTGTCCGCAGGTCTATGACTTCCGCGTCCACGCCCTGCTCCAGGAGGGTCGATGCCGCCTCGAGCGAGAAGTGGGCCATCGTGCCGTACGCGATGATGGTCAAGTCCGTCCCCGCCCGCCTGATGGACGCCTTCCCGAGGGGAACCCGATGCTCACCTTCCGGGAACGGTCCGGTGGCGAGCCGGTAGAGCTTCTTCGGCTCGAGGAACATGACGGGGTCTGGATCTTCTACCGCCGACCAGAGCAGTCCCTTGACGTCGGCCGGGGTCGACGGGATCACGATCTTCAGGCCAGGAATGTGTGCGTAGAAGGCCTCGATCGACTGTGAGTGGTACAGCGCGCCGTGGATGCCGCCACCGTAGGGTGTGCGGATCACCATCGAGCACTGCCACCTGCCTTTGGTCCGGTAGTGGATTCGGGCGACTTCCGAGACGATCTGGTCGAAAGCCGGATGGATGAAGTCGGCGAACTCGATCTCCGCGATGGGCCGTTTGCCTGCCGCTGCCATGCCGACCCCGATGCCGATGATCAGGGACTCTGCGAGCGGGGTGTTGAAGCTGCGGTTCTCGCCGTAGGTGACTTCGAGCCCTTGGGTTGCCTTGAAAACCCCGCCCTTGGGGTCGGCGACATCTTCACCGAAAACCAGGGTGTCCTCGTACGCGCCCATGACCTCGTGCAGGGTGCGGTTGATGGCGGTGATGAGGTTGGTTTCTTCGCCGGCGAGGGGCGGCTCAGGGCTGGTGGCGGCCTCACTGGGGACGATGGGGTTCAGATAGACGTAGCTGAACGGATCGTCCGGGTCTGGGGCCGCCTCGGCGGTCTCGACGGCCGCTTTCACGAGAGTCGCCACTTCGGCCTCGAGCCGTTCGTCGTCCGCTTCGCCGAGGAGACGCTGTTCGATCAAGTAGACGCGAAGCTGACTGAGCGGGTCGCGCCGACGCCACTGCTCCACCTCTTCCCGGGTCCGGTAGAGGGTGTCGTCATCGTCGGACGTGTGCGCGTAGTACCGATAGGTCTTCGCCTCGATAAGCGTGGGCCCATCGCCTCTGCGAGCGCGATCTGCTGCATCCTTGGCAACCTTGTAGACCGCGAGCGGGTCGTTCCCGTCGACGACGACCCCGTGCATCCCGTACCCGACGGCTCTTGCGGCGATGTGCCCGCCGACTTCGTCGCGTTCGGGCACCGAGATTGCATACTGGTTGTTCTCGATGAGCACGATGAGCGGGAGCCCGTGGATTCCGGCGAAGTTCATCGCCTCGTGCCAGTCGCCTTCCGAGGTAGATCCCTCTCCACCCGAGACGAACACGACGGCGCTGCTGTGGTCATCCTGGAGCACTTTGGCTATGCCGGCCGCGTGCGGGAACTGGGTCGCGATAGGTGAGGAGTGGGTGAACATCCGCCGTTCCCTGAGCGACCAGTGGGATGGCATCTGCCGTCCATCGGACGACGGGTCGCCGGCCTTGGCCATGACGCCGAGCAGCACCTGGGTGGGAGTCATGCCCCAGGCCAGAACCGTGCCCAGGTCGCGGTAGTACGGCAGAGCCCAGTCGATCTCGGGATCGAGCGCCATCACGGGCGGTATCTGTGATCCCTCATGACCCGATGCGGACACCACGAACGCTGCCCTTCCCTGACGGTTGAGGGCCCAGATGCGCTCATCGAGCCGCCGTGCGAGCAGAATGCTCCGGTACATGTCCAGGACCTGCTCGTCGCTGAGTCCCAGTGCGTGATGGTTCTCCTGCAGCGCGGCAACGACTTCCACAGTGCTCCTTTCAGTCGGTCGGATCGCCAGAAAAAGGTTCGGTCCCGCCTTGGGCGGGACCGGTACGTGCGGGGCAGCTCGCAATGGGGAAGAGAGGAAGAATGACTCCTCTCTGGGAGATGGGTACACCCACTTGCCGCCGCTCCAATCTCGAAGTGACACCAGTCTAGTGGCGGGCGTGGCAGACGATCTGGTCGAAGGTGAACGATATGATGCACGCCATGATTCCAACCTCGGCGCTGCGGGTGTACGTTACGGCCCGGACACTGCCCGGCCATATCGTCGCCGAAGAGGCTGCCATGGCGCCGCTTCGGGATGGCGCGTACGGCCTGCTTGCGGAGTCGATGGAGGACGACGCACTGGTCGCAGAGTGGAACGGTGACCGGTTCGTGTGTCCGAGGTTCCCGCGTCTGCGAGTCCTGGAGGGTGTGCTGGCCTTCCACTCCGCATACTCGGAGATCGGCGGTGACCTGATCGTTCCAGAGCGGATCGCCCTCAAGGCGGCTGAGGAACTTGAGAAGCTTCGCCGTTTCCAGCCAGCGGCCCGCTCGCACATCCTGACTGCCCCGTGGCATGTGCCGGTCAGATGGTTCGTGATCTTCGACGCGTCCGAGCGGGAAATCGTCGAGCGTGGCGGACGAACCTCGATCCGATACAGGACGTCGCTGGTGCAAGCGACCGACCGGGTGACGTCTGCGCTCGACACGCTGCGGGGCGTCGGCATGGACGACGTCGTGGTGGAGGAACTGGACGATCTTCGTTCCTGGTTGGAGGATTTCCCGGCGACCGCGATGGTGGAACTCGACTACGGCGATGTCGCGGAACTCTTCAGCGCTACCGACCTCGTGTTCGACGAGACCGCCGCCGATCTCCATGCCTCGCTAGAGGCGCTCGATATGGATGATCTGAAGGCGGCGAGCGAGCACTATGGCCGGGCGGTCAGTCGTTGGGCGCCGTTGATGGCGGTCGGTCACTCCAACTGACCCCCATACCCGTTCTTGCGTGAGCTAGGTGGCCATAGTGCGCCTTTCTCACGCAAGAAGGGGTTGTTCGACCTAGCTCACGCAAGAAGGGATCGCGTAGCATCGAGTGATGGGCAAGGTCGACGACCTCCGGGTGGCGTTCCGTGCCGCCGGCGATCCCGAATCGTTCATCAGGGAACACTCGAATCTGCCCGGACCGCGCGGCAACCTGGAGCTGGCGGCGGCGGTAGCCGAGGAAGGCGATGAGACGCTGTTTCGACGACTGGTCCTCTGGAGGGTCGATCGAGCACCGGTGAACACCCCGGAGGAGTTCTTGATGGTGTGCGGGGTGGTCGGGTTCGGGGCGCTCGTCGCGAAGGGCCGTTTGGACCTCGTCCCCGAGCTGAGGGTGTTCGCGTCTGACCTGCGCTGGCGGACCCGCGAAGCTGTGGCGATGGCGCTCCAACGGTGGGGAGAGGCCGACATGGCCGGCCTCATTTCCGAAATGTGGACGTGGGCAGATGGGAACCGGTTGGAGCAGCGGGCGGCGGTAGCTGCCCTGTGCGAACCGGTGTTGCTTCGCAGTCCGGGTCACTGTGGTGCCGTTCTCGAAATCCTGGATCAGGTGACTCGGTCGATTGACGACGCGACGGATCGGCGCACAGAGGAGTTCCGGGTGCTCCGCAAGGCACTCGGCTACGGCTGGAGTGTTGCGGTGGCTGCTGCCCCGGGGATGGGGGTTCCAGCATTGGGAGTGTGGATGTCGAACGATGACCCGGATGTACGTTGGGTCATGCGTGAGAATCTGAAGAAGAAGCGGCTCCTCAGGATCGAGAACGCGCCGATTGCGAAGTGGGCTGCGTCGACTCGCTAGGGAGTATGGAGGCACCATGCGTGTGATCGGGAACATCCTGTGGCTACTGCTCGGTGGGTTGGAGATGGCGCTCGCCTACGCGCTCTTTGGGCTGCTGGCCTTCGTGTTCATCATCACGATTCCGTTCGGAGTAGCCGCCTTTCGTCTCGCCGGCTTCGCCCTATGGCCGTTCGGACGGGTGCTCGTCGAGAAGCCGACCGCGGGGGCCGGCTCGGCTCTCGCCAACATCGTGTGGATGCTCATCGCAGGGATCTGGCTTGCGATCGGCCACCTCATAGCGGCTCTCTTCAACGCGGTCACGATCATTGGCATCCCGTTTGCCGTCGCACACGTGAGACTGGCCGGCGCCGCACTCACCCCGTTCGGTCACGAGGTGGTTCCGATCGGGTACGCATCTGGAAGGCGTGTTGACGTAGGCATCAAGCCACTCGGATAGGAAGCAGGAAGTGACTCCGGATGTCCAGCGCGCCGTCGAGGCGACGGTAGGTGCTCGCATCGTCGTGTGGTCGCCGAGAGAGGGCGGGTTGACCTTTGCCTCGACGGGAGTAGCCACGCTAGAGGACGGGACGACCGTGTTCGTCAAGGCAGGAACTGACGAGAAAACCTCGGACGAGCTGCGCCGCGAGATCGCCTTCCTCGGAGCCGTCGAGGCGTCCTTTCTTCCCAGATGCATTGGAGCCATCGACGATGAGCAGCCGGTCTTGTTGCTCGAAGACCTGACCGAAGGTCACTGGCCGGAACCGTACCCGTCCGACCTGTCGAGACTCGAGCGTTGCCTTCACGAGCTTCGCGAGACACCTATTCCGGTCGAGTTGGATCTTCCCGAGTTCGAAGGTCCATCCGATGACGTGTGTTCGGGTCTCGTTGATCATGCCCGCGAGGCGGCACCGGGACTGGTGTCGTGGCTCGTTCCTCACGCCGACGTCATCATCGAGCTTGCTGAATCACCTTCGGCTGCCGGAGCGCTGGTCCACTCGGATCTCTGGTACCCGAACCTGTGCTTCCTGGAGGATCGAGTCGTGATCGTTGACTGGTCGCAGGTTCGGATCGGTAGCCCTTGGTTCGACGCCTCGACCATCAGTATCGATCTCGTGATCGGAGGCCGACGTCCACTCCCGATGCAGGAAGGAGCGAAGTGGGCGGCGACGCACCTCGTGTGGTCGCTGTGGGCGCTGGCACGTGGGCCGGGTCCAGGAATCTCGGACCCGGATCTGTGGCGTTCCGACAACCTGGAACTCGTGGACGGAGCCGCCTGGTGGGTGGCGGACGAGCTGAGGTTGCAGGTGCCGCCTGCGCTCAGCGACCGCGAACCCGGGTATCGGTAGACGATCGGTCTTTCTCGTATCGGTACGAGGCTGGATACGCTGGGCTCTATGTTCGACCTTGCCACAGCAGCCGTAGAAGGAGCCCTCGCCGCCGGCGCGACGTACGCAGACGCGCGCGTTGTGATCGGAAAGGAAGAGGCCATCGATGTCCAGAACCAGGCGGTTCAGTCGCTAGGTCGGGGGGAGAAGGCCGGGGTCGGAGTCCGCGCGCTCATAGGATCGTCCTGGGGGTTCTTTGCGACCGCGGATCTGACCCGACGGGCCGCAGCGGCCGCCGGAGCGCGCGCCGCCGACATCGCCAGGGCGAGTGCGATCGTGCCGGGCGAACCGATGCATCTCGCAGATGTCGAGGTCGTCGTGGACAGCTACGAGACGCCGGCAATCGAGGATCCCTTCACCGTGCCGCTCTCGGAGAAGGTGGATCTTCTGATAGGTGTCACGCGCACGATGCAGGAGGTCGACGGCATCGCGATCGCGACCGGCAAGCTCACGTTCTACGACACGAACAAATGGTTCGTGTCATCCCAGGGACATCGCATCCACCAGCACATCGTGGAATCGGGTGGAGGATTCGACGCCACGGCGATCGGTGAGCGGGAAAGCCAGCGCAGGTCGTATCCCCAGTCGTTCGGCCAATTCGAGACCGGCGGATACGAGGTGATCCGCAAGTGGGATTTCGCTGCGAACGCCGGGCGAATCGCTGAGGAGGCGGCTGCATTGCTGACGGCCGACGAGATGGAGGAGCGCGAGACGAACCTCATCCTCGAAGGATCTCAGCTCGCCCTCCAGATCCACGAGTCGGTCGGTCATGCGATCGAACTGGACCGCATCCTCGGGTGGGAAGCCGCATTCGCCGGCACCTCCCATCTTCAACTCCCGAAACTCGGCACCTTCATGTTCGGTTCTCCGCTGATGAACATCACCGCCGACGCCACCCTGCCGGGGGCGCTCGGGACGTTCGGCTACGACGACGAAGGCACCAAAGCCCAGCGTGTCGACATCGTGCGCGACGGCGTGTGGGTCGGTGTTCTCTCAGGAAGGGACTCGGCGGCCCTTGCCGGCGTGTCTCCAGGTGGCATGGTCCGGGGCGACGGCTACAACAGACTGCCGATGGTGCGGATGACCAACATCGGGATCCTGCCGGGACCGTCGAGTCTCGACGAGATCATCGCCGAGACGAAGGACGGCGTCTACATGGCGACAAACCGATCCTGGTCGATCGACGACAAGCGACTCAACTTCCAGTTCGGCACCGAGATCGCCTGGGAGGTCAAGGACGGAAAGCTCGGACGGATGCTCAAGAACCCCACTTACACCGGCATCGGACCGGTGTTCTGGTCGAGTCTCGACATGCTCGCCGGAGGCGACGAGTGGATCCACTGGGGCACACCGAACTGCGGGAAGGGACAGCCGATGCAAGTTGCACACACGGGACATTCGGCCGCACCAGGCCGATTCGCCAATGTACGGGTGGGGGTGCGCGGATGAACCGGGCTGCCGAATTGGCCGAACGTGTCCTGTCCCTCGTCGGTGACCGCGCCGAAGCGGAGGTTGTCACGTCCCACGGAAATCTGTCGCTGACCCGATTCGCGAACTCGTTCATCCATCAGAACGTCGCAGAGGAAGGTGACACTGTAAGTCTTCGAGTCGCCGTCGACCGACGTGTCGCGTCGGCGACCACCACCTCAACCGAGCCAGATGCTCTCGCTGCGTTCGTCGACGGGGCGCTCGAGACCGCTGCTCTCCAGCCGGTCGATGAGGACTGGCCCGGGGTGGGCGGACCGGAGGAGATACCGGACGTCGAGCACGTCGACGATGACACCTACGACGCGCTTCCTGCCGCGAGGGCTGCACTCGTGAAGGCATTCGTCGACGCCGGCGACGGGTTGCTCGCCGCCGGGTACTGCCAGACCGAAGGAGAGACGGTGGCGTTCGCCAACACGGCGGGCCGGTTCGCGCAACGGCGCGACTCGGTCGCGATCCTCGACGGCATTCACCAGACGGGTACGTCGGCGGGGTCGGGGCATGCGACGTCCGCCGCAATCGGCGATCTCGACGGTGCCGCTGTCGGTTCTCTGGCTGCCCAACGGGCGATCGACAGTGCCTCTCCGTTCGATGCCAAGCCCGGCGTCTACGAGGTGATTCTGGCGCCGGAAGCCGTAGCGACGGTCGTGATGTTCCTCGCGTTCTACGGATTCAACGGGAAGATGGTGAGCGAAGGGCAGTCGTTTGCGGAGATTGGCTCCCAGCAGTTCGACCGACGCTTCTCGATGTGGGACGACGCCACGGACGCACGGGCGGTCGGCGTGCCGTTCGATACGGAGGGAACGGCGAAGCGGCGTCTCGAGTTGGTGTCGAACGGTGTGACGAAGGACATCGCCCACAACAGGAGGACCGCTCGGAAGGCAGGCACGGTTTCGACCGGTCACCATTTCCCCGGAGCGGAAGGCGTGGGCCCGGTGGCGACGAACATCTTCGTTGCCGGCGGTGACCGCACCGTCGATGAACTCATCGCCGGTGTCGAACGTGGCATCTATGTTTCGACGTTCAACTACTGCCGCATCCTCGATCCGAAAACGATGGTGGCTACCGGACTCACGCGCAACGGAACGTTCATGATCGAGAACGGCCGAATCAGCGGCGCCGTCACGAACCTGCGCTTCACGCAGTCGTTCTTCGGGGCGCTCGGTCCTGACCGTCTGCTCGGCGTGGCCGATGATGCCCGGTTCGCCGATGGCGAGTTCGGACCCAGGTTCACCCACGTGCCGACCCTGCACCTCGCCTCGTGGAACTTCACCGGCGGCGCAGAAGGCTGACCTACCGGTTCGCAGGTCAAGGATGCTGTGGCTGCCTGGCGGCGGACCATCCACACATTTTGGTTCGGTGTACACGGCGTGGTTCTGTGCGAATCGACGTGAACCATTGGGCCACGGGCGGTGATGTGACCGCGAACCAGAACCCCAGTCGCAACGAATACTCGGGTGAAGGGTTACTGCATGTGCAACGTATGCGACGCTGCACCAAGGCCTGAGACGCCGACCGGAGGAGGAGAGGGTCATGGACACGAGGACCGCTGACACCCGGTCGCCCGGGCTCCGAAGCCATGGCGACGTCTTCGCCATACTGAGGACGGCAGGCTGGGGTGCGGCCGGTGTGCTTCTCTTCGGGGTGATGGCACGGTGGGTGTTCCCTCTCAGCAACGGCTTGTATCTGGCGTCCAGTCGTGGCGACGCCCTCGACACGGGCGTGTACGTTCTGGTCCTGCTCGGCATCGGAGCGGCCGTCGCGGGCCTGGTGTTCTGGCGACGGATTCCCGCCACGCCGTTCTGGGTTGCGGCCGTACTGGTGGTCGTGACATACGGTCCGCTGATGATCGATGCCCTGCCGGATCCCTGGTGGCTGCACGGTTCGAGGATCTGGCTCGAGGGATACGGTGTGCTTCCGTTCTTTGTGGCAGGGCTGTTCGCCGCAGCCGCTGGGCATCGAGTCTGGCTGAGGCATGCTTCTCGGCCTTCGTAGACGCTCCGGCGACACCCAAACGGAGACGGCCCCAGGTCTTCAACCTGGGGCCAGTGGTGGCCAGGGGCAGAATCGAACTGCCGACCCCAGGTTTTTCAGACCTGTGCT
>CAZQMF010000022.1:0-29391 GCA_964594235.1 uncultured Acidimicrobiia bacterium
CCCCCGGCTTCGGTTCCGTCTCCTTGAACGCCACCGGGACGACGCGAAGCTTCTTCGCGGCACGGATCGCCACGACCTTCCCATCGAGAGACACCGAAAAGTCGGAGATCCCATCCATGACCGGCTCGACCTTGTCCTGGGTGAAGTCGTAGCTCTCCAGCTTGCCTTTGGGTGCCGGCTCGGTGTCGGCCCAGTTCGAGTCGAGTGATCCTTCGACGGGACGAGAGGAGAACAAGACCCGTTTCTGTACGCCGAGGACGCGTTCATATCGACCTTCCGGTACGGGGAATGCGACCACGCGGTCCTCGATACCGTCGAGGTCTATCTCGACTGGCGCCACGTCCTGTTCGTCCTTCGCGTCGCCCTTTTCGTTGCCATTCGGCTCGCCGGGCGGGCGAGGTGTCCGTGACACCGCGGAGAACGGCGACGGCGTGGCCATCGAAAGAGTGAGCAGGTGCGGTCGCATGCCCTTCGGGAACCCGAGGTCGAAGTACAAGCTGTCGTAGACGGGGTCATAGACACGTCGAGAGACGAAGTACAGATACTGGCCGCCTGGATCGAAGGAGGGGTCGGTGTCTACGAAATCGGTGCGTGTCACCGGGTGAAGAGCGCCTTTGTCCGTATCGAAAAGGAACAACGAGCAGCTTCGCCTTGCTGTGAACGCCGCGAACGCGACCCACCGTCCGTCCGGTGACCACGTCGCGCCCTGGATCCGATCGACCTGACTGCGGTACACCTCGGTCACCGAACCCGAGGCGAGGTCGACGATCAGCACCTGCTGGCGTTGATTGGTGAGCAACACACGATCGTCACCGACCGGCGCGGCCGCCATCGTCACAGGCCGGCCGACATCGGCCCTCACGACTTTCTCGCCGTCCTCGCCGAACACCAGGAGAGCCTCATCTCCGTTCTGATCCGTGGTGGCAACCAGACGCGTGCCGTCCGGCAGCCACGACGCGAGCCGGTATCGAACCCGGGAACCTCCCCCGTGGATGACGGGCACCCCCTCCCAAAGCGGCAACGACGCTACCGACCCTCGAGCGGTGAGGGCGATGGTGTGCCCCTTCGGGTGGAGTGCAATGCTCTCGAGGTACTTGGCAGGCGAGATGAACTTGCGATTGCGCTGACTGCGAGAACTCGGGATGCGGACATCGAGCCTGTGCGCCTCACCGGATCGGACGTCGTATGCCCACAGGTCGGCGCCGGCGTGGTATACGACGGTGCGCCCGTCGGTGGAAGCCCAGCGAGCGTAGAAGCCATCGTGGTCCGTGTGCCGCTCGATGTTCCTTCCTGTCGGCGTGACCGAGTAGAGGTTGCCTACCCCCTCGTGGTCGGAGAGAAAGTAGATCCGTTTCCCGATCCACATCGGGGATGCCAGATTGCCTTCGAGATCGACGAGTCTGGTGAACTCACCGTTGCCTCCTCGATCGACCCAGAAAGTCCCCGCAAAGCCACCACGGTACCGCTTCCATCGGGCAGGGTCGTAGGTGTTCCTGCCGAGCACCACGCCTGGGCCATTTGGCTCAAACGCTATGGCTCGGGCAACCCCCAGGTTCATCGGTTCGGTGCGGTGCCCGTCCGTCATGTGCAGGTGCATCTGACCCGTGAACGGTCGCTGGAAGTCCGACGCGACAATCACCCTGTCACCGTCACCCGTCCATCCGACGACCTGCGTGAGTGAACCCATCCAGGTCAGGCGTTCGAGGGATCCTCCGTCGGAGTCCACCACGTATGCCTCGGGATGCCCCTCGTCTTTGGCGGTGAACGCCACCTTGGAGCCGTCCGGCGAGAAGCGAGGAAAAGTGATCGTGCCCGGGCTCGCAGTCAGCCGTTGTGCGTCGCCCCCTTCGAGCCCCACTGCCCAGAGGTCGTCTTCGCTGACGAAAACGACCGTGTCGCCGTGGACGGTCGGGTGGCGGTAGTAGCCGGACGCGCTGGACATGCAGTCTCCTCGATCGAATGCCCTGATGCTACGCGAAACGGGTCGTTGCGGGAGGGGCGCACCCCGGGCCGAAACACCGGGGTGCGCCACCGGATCAGCCGCTGATGAACCCGTTGGCCGCCAACCAGTCGTGCGCGACGGTCGATGCGTCTTCCTTGTCGATGTTGACGAGCTTGTTCATCTGTGACAGCTCGCTCGTCGTGATCTTCGCCGAGACGGCATTGATCACATCGTTGAGCTTCTGGCTGTCGGCAGCCGTTCTCACAACCGGGACGATGTTGTCGGCCGGCTGCAGATGCTTGTCATCATCCAGCACCACGAAGTTCTTCGCGGCAATCGCCCCGTCACTGGAGAACAGGAGGCCCACATCGATCTCTCCGTTCTCGAGGTCGGCGACCGTGATCGGTCCTCCCGTGTCGAGGGGTTTGAACTCTTTGAAATGCAACCCATAGGTGTTCTCGAAGCCGATCAGACAGAACGGACGATCCGGACACTCCGGCGGTCCGCCGAGAACGAGATCACCCGCAATCGGCTCCAGGTCGCTGATCTTCGTCAGCCCATACGTGGATGCCGTGTCTTGGGTGACGACCAGCGCGTTGGTATCGACGGCCGGTGAGGCGTCGAGCACCGTCACTCCCCTGTCCTTGAAACGTTCCCGAAGCTTGTCAACCGTGGCAGCTACATCTCCACTGGCCTCTCCTGCGCCATTGTTGAGGTACTCGAGCACAGTGCCCGCGTACTCGGCGTACAGGTCGATCTCGCCTGACTCGAGTGCAGGCTCGACGATGTCACGGGCACCGAGCTTGAACTTCCGTTCGACCGAGAAACCGTTGGCTTCGAGCGCCTGGGCGTAGATCTCTCCCAGGATCTCCTGTTCCGTGAAGTTGGTCGAACCAACCTTGATGGTGGTGGCATCTCCACCCGATCCTCCACATGACGTCGCCACGATGGCGAACGCCACGAGGATCGCCCCGAAGACGCCTGTGCGGCGTGCAATCCGCATGGGTTTCCTCCCTACGTTTGCGAGTCTGGGACCTTCCCGTAGACCCGAGTGCGCGACAACACTACGGGAAATCGTCACTACGGGAAATCGTCGATTACCGTTTCGGGCTCAGAAACCTTTCGGAACTTGTGAGATGTCCGCGAGGTCGACCGTACGGACGATGCCGGGCGAGACCGTGAGTCGTTCGATCAGCGAGAAGAGGCCCTCCGTGACGATGGACAGCGCTGCAACCAGCAGCGCACCGGAGAACACCTCGACGATATCGCGGGTTGCGAGCCCGTCGATGATGTAGCGGCCGAGTCCCCCTCCCCCGATGAGCGCCGCAAGCGTCGCGGTTGCGACGACCTGCACCGCCGAGACTCGAACACCGGTGATGATCACCGGCAGGGCCATCGGTATCTCGATCCGACGAAGGACCTGCCCCTCGGTGAGCCCCATGCCGCGGGCGGACTCGACGGTGCCCGCGTCTACTTCGCGTACGCCGGTGTAGGCGTTGGTGAGCATCGGCGGGATTGCCAGCAGGAAGAGTGCACCGAAGGCGGGCCAGTAGCTGACCCCGAGCCCGAACCGGAACGATATGGGGATTCCGACAACCAACACCGCGAACGATGGCAGTGCTCGCCCGATGTTCGCGACGGAAATAGCGAGCATGGCACCTCTCCTGTGATGACCGAGCAGCACACCGGCAGGCAATGCAAGGGCGGCTGCCAGCAGGACCGGCCATACGGACAGTGAGAGATGCTCGAGGACACGCGACGGGATCCCTCCCGATCCCTGCCAGCTCGCCGGATCGAAAAACCATCGCACGACGTCACTGAGAAAGCCCATCAGACCGTTGCCTTCCTCCGGGCCCAGGGCGTCAGCGCCCGCTCCAAGAAGACCAGGGCAAAGTCGAGGAGGAGGGCGAGCACAACGGAGAGAACCGCACCGACGATCAATGGCGTGGTGAAGAGACGGTTGAGGCCATCGAGAATGAGCTGACCAAGACCTCCGAGCCCGATGAGGGCGGTGATCGTCACCAGACCCACAGTGGTCACTGTGGCAATCCTGACGCCCGCGATCACGACCGGCAGGGCAATGGGAAGTTCGATCTCCAAGAGCATCCTTCGTCTCGTGTACCCCATGCCCATGGCCGCCTCTCTCACTTCCTGAGGGACACCGTCGATTCCGGCGACGATGTTGCGAATGAAGATGAGCAGCGTGTACGAGACCAATCCGATCTCTGCGGTGGTCACCGAGAGCCCGGTGATCGGAATCAGCATCACGAACAACGCAAGCGACGGGATCGAGTACAGGACCCCGGTGACCCACGTGATCGGCGCGTATGTCTTCCGGTACCGCAAGGCAATCACCGACAACACCACGGAGATGACGAATCCGATACCGAGCGCGATTCCGGTCAGCACCAGATGCTCCACGGTGCGGCTCCAGATGAGATCCAGGTGGGACCACACCCAGCCCCACCGCATGAACGGCTCAGTCGTCTGCGCCATGATCACGACAGCAACGCCTCGTTCAGGCGATCGGCGCTGAACATCCCCAGGTAACGATCACCATCGACAACCACTGCCATCTGCGTCTTGGAGGTCACGATTGCGTCGAGGGCCTGCCGAAGGGTGTCTCCACGCGAGAGGCGAGCCGAGAACGGCCTTGGGTGGAGCTCCGCCATCATCTCGTGGTGGACGAGTTCCGAACCCCACACCCAGCCGCGCAATCTCCCGTGATCGACGATCCCGACCCAGTCGCTGCCATGCTCGTTCATGACCGCACGCGCGCTCTGGGTGGAGGTGTCCGCTTCCACGACCGGCCCCCAGTCGAGTGGCACGGTGTCGACGCTGATGAGCGAAAGACGTCTGAGCCCTCGCTCGCTGCCCAGGAACCTCACGACAAAGTCATTGGCGGGTGCCCGCAGAATCTCCTCAGGTGGTGCGTACTGCTCCAGGACACCACCCTCGTTGAGGAGCGCGACTCGATCGCCAAGACCGATCGCCTCGTCGATGTCGTGCGTGACAAACACGATCGTCTTCTGAAGTCGGGCCTGGAGCACCTTCAGTTCCTCCTGGAGGCGTGCCCGCACGATGGGGTCGACCGCCCCAAAGGGCTCGTCCATCAGCATGACGGGCGGATCCGCGGCAAGTGCCCTTGCGACACCAACTCGCTGCTGCTGACCTCCTGACAGCTCCGCCGGGTATCGATCTACCACATCCCGATCGAGGCCCACCAACTCGATCAGCTCGGCGACGCGGGCCTCGATCCGTCCGCGCTCCCAGCCGAGAAGCTGCGGGACCGTTGCGATGTTCTGGGCGATCGTGCGATGTGGGAACAACCCGATCTGCTGGATGACGTAGCCGATCTTGCGACGCAGCACGTGTGGTTCCTGGGTCGTGGCTCGTGCACCGTCGATCCAGATCTCACCGGACGTCGGCTCGATCAACCTGTTGATCATCTTGAGCGTGGTGGTCTTGCCACACCCCGACGGCCCCACCAGCACCACGATCTCTCCCGCGGGAACCTCGAATGAGAGATCGCCGACGGCGGGCCTGTCCGATCCCGGGAACACCTTCGAGACGTGGTCGAGTCGAATCATGGAACCCGAGCCTAGGTGAGGACACCGACATTCCGTGGTCTGCTCAAAGCTGGCCGTACATATTCCGGCCGGCACTGACGAGACTGGGTCAGCGGCCCACCTCGAACCCGGCGAGCGCCTCCAGCGCCTTCACGAGCGCATGGTTGCCCTCGGTTCCAAACCCTCGGTGTTGGAGTGCCCTGTACATCTGAAACACGAGGGCCGTCGCGGGGAGCGACACACCCATCTCGTCGGCGGCTTCGAGCACCAGGCGAAGGTCCTTCTGTTGGAGATCGATCGTGAAGCCTGGTCGCCAGTCACGCTCGATCATCTGTGGACCGCGGTTCGACAGCATCCACGAACCGGCTGCCCCTCCCTCGACCGCAGCCAGCACCGAACGGAGTTCGAGGTCCGCGCCCTGGGCGAACACCAGAGCCTCACTCACTGCAAGTCCGGTGACCACAACGAGAATCTGGTTGACGAGTTTCGCCATCTGACCGGCACCTGTCGGACCGACATGGGAGACGGTCGACGCGTATGCATCGATCGCGGAACGGGCCCGTTCGAGCTGCCTCGCGTCTCCTCCGACCATCACGGCAAGCGTTCCTCTCGCGGCACCTTCACTTCCGCCACTGACCGGAGCATCGAGCCAGTGCGCGCCCTTGGTTTCGACGATGCCGGCAAGCTCCACCGTGACCGATGGACTGATCGTGGAATGGTCGACGACCAGCGACCCGGCATGCAGCCCTTCGATCATGCCCCCCGCACCCGCTACGACCTCACGGACGTCCGGTGAGTCGGAGACGCAAAGCATCACGATCTCACATCTGCGAGCCACATCCGCCGGTGACGTTCCGGCCGTCGCCCCGGCCTCGACGAACGGAGCCATGCGCGCCGCGGTGCGATTCCAAACCACCACATCGAACCCCCCGTCGATGAGATTGCGCGCCATTCCCGAACCCATGATTCCGAGACCGATGAACCCGACGTCCATGAAGCACCTCCTTGGCTTCCCCCTTGGACCATAGGCCGAGACGAGGGACACACCAACGCCTTCTTGCGTGAGTTGCCCGCGCCCCTTCCCTGTTCTTGCGTGAGTAAACCGTGAAATGGCCAGCGAGCTCACGCCAGAACGGGGAGGGTGCAGCGAACTCACGCCAGAACGGGATAGAGGATCGGGTACTACCGCTCCCTGCCGGCTTTGAGCGCGTCCCGCAACTTCACTTTGGCGCCGATACGCAGGATCGACCCCTGATAAATGCGCGCTCCCAGTCGCAGCACCCAGTAGGTGGCCAGCAGGATCAGCATGACGGACAGCGCCACCTCCCAGGTCGGGACGTCCGTCACGGTCATGCGGGTCGGCATGACGAACGGCGAGAACGGCGGAATGATCGAACCGAGATGCGGCAGCAGCGCGTTTGGCTCCTCGAGCGCATAGATCGACAAGAAGAACCCGGGGACAATCGCCAGGATCGGGATGAACGCCACTCCCTGTGCGTCTTCCTGACGGGAGATCGTCGCGCCGAGTGCTGCATAGAGAACGGCGAACAGCGCGTACCCGAGGAGGTACCAGGCGAGCACCGTGAGTGCGACCCTCGCGCCGATACCGGCCAGGTCGACATTCACGACATTCGCTCTGCTCAGGGTGAACAGGGCGGCCCCACCGATCACAACCAACTGGATGACACCGAGGAGTCCGATCCCGAGCACCTTGCCGGCGAGTAGTTGTCGTGGCCGTGTCCGGGACAACACGACCTCGACCACCCTCGACTGCTTCTCCTCCATCACCCCGATCATCACGAACTGACCGAACATGAGGATCGAGATGTACAGCAGCATCGAGCCGACGTAGCTGGCCACCTGCTTTGGCGCCTCGGAGGGATCGGGCGCCGTCAGCGACCTGCTCGCGAGGGGCTCCGGAGTGAGCAACTGCGCGGCTTGCTGGTCCGACAGACCGAGCGTCGCGATGGTCTCCGATCGCTTGAGGCCCTGGACGGCCGATGTCACGATCGCCGAAAGCTGGTAGCTCGGATCCTGTTTCCACACGAGCTGGGTGCCGTCCACGAGGAGGACGTCGGCGTCGCCATTCTTCAACGCTGCCTCGCCCTCGTCCGTTGAGCCATAGCTGGTGACCGCGACCGTTCTATCGAATGCCGAGGCTGAAGCTTCGACGGCCTGCTGGAAACCGTCGGGCACCGTTCCGGTCACCCCGATCTTGTAGGGCTTCGGAGCGGCACTCTCCGCCGCGAGAAGCGGCCCAGCGACGACCACAACCCCGACCACGATCAGCATGGAGATGAGGAACGCCCTGCTCCGGATGCGCTGAAGGAAATCTCGCTGGGCGATCAGGAACACCTGCTTGAGCGGACTCATCGTCGCACCGCCTGTCTGAACAGATCCGAGAGGTTCGGAGGTTCGAAGCTGAAGCTGGTCACGGTTCCGTCCTGTTTGGCACGATGAAGGACCGCCTCTACGTCCGCCCCTGCCCGAATGAGATACCTCTGACCGTTGTCACCGACTGCTTCGATCCCCGGCAGATCCGGTGCCCACGGGTTCCCGTCCACGGTGATCTCGAGGTGGCGGTAGTCGGATCGGTCGCGGAGTTCGGCCAGGCCTCCGGCCAACACCACACGTCCGTGGTCGATGATCACGACGTCCTGGCACACGTCTTGTACGAGGTCCAGCTGGTGGCTCGAAAACATGATGCCCACACCGCCGCCGGCCAGCTCCGTCAACGTCGCCGACATGTCCTCCACGCCGATTGGGTCGAGACCTGCGAACGGTTCGTCGAGCACGGCCAACTCGGGATCGTGAACGAGTGATGCTGCGAGTTGGACGCGCTGCTGGTTCCCGTGCGACAAGTCCTCGAGTTTCGAGAGCGCCCTGTCGGCCAGACCCAGGCGACCGAGCCAGCGGTCGGCAGCGGACGACGCCGCCGACGGGTCCATCCCGGAGAGACGCCCGAAGTACACGAGCTGCTCCCTGATCTTCATCTTTGGGTAGAGACCGCGTTCCTCCGGCATGTACCCGAACCGCAGGTGATCCCGGGGTCCAACTGACGAGCCGTTCCATCTCACTTCACCGCTGTCGGGACGAACCAGCCCGAAGACACAGCGCATCGCGGTGGTCTTGCCCGCCCCGTTCGGACCGAGAAACCCGACGACACGACCTGGTCTCACCTCGAAACTCACCCCGTCGAGGGCCACGACGTCTCCATACCGTTTGTGCAGGTCGATGAGGCTCAGCATGTCTACCTCCGCGCAGCAATCACTCTGCCAGCACGCGGCCGTTCGCGCCAGACGAGCCGCGAGTTTCGACCGATGACCGGCCGTTCGGCGTCACCGCACCCGCCGTGCCGGAGAGAGCGGTCCGATGCCGAGGTCCCAGATCTTGTCGGCCAGGTGCAGCGCGGCAACGGCGCGAGCAGCCAAGGGCGGCCCTGCGGGCGTCCTTTCGGGATCCGGACGGAAGAACACGAATCCGCCGGTTGGACCCGGTCCGAACTGCAGGGATGCGTCTGCCTCCTCTCCGTCCCCAGCCAATCGGTAACTATCTCCTTCGAAAACGAGCGACCTCCCGTCGGTTTCCACTTGCGGCCGGTCAACGGTTGCCAGAGCGCCACCGCCGCGGTGCGCGTCTGCAGCATCGACCACGAGACGCTCCAAGTCGCCGGGACGATAATCCAGAGGTTCGCCCTCGATCAACGCGCGCTGGATCATGCCAAACGGAAGGTCGCGCACACCTGCGAGCAGACCCCCAATCGCCGCGCCGACGCGAGTGTTCAGCTCCGTCGGAAGAAAGCCCTCCTCCGTCATGATCCCGTCGATCGTGAACCCTCCTCGGTAGTCGACCGCCTCGCGCAGGACACCGCCTACCGAACGGGCAACAGCACGCATCGCCTCCCGGTCGGCATCCGCAGGGTCCCAGAACGTCGCACTTCCCCCGTAGTGCAGTCTGGTCCCACGGTCGGGACGGAGCATGATCATCTCGCACGGCCGAAAGGCGATGACCTCGTCGGGAAACACCATCCCGTGGATCGAGCAGGGAATCCCTTCCAAGAATGGCATCACTCGAACACGGTCGCAGTGTCCTGCAAAGAAGCTACGAGCCTGTTCTGCGTCCTCGCTCGTCCGCACCCGGCGCACGTAGACCGCTCCCCCGTTGAACCCCTCCTTCGCGTCGCCTGCCCATGCCGTCCCCAGCCCTCGATCGAACCGGTGTTGGCTCAGACTCAACTCTTCGCCGGTCGCGGCAACGACCTGCGACGGTGCCCTCGGAATCCCGGCGGCGTCCCACACTGCGTCGACACGCACCTTGTCCTCGAGCGCTTCCCACTCTGGACGTCGTCCTCCCCACACCGGTCGCCCCGCGATACTGGTTCCCGAGTAGAACGGCTGACCGAGCATCACCGCTTCCCCATCCGGATCCCATGCGTCGATCGCGGTCCGAACCTCCCCGGGGAGGTTCGCCAATGCTGCCGCCGTGATTCGGATGTTGTCGATGACATCCTTGGCCGTCAGGTCGAGGATCGCCCACTCGGCATCTTCCTCGGAAGGGATCTCGCCCGTTCCCCGTCCGGAAGCAACGAGGAAGAGCCGCTCTGCCCCGAGAGACCGCAGTTGTCTGACGGGGCCCGGGTACCCCGCCAGAACGGCGCCACCAAGAATGAACTTGCGGCCCTCGACAAGGGGTCTGACAAGGTCCCTGTAGTACCCGACATCCACCCGACAACGGTACTCCGGGAGGTCTCGCTCATCGGCGGAATCTCTTCCGAAGACGATTCGGCACCCCAACTTGGGAATCGGATGTCGTTCCCGTAGATTGCAGGCAGAAAGCAAGGTGGACAGGAGATGAAGCTAGGCGTACCCAACCAGACCGCTCCACGTGAGCGGCGAGTCGCCATCACCCCTGATGTCACAGCCCGGCTCGTGAAACAGTCACTCGAGGTGGTGGTACAAGAGGGAGCCGGCACAGCAGCCGGATTCCTCGACGAGGAATACACGAATGCAGGCGCTTCCATCGTTCCGGAAGCGTCTTCCGCGTGGGGCTGCGACGTGGTGGTATCCGTGCGACCGCCCGATTCGGAGGAAGTCGCGCTCATGAAGCGCGGGGCCGTTCTCATAGGGCTCGTGGAGCCCCTCGATCGACCTGACGTGGCGGCGACTCTGGCAACCGCCGGCGTTACCACGCTGGCGTTCGAGACGGTGCCACGCACGACGAAGGCCCAGTCGATGGACGTGTTGTCGTCGCAGGCGACCGCCGCGGGCTATCAGGCAGTGCTGGAAGCTGCGACCACCATTACGAAGTTCTTCCCGATGTTGATCACGGCGGCCGGAACGATCGCCCCCGCGAAGGTGCTCGTGCTGGGTGCCGGAGTTGCAGGACTTCAGGCCATCGCCACGGCGAGACGTCTCGGAGCGATGGTATCGGCCTACGACGTGCGAGCAGCGGTCGCAGAGCAGGTCGAGAGTCTGGGTGCCCGCTTCGTGAACCTCGAACTCGAACAGCAGAGCGACGAGGCCGCAGGCGGCTACGCACGTGAGCTCGAAGAAGATGCGCAACGGCGCCTGTTGATGCAGCTGGGTGAACATGTCGCCCGCCACGACGTCGTGATATCGACAGCGGCGATCCCGGGGAAACCGGCACCCCTGCTCGTGACGCGGGAGATGGTCGAAGCGATGCACCCCGGTTCGGTGATCGTCGACCTGGCAGTCAGCACGGGAGGCAACTGTGAGCTGTCCGTCGCCGACGAGGTCGTTGTTCACAGCGGCGTCAAGATCCTCGCTCCGACCGATCTGGTGAGTGGGGTCGCCACGCACACAAGCCAGATGTTCGCCCGTAACACGATGAACCTTCTCTCGCATCTCATGCACGAGGAGGGATTGAGGATCGATCTCGAGGACGAGATCACCGCCGGAGCGTGCATCACCCATGATGGGAAGGTCGTGAACGACCGTGTGCGGTCCATGCTGGAAGGAGGAGTGAGCTGATGGACCTCCTGATCTCCATCACCGTCTTCGTCCTCGCTGCCTACGTGGGGTTCGAAGTCATCACAAAGGTGCCGCCGACGCTGCACACACCCCTGATGTCGGGATCGAACGCGATCTCGGGCATCACGATCATCGGCGCTCTGGTCGTTGCCGGCAGGTACGGCGGCGTGGCGGGTGTGATCCTCGGGTTCCTCGCCGTGTCGTTCGCCATGATCAATGTGGTCGGCGGGTTCTGGGTCACCGACAGGATGCTGCAGATGTTCAAGCGTGAGGACCGGCCATGAACCAGGGTCTCATCAGTCCGGTACTCGCCGGCTACCTGTATCTGCTCGCTGCGGTGCTGTTCATCGTCGGTTTGAAACGACTCCAGAGCCCGGCGACGGCCAGACGCGGCAATCAGATCGGCGGAGCCGGCATGTTGCTCGCGATCATCGTGACGCTCATCCACTACGAGATCCTCAACCCGTGGGTCATCGTGGCCGGCATCGTCGTCGGCAGTGGCGTCGGGTTGTGGCTGGCAAGGACGGTCGAGATGACCGCCATGCCGCAGCTCGTCGCAGCATTCAACGGCTTCGGCGGTGGTGCTTCTGCACTTGTCGCGGCTGCGGAGTTGATCGAGAAGCACGGCACGACCGAGTTCAACCTGCAAGCTGCGATCACCGTCGCGTTGACCGTGCTCGTCGGTGCCGTCACCCTGTCGGGGAGCTTCGTTGCCTACGCCAAGCTCCAAGGCCTCGTTCCGGGTCGTCCGTTCAGCTACCCGGGCCAGAAGGTCGGCGACTCGGTGCTCGTACTACTGATCATCGCCCTGATCGTGTGGCTGGTCATCAGCCCGAACGCCCTCGTTATGTGGGTGCTGCTGGCGCTCGCGCTGATCCTCGGGATCGTAAGAGTCATCCCGATCGGCGGTGCGGACATGCCGGTCGTGATCTCGTTCCTGAACGCGTTCTCCGGCATCGCAGCTGCGCTGGCCGGCTTCGTCATCCAGGAAAACGCTCTCATCATCTCCGGTGCTCTGGTTGGAGCGTCTGGATTGATCCTCACCAACATCATGGTGAAGGCCATGAACAGGACCCTCGGCCACGTGTTGTTCGCCGCATTCGGCGGTGACGGTGGCGGTGGCCCCGTGGGCGGCGAGGCAAAGCCCGTCCGAAGCGCAAACTCCGAAGATGTCGCGATCACTCTGGGCTATGCCGAGTCTGTGATCATCGTGCCCGGCTACGGCCTGGCCGTCGCCCAGGCGCAGCACAATCTGAAGGAACTCGCCGACATGCTCGAAGAGCGCGGCGTCGAGGTTCGCTACGCGATCCACCCCGTTGCAGGCCGTATGCCCGGTCACATGAACGTGCTGCTTGCAGAGGCCGACGTGCCCTACGACAAGCTGTTCGCTCTCGACGAGATCGAAGACGACTTCCCGCACACAGACGTCGCACTCGTCGTCGGAGCCAACGACGTCGTGAATCCGTCTGCCCGCGACGATCCATCCAGCATCATCCATGGGATGCCGATCATGAACGTCGATTACGCGAAGCACGCGATCGTGATCAAACGCAGCCTGTCACCCGGGTTCGCAGGCATCGACAACCCGCTCTTCTACATGGACAACACACTGATGTTCTTCGCCGATGCGAAGAAGGGCATCAGTGACATCGTGAACGCGGTGAAGGAGTTGTAGCGCTTTGGAGTTCGGCGACGTCGTGCGGCACCGCCGCATGGTGCGCAACTACACGGACGATCCGGTCGACCCGGCGACGGTCGGCCGGATCGTTGCCTTCGGAGCCAGAGCCCCGAGTGCCGGCTTCACCCAGGGTCAGTCGTTCGTTGTCGTCACGGATGGAACGACCCGGCTCGCGATCGCCGAGCTGGCGGGCGAGCCGGCGTACGTGGCCAGTGGGTTCGACCCGTGGATCAGCAAGGCACCCGTTCATGTGGTCGTGTGCGTCTCGGAGGCTGCCTACCACCGCCGCTACAGCGAACCCGACAAGCTGCGTGACGACGGCACGGAGATCGCATGGCCCGTTCCCTACTGGTGGGTGGACGCAGGAGCGTCGCTGATGCTCCTGCTGCTCGGAGCGGTGGACGAAGGACTGGCGGCCGGGTTCCTCGGCGTACATTCGATCCCCGGGCTCCAACAGCTCCTCGATCTGCCGGACGACGTTCTCCCCATCGGTGTCGTGACCATCGGCCATGCCGCCCGCGATCACCGGTCGGCGTCGCTGCGACGGGGTCGACGTCCTCTCCAGGACGTCATTCATCGGGAGCGCTGGTGACGGCTCTCTATGAACGGCTCGGCACGAGGCTCTTTCGCGCGACCGAGCTCACCACGGGACCATGGAGCCCCGATGCACAGCATGGCGGCGCACCGGCGGCACTCATGGCCGGTGTCATGCAACAGGTCGGCACCCCGGCGATGTTCACCGCCAGATTCACAGCGGAGTTCCTCCGCCCTGTTCCGATCGCCCGTCTCGAGGCGACCGCCGAAGTCGTTCGAACCGGCAAGCGGGTGGAGATCATCTCGGCGTCGCTCACCATGGAAGGGACACCGGTCGCCGCGGCGCGGGCTCTTCGCATTCGTCGCCACGACGGGCTGGACGTACCTGAAACGCCGACGGTACCAGTCCCACCGATCCCCGAGCGGCGCGGGCCCGGATTCTCTCTTGGATACACGAGCTTCGTCACCGATGCGCTCGATGTTCGGTTCGTGGAAGGCTCCATGACCGAGCCGGGCCCCGCCACTGCCTGGATTCGCCTCGCCGTCGACGTCGTCGACGATGAACCTCCGACACCACTCCAGCGCGTGCTGGCAGCCGCGGACTGCGGAAACGGCATGTCGTCGCTGGCCGACTGGCATGAGCTCCTGTTCATCAACCCCGATCTGACCGTGTACCTCCACCGGGAGCCGGTGGGGACCTGGATCTTCATGCGCTCGGCGACCGTCCTCCAACCACACGGCGTGGGCACCGCACAGTCGGAGCTGTCCGACGAAACGGGATCGCTCGGCCGGGCACTGCAAAGCTTGTACGTGGATCGACTGTGAATGCGCCTCGATCGTTGCCTGTAACACGGCGAATCGCAGAGAGACTTGCATGGTGAGATGAGAACGATTCGCGACCTGCGCGCCTACGGTGATGCCCTCACCGAAGCAGCCAGCACCACCGAGGGTGGCCGGATCGCGGCGCGCTCGCTCTCCGAGTCGCCGGCAGGCGCACCGTGGTTTCGCCGCGTAGCCGTAGTGCTCGGATCAATGGCGATCTTCGCCGGTGCGAACGTCGGCTTGGCCCTTGCAGCCAACTCATCGGCGCCGGGCGACGCCCTCTACGGGATCGATCGAGCGTACGAGAAGATCGAAACGGCCATCGGTCTCCATCCGAATCTGGCAGCGGAACGCTTCCAAGAGGCAGCGAAACTCAGCGAACGAGGCGACCTCGCCACCGCGTTCCAGACGGCCTCCGAAGCGATGGAGGAACTCGGTCCGACGAGCCACGCGGCGCAGGTGCTGACGCAGGTCGCGCAGGACATCAAAGGGATCGAGTCGGATGAACTTCCACCGGCAGCGCAGCAGCGGCTGAACGACCAGGCGAAGGAGCTGTTCGGCATCGGCAAACAGGTGTCGGAGGCGGCGAAGGGCGATCTGAACACCGAGCTGTTCGACAAGCGCTCCGATCAAGTTCTGGCCGCGATCAGACAAGCCATGGCCGACAGGAATCAGAACACGCCCCCGGGGCTCGACGAGAACGGCCCTCCGGGCCTCGGCGGAAACGGCCCTCCGGGGCTCGACGGAAACACGCCTCCCGGTCACGGTGGTGACACGCCTCCCGGCAAGAGCGAACCAACTCCGTAGGGTTCCTGGCTTCCGTCGTATTCTGGTAACAAGTGTGTGTGAACGAACCGCGACGCTTGCCTTGGCCCCCCGACATCGAGACTGTCGAACGGGCGCGGGAACGTGAACGCGAAGCGGTTTCGACCCTGTTCTCGGCCGGCTATCCCCGTCTGATCGGGTTCTTCCGCGTCGCCGGCGTGCCAGGGCCTGACGCCGAGGACCTGGCAGCAGAAACCGTCGAGGCCATGGTCAAGAACCTCCCGAAGCTGCGAGCTCCTGTGGCGTTCGAGGCATGGTTCTGGGCGATCGCCAGAGCCCGTCTCAGGACGTGGATCCGAAAGCGGCGCCGACCACGGCCTGATCCTCCCATCTCCCCCGAAACGAGCCATCCGGACGAGCTGGCCGAGATGGGGGAGGAACACGCCACGATCGTCGCAGCGTTGAGCCTGCTCTCGACCCGAGACCGTGAACTGCTCTGGTTGCGAGAGGTCGAGGAACTCAGCTACGAGGAGATAGGAAGCAGGCTGGGAGCCGCTGTGGGTACGGTACGTGTTGCGTGCCACAGAGCTCGCAGGCGCCTCGAGTCTGCCTACGAACGATTGGAGAGCGGTGGAGATCATCACCTCGACCAGCAATCCGAGGGTGAAATACTTGGTTCGACTCAGGAACCGACGGACCAGGGACGCTGAGAGTCGGTTCCTGATTGAGGGCTATCGCGAGCTGTCGCGAGCCGTAGCCGCGGGCATCGACATCGAAGAGGTCGGCTACTGCCCGGATCTCTTTCTCGGATCGAACGAGCCGGCACTGCTCGCCATGGCGGCGGCGAACGGCGCGACCCTCGTGGAGTATGCCGAGGCGCCCTTCCGGAAAGTCAGCTACCGGGATCGACCGGAGGGATTGGTCGCATTGGCCCGCCAGTTCCCCGCCGGACTGGATGATCTCTCGCTTCCGGATGCACCTCTGATCCTCCTCGTGGAGTCCATCGAGAAACCAGGCAACCTCGGCACGATGCTTCGCACGGCGGACGCCGCAGGTGTCGACGCCGTCATCGTGGCCGACCCGACGACGGACCCGTTCAATCCCAACGTGGTGCGTGCGTCGATCGGGTGTCTCTTCGTCGTCCCGTTCGCAATCGCCGGCAGCCCGGAAACGATCGCATGGCTACGTCACCGAGATACCCACCTCATCGCGGCAACGCCTCTTGCAGAGCGCGCACACTGGGACGTCCGCTACTCCGGAGCGTGTGCGATCGCCGTCGGCTCCGAACAGTACGGCCTGTCCGATACCCTTCTCGCCGCTGCCGATGAGCTCGTTCGCATCCCCATGCACGGTGATGCGGACAGCCTCAACGCCGCGATGGCGGCCGGTGTCGTGCTCTACGAGGCGCTCAGACAGCGAACAGCTGACCCCTGACAGCGAACAGCTCCACTTGGAGACTGGAAACTCCAATGTGTCCCGCCCTTGCTCTAGTATCGAACACATGTTCGTAGGATGGTGTCGGTGACGCTGGCAGTGCAGCGCACCTTCGCGGAAATGGGTGCACCTCTCTATGACGTCCCGTTCTGCATCCTCGACCTCGAGACCACCGGAACCGCACCGGACGCCAGCGGCATCACGGAGATCGGCGCCGTCCTCTACAAGGGCGGCGAAGAGCTGGCGACGTTCCAGACGCTCGTAAATCCCGGACAAGAGATTCCACCGTTCATCACCGTGCTGACCGGCATCACCCATTCGATGGTGGTGGGCGCCCCGAAGATCGACGAAGCGCTCCCGACGTTTCTGGAGTTCATGGGCAACGCTGTCATCGTCGGCCACAACGTCCGTTTCGATCTCTCGTTCCTCAATGCGGCCGCGACGCATCTCGGGTACGGCAAGCTCCGCAACCGGTCCGTAGACACGCTGGGACTCGCACGCAGGCTCCTTCGTGGCGAGGTTCGCAACCTGAAACTCGATACGCTCGCCGCCCACTTCCGCTCCCCACACAAACCCACGCACCGGGCGCTGGCCGACGCACAGGCCACGGCGTGGGTCCTGCATCGGCTGCTGGAACGTGCAGGGACGATGGGCGTCACCGCACTCGAGGATCTCCTTCAGCTGCCGACCGCGAGAGGTTCGAAGCACTACCAGAAGATCCACCTCACGGATGAGCTGCCCCGCCGTCCCGGCGTGTATCTGTTCCGTGACCGAAACGGTGGCGTCTTCTACGTCGGCAAGGCCAAGAACCTTCGCACCAGAGTCCGCAGCTACTTCTACGGCGACGACCGGCGCAGTGTCACGACCATGCTTCAGGAACTCGATCGGATCGAGCATCGGGAGTGCGCGACGGAACTCGAAGCGGAGGTGACCGAACTCAGACTCATCCATTCACACCGCCCCCGACACAACCGCCGGTCCAAACCACCGAAATCGTCCCATTGGGTCAAACTCACCGACGAGGCGTTCCCTCGCCTGTCGCTCGTCAGGTCGCAGCGAGACGACGGAGGTACATACCTTGGCCCCTTCCGAAGCCGGCGGGGCGCCGAGCTGGTGATGACGGCCATCTGGGATGCCGTCCCCATTCGTCGCTGTTCCTCGAAACCCGGCAGCAGGGAAGCCCTCTGCGCCCCGGCGCAACTCGGCGTCGCACTGTGCCCGTGTGACGGTTCGCTTTCGAAAGAGCGATACGCCCCGATCGTTGCCAGAGTACGAGAGGGCATCAACGAGGACCCGGCCCAGCTGCTCGAACCGCTGACGGTCAAGATGTCCGAGCTCGCCGCCCTCGAACGGTACGAGGAGGCGGCCTGGATGAGGGATCGATATCGGGCACTTGCAAGGGCACTCACCCGCCGCCGTGAGTGGCAGGCGATGAACGGGGCCGGTGCTGTCTGGGCCCAGTCGCCCGAAGGAGACGGCGCGGTCATCGACCACGGGCACCTGTCGATTGCGTGGAACGGGCGCCACGGACCGATGCTCGCCCCGTCGCAGAACGACACGTGCGACTCGTGGCCGCAGACTCCGCCATCGGTCGAGATCGCAGAAGAAGCGCACCTCGTGTGGCAGTGGCTCACCGGACGGCCCGTCCGGCTCCTGGATGCGACAGGGCCACTGATGCTGCCACGTTCACCCGTGCCGGAGCCGTCGCTCACCAATGGGGCCGTGCGGCCTATTTCCAGCTAGATGATGGCCACGTAGAGTGATAGCTGGTCCCGCCGAAGCCATGCCGGACCAAGGGCTGGAATTTCCTGCTTTCAAGGGCCGACCTTTCCAACGGCATTCGGCGGGACCTACGATTGCCCCGATGCGCTTCACCGTACGACCTGGCACCGATCCTTTTGTGGCCGCCGACGCGACACTGCTCTCTGCAATGGGTCTTCCCGGAGGAGGCGTCGTTTCCCTGGGATCGACCCACGCCGTTTCGCGCCCGGTAGAGGTGGCGGAGTCGGTTGCGATCCTCGTGGGACCCGAAACGATGTCCAACGCGGGCGTCCGTGCCGGCCAGGCGATCGATGTGAAGCGCGCGCTCCTCGCGTCTGCGGAGATCGTGACGATCGCCGGGGAGCACCTCGACCCCCGATCAATGGTTCATGCACTCCAAGGCCGTCCGGTGACGGCCGGAGACACGGTGACCGTCGACGCATCGTACGCCGACGGTAACCAGGCTTCCGTCCGGTTGCAGGTGCTGGCAGTGATACCTTCGCCTGCGGGGATGGTCACATCCGCAACACGCTTCGTCCCTGATGGCACCCGCCCACCGGAGCCGACGCAAGCATCCCCGGAAGCCGCAGTGGAACAACCTGTGTCGGATACCTCGCCTGTTCTCACCGGGTTGGAACAAGAGCTCGAGACGCTCACGAGCTGGCTGGCACTCCTGACATCGCCCGCCGATCTCCCATCGGCGTGGGGCCTGCCGAGCGTGGCCGGAGTCGTTCTCGAAGGCCCCACGGGTTGTGGGAAATCCGAACTCGTGGCAGCGGCAGCCCAAGGCGCCGGGGCAACAGTCACAACCGTCAACCTCAATCTCGTGTTCAAGCCCGAGAGCCTGCTGAACACCCTCGAGCGAGCCGTGAAACAGGTGAGCGGTCCGTCCGTCCTGTATGTGGACAGGGTCGAAGCAGTCGCCGGCGATGAGGGCCTGGCCCCATACCGGACGCAGGTGGCGGCGATCATCAGGTGGTTCCTCGACGCGGTCGCAGACCGGCCCACTGTCGCCTGTGTCCTCGGTGTGACGTCGGCGACGACGCTGGACAGGGCGGTCGCCGGCTCTGGTCTCCTCCCCCGTACGCTCACCATTCCTCCACCCGATCTGACTCGGCGCCGTCTGCTGTTCGAGGCTGCGACGGCACGGGTTCCTTCCGACGAACTCGACTTCGACCTCCTCGCGACCCGAACTGCCGGCTTCTCGGGGGCGGACATCACGGCGACGGTGGTCCATGCGTCGGCACTCTCGATGCGGCGCGGAGGCAGACTCACCACCGATCTGCTGCTGGACGCGACCGAATCGACGGTCCCATCGCTGGGATCGGTTTCCCTGGGAGAGGTGCCGTCGTATGGGTTCGAGCAGGTGGCGAATCTCTCGGACGTGAAGCAGCGCCTCACGGAAGCGGTGATCTGGCCGATCACGGACCCGGACCGCTTTCGAAAGCTCGGCATCGATCCCCCGCGAGGCCTGCTGCTGTACGGGCCGCCGGGAACAGGCAAGACGTTTGTCGTGCGAGCGCTGGCACACGAGGCTGGAGCGGCCTTCTTTCCCATCAAGGGCGCCGAGCTACTCGACAAGTTCGTCGGCGAGTCCGAGCGTGGCGTTCGAGAGGTGTTCGCAAGAGCAAGGGCAGCGGCACCGTCGATCCTGTTCTTCGACGAGTTGGACGCACTGGCACCGGTACGGGGCAGGTCGACGACGTCGGTGACCGACTCGGTGGTGGCGGCACTGCTGACCGAGATGGACGGAGTGATGTCGCGAGGTGACGTGTCCGTGATCGGCGCGACGAACCGAATCGACCTGATCGACCCTGCTCTGCTCCGGTCGGGGCGGTTCGAAGTGCATCTGGAGCTGGGACTGCCGGGCGTCGAGGCGCGCCGTGCGTTGCTCGGTTTGTCCGATGTGCCGTTCGCCGACGACGTCGACCTGGACGAACTCGCCCGCCGTACCGATGGGCTGTCGTTCGCCGACCTGTCCGGGATGCTGAGGGAAGCAGCTCTCACCGTCCTGCGGGAGGAGAAGAGTGAGTTGACGGTCGACTGGCCGGAGCTGAATCAGGCGCTGGCGAGACACTAGCGCGCCGGATGGCTCAAGGAGGCTGCCGGTTCAACCGATGGGCTGAGTGTGCGGAAGTTCTGGCTCATCCTGATCGCAGCACTGCTCATCGCGAGCTGCGCCCCGCGCTACGACGCTGCGTTGCTGACGTCGATCGAAGGACGCTGGATGTGCGACGTCCAGCGCTACACCTTCGAGAGCCAGCAGGACATCCAGGCGGAGCTGGAAACCCGCCTCTCCGGCAATGGTGTCAGCGCCGACCAGTACCGAGCGTTCAAGGACGACCTGACGAAACAGCAGAACCTCAGGGACGAGGTCCGGGCGGTCTATGACCAGCAGTGCGGCGCCTGAACTCAACTTTCGGCTCCAATTCGCCGATACCTCCTCTATGAGAGCAAGGACGCTGATGACACTGATCGCGATCCTCGTCGTCACGACCGCGCAACCTGCCCTCGCGAAGAGCGACACCCCCAACGGTGGCCCGGCGAATGTCGACGCACTCACGATCCAAACCGGAACGGTGCTCGCAGGCGACTCCGCATGGATCGAGATCGTGTGGGAAGCGTCCGGCGGCGATGCCGAGAACTTCGAAGTGACGGTCAAGAGCCCTGATCCGGGGTGGGAAGTGCGCTACCCCAGCAACACCGGATCATTCGCCTCAACGTGGGCCGACTCGACGCTCTCGGACGGAGAGATCGACTTCACAGCTATCCATGTGACCGTCCCCTACGGAGCGAGCAAGGACGTCAAGCTGCATCTCGAAGCCTCCTTTACGACAGAAGGCAAGTCCCACAGCCAGAGCTTCCAGGTGAAGGTGCCGGTGGCCGACTACACGGGCAACGATCTGAGCCAAGCCGGTGGCGACACCACGATCAACGGATCGGGGTGGGTGCAGGTGCCATTCATGGGCAATGCCCCGCGCCTGGACGGGTTCCAGATGACGGTGATCCCACCCGACGGGCTCACCGTCACGTATCCGGGCGACGGCTCGTCCACGAGCCTCGCACACGACGCACGACTCGAAGACGGGGAGTCCGACTACGCGGCCTTCTTTGTCGACGCGACGGGCGCTGCGCCCGCCACCTACACGATTCCTGTCCACGTCACCTACTCCAAGGACTCAACGACAGGAACCTGGGATGGATCGGTAGCGATCACCATTCCGTAGCGAGGTCCGCTCGTCCGATCCGGACACCCTATACCCAAGCGGCTTCACCGCTGCGGTACCTTCCCCTGAACGCTTTCCCTACTCGCCCCGGGGGAACCACCACAGAACGTGGTACCTACATGGACATGGAACCCTTGCGAAACTCCGTTCCACCAATGCGCGCGTTGACCAGCACCGGCCGTCCCTCTGCGGCGATTCGTTTCGCCTCGGTGAGGATCTCGTCGATGCGATTCGGATCGTCCAGCAGAAGTCCCGCTGCGCCCAGCCCCTCGGCGACGCGGTGATAGTCGGTGGCGGCCAGCACGGTGCCGATGTCGTCACCGAGGATCGTCACTTGGTCACGGGCGATCTGAGTCCATCCTGCGTCGTTGCCGACCACCGCGATCACCGGAATGCCGTGGCGGGCAAACGTATCGAACTCGACGATGCTGAATCCTGCCGCCCCGTCCCCATACAGCAGCCACACCTCGGCACCGGGGCGTGTCAGCGACGCGGCCATCGCAAACCCGGCGCCCACACCGAGCGTGCCGAACACGCCAGGGTCCAGCCACCGCAACGGGCCCTTCGGGTGCAGCACGTACGAGGCGGAGGCTACGAAGTCGCCACCGTCGGCGACGATCACACTGTCGTCGGCCATCGCCGCGTCGATCCGCTGCAGCAGCCGTAGCGGGTTGACCGGGGCCGCCGGTTCGTCAGCCTGGCGTTCGATCTGTGCGTCACGTTCCGAGTCCCTCGCCCGAAGCCGCTCGAGCCACTCCTGCCACTCACCATCCCCGGACTCCTCTGAGAGAACTTGCAGGAGACGGCCCGCATCGCCGGGAGCGGCAACCGTTGGACGACGGTTCTTCGACAAGGCCTCCTCGTCCCGGCCCGCCGTCACCAGCTTCGCTTTGCGAGGTATCACCCGCCCGTAGTCGAGACGGAAATCCATCGGCATACCGGCCAGGATCACCAGATCTGCTTCCTCGAGCGCTTCCCGCCTGCGATGACGGAGATGGAGTGGGTGACCCGGTCCCAACAAGCCCCGGGCCATGCCGGCCAGCCACGTGGGCATACCCAACCGCTCCACCGCGGTGGCGATCGCCCCAGCCTCGCCGGGGATCGACATCGCGCCGCTTCCCACGATCAGGATCGGGCGGTTCGCCTCCCGAAGCAGCTTCTCGACCCGTTCCATGGCCGCACGAGGAGGCGAAGGCACCTGTGCAGTTCCCCCACGTTCCGTCTCCTCGTCGACACCCGAGAACAAACGTCTGACATGCCAGCGCAGGTACGCACGGGTCGTCTTGCCGGCGGGGCTCCCGCCCGACAGGTACAGATCCCGAACCACCTGCTCGGCGTACAACAGGTCGACCGGCGCCTCCACGAACACCGGACCGGGGACACCAGAGAGAGAAACATGAAACGCCTCGTCGACCATGACGGCGAGGTCGCGGACACGCCGGGCACGGAACACAGCCTTGACGTGCGGGCGCACCGCCGCGGCTTGGTCGATGTCCTGCAACGCCCCACGTCCCCGCAACGCCGTCGCAGCGGCACCACCGATCAGCAGCAACGGCGACTGGGCAAGAAGCGCGTTCTGGAGAGCCGTCAACGTGTTTGTGACGCCCGGACCGGCTGTCACGACCGCCACACCAGGGGTGCCTGTGAGTCTCGATATAGCGTCCGCTGCGAACACTGCGTTCGCTTCGTCTCGCACGTCGACTACTCGCAGACCGCGTGCAGCAGCGCCGCTCAGGATCGGTGCGATGTGACCGCCCGTCAGGGTGAAGATGGTGTGCACGCCCCGTCTGACCAGCACCTTCACGATGCGATCGCCGCCGTGCATCTAGCGATCCAGCACGTGTTGTTCGAGCACGAAGCACGAGAATGTGCCGTGCATCACCGGCTCTTCACCTCGTCGCACCGTCACCTCGATGACTCTGCGTCGACCGCTCTCTGTGAGGACACGGGCTGTTGCGATGAGCGCCTCGCCGACCTGGACGGGTGCGGTGAAGCGAACCTCGGCGCCGCCCAGCACCACGTTCGGGTCGTTGATGGCGAGCATCGCTGCGTAATCTGCCAGGCCGAACACGAACCCGCCGTGGACCAGACCGCGATCGTCCACTGCCATGTCCGGGGTGGGTGTCAGATGCACTTCTGCCTCACCGTTCTCAACGCGTGTCGGGGTGCCACAGAGGGCCCGATCGATCGCGAGGTGTGTTGTGGGGTCAGTCATCTGGTCGCTCAGGGTAGACCTGTCGAGGAGCTGAAGACTGAAGACCGAGGCTGCGGGTGCAACGAGCCTGCAGCTACCCTGCGTTCGTCGTGAATCTGCAGCACTTCCTCACCACCGGTACTGGGACACGCCTCACGATCCGCCTGAGCCGGCTTCTCCCCCGCCGGCTCGGCCACAGTGTGATCAGGATCGTCACCCGCATCGTCGCACGTCGAGACTCTCAGATGACGAGGACCGTTCGCTCCAATCTGAGCGTGGTTCTCGACACGACACCGGACGACCACCGCCTCGACACCATGGTGCCTGAGGTCCTCTACCAGTCGGCGAGTGGCACGTTCGACTTCTTCCGGGCGCTCGGAGCTTCACAGGAGGAGAATCGTCGCCTCGTCGACATGTCGCAGGGGATCTGGGATGTTCTCGATCCGGCATGGAGGCAGGGTCGCGGACTCCTCGTCGTCGCCCCCCATCTGGGTACTCAGGACCTCGGAGGAATCGGATTCGCCGCCGGTTCGACATCCTACGAGGTGCAGGTGCTCTCCTATGCACTGCCGCCTTCCGGCTACGAACTCGTCAACGATCTCCGCTCCACGGAGGGGCTCATCCTGACGCCATCCTCTGGCGACGCGCTCCGCCAGGCAGCCGAACGATTGCGGTCCGGCGGCATCGTCTTCACCTCGCTCGATCGTCCTCCTCCACGAGGAAAGCGCTCGCAAACCACGGACTTCTTCGGCAAGCCCGCCCGTCTCTGGGACGGTTTCGCCCGCCTCGCGGCCTCAACCGACTCGCTCCTACAAATCATCTGGGTGGAACGGCTACCCGACAAGCGGTACCGTCTGAACCTCGTGCAACAGCTCGACCCGAGAACGATGGACGGCGCCAACCCTGCTGCGTCTCTCTGGAAGGCGACACTGAAGGAGGCGGAAACGATCATCCGCGAGCATCCCGACCAGTGGTTGATGTTCTTCTCCGTGTGGCCGGAGAACCCCCAGTGACATCCTCACACGAACGAGTGAACGACATCTTCCTGGGGCGCTTGGAGCGCCCAGCTCTTCAGTGGTTTGCCCGTCATCTCCCCGATCGAGCAACCCCCGATGTGCTCACGTACATCGGCATAGCCGGATCGGTCCTGACGTTCGCCGGCTATTGGGCGAGCAACCTGTCGGCCTGGTTTCTTTGGCTCGCGAGTTTGGGTCTGGTGATCAACTGGTTCGGAGACTCGCTGGACGGCACGGTCGCGAGGTACAGACACATCGAGCGGCCTCGCTACGGGTACTTCGTCGATCACGCCGCCGACGGAGTCAGCGAGACATTCGTCGCTCTCGGCTTGGGACTGTCACCGTACGTTTCGTTCGATGTGGCCGCAGTGGCCCTCGTCGGCTACCTGCTCATGTCGGTCTACGTGTATCTGACCACCTACGTGCGCGGCGTCTTCCAACTTTCGTATGGCCGAATCGGCCCCACGGAAGTGCGAGCCATCATCATCGTGTTCAACGCGATCTTGTTCTTTGCCGGAATCCACTCGATCTCGACGCCGATTGGTACTGTCGTGGTGTACGACCTGGCAATTGGGGCACTTGCCGCCGCCTTGATCATTGTCTTTCTGGTGTCGGTGATCAGAGAGGCTCGTGGGTTGGCGGTCGAAGACAGAGGAGGCGACTGAGCATGCTCACCATCGAGAGGGTGGACGTCGCTGACAGAGCACAGGTCAAACGCTTCATCGACATCCCCTACCGCCTTTATGAGAACGACCCGCGATGGGTGCCACCTCTGCGGATGGACATTGCCACGATGCTCAATCCAAAGAAGCATCCGTTCTACGAGCATTCCTACGCCGAGTTCTTCATCGCCGTGCGTGACGGACGTGACGTCGGTCGCATAGGCGCACTGGAGAACACCCGTTTCAACGATGTGCACGACACGAAGGAAGGCGAGTTCTACTTCTTCGACATCGAAGACGACCCGGAGGCGGCAGCAGCGCTGTTCGAAGCAGTGTTCGAGTGGGCGTCCGGGCGTGGGCTGAACGCCGTCATCGGGCCGAAAGGACTGAGCCCGTTCGATCCGTATGGGTTCCTGCAGCGTGGCTACGAGCACCGCCAGACGATGACCATGCTTGCGTACAACTTCCCCTACTACAACCGGCTCGCCGAAGAGAACGGCTTCATCAAGGAAGTGGACTTCATCTCACACGTGATCGACTCATCATCGTTCGTACTCGATCCGCGCATCCCCAGAATCGCCGAACGGGCAGCAACCCGATCGGGCCTTCGAGTTCACCAGTTCAGCTCCCGTTGGGGGATCTACCGATGGGCCGAGCGAATTGCCCGAACCTACAACAGCTCATTTGTCGACAACTGGGAGTACGTTCCCCTCACCGAGGCGGAGATCAAGTTCGTCGTCAAGCAGATCCTCCCGGTCGCGAGGCCCGATCTCCTGAAGCTGATCGTCACGAAGGAAGACAAGCCCGTGGGGTTCGTCCTCACATTCCCCGATGTCTCTGGTTCACTGCAACGTATGGGCGGGCATCTGCTCTCCCGGGGAACGTTCGCGTTGCTTCGGGAGCTTCACAGCAGCCCATGGGTCGTGGGGAACGGCATCGGCATCCTGCCCGAGTATCAGCGACGAGGAGGCAACGCCCTCCTGTACCGGGAACTCGCCGAGGTGTTCCGACGCGCAGGCTTCGATCGCTACGAACTCATCCAGGTCGCCGAGACCGCCGTGCAGATGCGCAGTGACCTGATCAGCTTCGGCGGTACTCCCCACAAGAACCACCGGGTGTACAGAAAGACGCTGTGAGGTAGCTCCACAGCGTCTTTGGTTCTGAGTTTTCGGTTCTCGGTTGTCGGTGAGAGTCTCACCCTGAGGTCCCGCGTCGTCTCCGGTCGCGTTCCTACCGAGAACTCACAACCGACAACTGCGCGAGCGCAGCTCGTCTAGAGCTCATCCCCCTTGCCGATGACGACCACTCCGTTCGTCGACATGGTGAACCGGGCAGCATCAGCCTCCCGATCCACGCCGATGCGGAAACCCTCCGGGATCTGGACGTTCTTGTCGACGATCGCGTTCCGCACGATCGCCCCACGCCCCACGTTCACCCCGTCGAAGAGCACCGACGAGTCGATCGACGCGTAGGAGTGCACCCGAACCCTCGGCGACACAACCGACTGTCGCACAGACGCGCCAGAGATGATCGTGCCGTTGGCGACCAGCGAGTTGAGGGCGTAACCCCGGCGATCATGGACGTCGTGCACGAACTTGGCAGGTGGCAGCGGGAAGTCCAACGTGAGAATCGGCCATTCCTCGTTGTACAGGTCGAAGATGGGGTTGACCGCGACCAGATCCATGCTCGCGTCGTAGTACGAGTCGAGGGTTCCAACGTCGCGCCAGTAGCCTCGCTCGCGTTGCGTCTGACCGGGAACCAGGTTCTTCGCGAAGTCATAGACGAAGGCCACACCGAGTTCCGTGAGCCTAGGGATGATGTTGCCGCCGACGTCATGCCGCGATTCCCCATCCTCGGAGTCCTCGCGGACGATGTCCGTGAGCACGCTGGTGTCGAAGATGTAGTTGCCCATGGATGCGAACGCCCTCGTCGGATCGTCCGGCATTGGTGGCGGGACCTCGGGCTTCTCGTGGAACCGGCGGATCTTCATGTCCGATCCCGCGTCGATGATGCCATATGAGCTGGCCTCCTCGATCGCTATCGGAATACCGGCGATCGTGACGCCTGCCCCCGTCTCGAGATGTTGATCGAGCATCTGACGGGGATCCATCCGGTAGATGTGATCGGCTCCGAACACGAGCACATGGTCGGGGCGTTCGTCGTCGATCAGGTTGAGGTTCTGGTAGATCGCATCCGCAGACCCCGCGAACCACTGTGGTCCACGCCGCATCTGCGCCGGAACCGAGGCGACGTAGTTGCCCAGGAGCGGAGAGAGCCGCCACGTCTGCGCGAGGTGCCGGTCGAGACTGTGGCTCTTGTACTGAGTCAACACAACCACTCTTCTATATCCCGCGTTGACGAGGTTGGAGAGCACGAAGTCGATGAGCCGGTACTGGCCCCCGAAAGGAACGGCGGGTTTCGCACGGTCGCGGGTCAATGGGAACAGACGGCTTCCCTGGCCGCCGGCCAGAACCATGGCAAGCACCCGATCGCTCATGATCCCCACGCTAGCGGGTCGAAACACAAGGCCTCTGGCGAACAGCCGACTCGATCTACCATGACCGCTCCGATGTCGCGTTCCCCTCGCCCACTCACCATCCTCGCGGTCTTCTCACTGCTGATCGCCGGGTGCGCAGGAACTGCTACGCCTGCTACACCGGCCGATCCCCTACCGACGATCAGGCCGGACGACTTCATGACCCTCCTCAACACGTCCGACGTTCCAGTAGTCGTCAACATCTGGGCATCGTGGTGCGGCCCGTGTCGATCCGAGGCTCCGCTGCTGCGCCAAGCCGTTGGAACCTACGGGTCGCAGATCCGCTTCATCGGTGTCGATATCAACGACACCCAGGACGGTGCGGCTGCGTTCATCGCACAGTACGGGCTCCATCTCGAGCAGTACTTCGACCCACGTTCGTCCATCTCCACTGCGCTGCGTTCCACCGGAGTACCCCATACCTTCTTCTTCGCTCCAGGTGGCAAGTTGCGCTTCGCTCAACACGGCATCATCGATGAGCGAACTCTCGCCGTCCAGATCGACGACCTCCTGAGGTAATGGAGTTCTCCCTCCTCGCAGCCGCGCTCCTCGGCGTCGCCATGGCGCTCGCAGTGCTGCGGCTCGAACGCGTGCGTGGCGTCACGGACCGCAGGGACCTCGTGGACCTGGTGATCGGCGCCGCCGTGGTTGGACTAGCCGTCGGCCGAGTGGCAGCGATGATCCTGCAAGGCACCAACCCACTGACGCACCCACTGGATCTGTTCTTCATACGTGGAGGAGTCGATACGGGATTCGCATCACTCGGCTCCCTCGTCTTCCTCTCGTGGACGACCCGACACGATTTCTGGCCAACACTCGACATGGTCGCCCCCGCCGCGCTGTCCGGTCTCGCCGGGTGGCACGCCGGGTGCATGTTCAGGAGTTCCTGCGCCGGCACGGTGTCCACATTGCCGTGGGCGCTCCATGACGGTGCCTTCGCACGACATCCGGTCGAGTTGTACGCCGCCCTCCTGCTCCTCGGCGGGGCGGCCGTTCTCGTGGTTTGGAGACGCAGACTGCCTCTGGGAGTGACGGCCTCCCTGGCACTCACGATCGCTGCAGTAGTCCGCCTGGCGACCGAACCGCTGCGGCTGGGTCTCGGTTCGAGTCCTGTGCCCTGGTACGCGGCGGGGGTTGCGATCGGAGTGGCGGGTGTGGTGATTCGCGTCATCTCGGCTCGTTCCCGTAACATCACGGACTCGTGATCACTCCACTCGTCGATTTGGCCGATGTAGGTGTGCGGTTCGGTCGGCTGACCGTG
>CAZQMF010000023.1:0-27246 GCA_964594235.1 uncultured Acidimicrobiia bacterium
TCGTTCGCTCTGTACGAAGAACGTATGTGACCCTCACACTCCTGTCGACGCTCGCTGCGTCATTCATCTGGGGCATCAACACCTTGTTCCTCCTCTCCGCCGGATTGAGCAACGTCGAGGCGTTTGCCGCCAACGCGTTCTTCACCGCGGGCGAGGTCCTCTTCGAGGTCCCGACCGGTGTTGTCGCGGACACTCGCGGCCGGCGCATGTCGTTCCTGCTCGGCTCGGCGACGCTTCTGGTGTCCACGCTGCTGTACCTGCTGATGTGGAGGATCCGTGCGCCGTTCTGGGGATGGGCGGCCTCTTCGATGTTGATAGGGCTCGGCTTCACGTTCTTCTCGGGCGCGGTGGACGCATGGCTGGTCGACTGCCTCTCGTACGCGGGGTTCGAGGGCAACCTCGAGTCGGTGTTCGCCAAGGGACAGGTCGCAGCCGGAGCGGCGATGCTCACAGGATCCGTCGCCGGCGGATTCATTGCGCAGGCCACCAACCTCGGTGTGCCATACGTGATCAGAGCGGTGGTACTCGCTGCCTCGTTCGTGACGGCGTTCTTCGTCATGAAAGACCTGGGCTTCACCCCGGTGCGAGGAGGTGGCGCACTTCATGAGACGCGCAGGATCCTGAAGGCGTCGATCGACAACGGGCTTCGCAATCGCCCCGTGCGGTGGCTGATGCTCGCGGCCCCGCTCACGTCCGGCGTCGGCATCTACGCCTTCTATGCGATGCAGCCCTACCTGTTGCAGCTGTACGGCAATGAGAACGCCTTCGGCATCGCCGGTCTGGCGGCCGCGATCATTGCCGGCGCGCAGATCGCCGGAGGCCTGGCGGTTCCGCTCGTGAGAAGACTGTTCGCTCGACGAACGACCGTTCTCATCGTCGTAGCCGGCATCACCGCAGTCGGTTTGGCGCTGATAGGCATGGTGTCCAGCTTCGCGCTCGCCATCGGGCTCCTCGTGGTGTGGGCGCTCACGTCGGCGGCGGGGAGTCCGATGCGTCAGGCGTTCATCAACGGAGAGATCCCCTCGGAGCAGCGAGCGACGGTGCTCTCGTTCGATTCACTCATGGGATCTGCCGGTGGGGTCGCCATCCAGCCGGCTCTCGGGAGGGTGGCGGACATCCATGGCTACTCGGCGTCCTATCTCGTCGGAGCGATGATCCAGGCGGTGTCGATACCGTTCCTCTTCCTCGCGAGGAGAGAGCGGGCATCATCAGACCCGATCTGAAGCCGAAGGCAACCCGCGCACCACTACGCTGGCGGCTCTGTGAGAGACTCGGCCCTTCGACGCTACGCGGGCGATGGAACCGCGGCGATGATCACCGGCACACTCGTTGCGGGCGTCGGCAACTACGTGTATCAGCTCCTCGGCGGTCGCGCGCTCGGCCCCCATGACTTCGCTCCGATCAGTTCACTTCTCACGATTCACTTCCTGGCATTCATCATCGTGTTGCTGCCCGTAGAGCAGCTGGTGATCCGCTCCATCACCATTCATGGCGGGATGACCAGATCGACGGTGCTCACGACGCGCGCCACGGTCGTCGCGACGGCCGTCATCGCGTTCGCTGTGGGCCTTGTCGGCAGGGAGCGCTTCTTCGGCGGAGATATCCGCTACGCCTATCTCGCCGGGGTGAACGTGCTGACCCACGCGTTGTTCGTTCACGGTCGGGGCACCTTGGCCGGATACCGGCGGTTCCGCTCCTATGGAGAGTCCGGAGGCGGCGCGGCGATCCTGCGTGTCTCACTGGCGGCCCTCGTGCTCCTGATAGGCAGCAGCTCCCTGGGATTCGCCGCTGCGCTGGCCGTTGGGCCGCTCATCATCCTCGTTTGGCCTTCGTCTCTGCGTATCGGGACGATCCCCGACCAACGTACCGACCCCATCCGGTTCCTCGGCACCTTCATCATCGCGGCCGCCACATCACAGGTCCTCCTCCTCGCCGGACCACTCGTCGCCGGGGTGTTGGGTGCGACCACAGCCGTCATCTCCACGGTGTTCGTCACGTTCACGCTGGCACGCGCGCCGCTCACGTTCGGCTACAACCTGATCGCTCGCGCCCTTCCTCCGTTCACGGCGCTCGCGCAGAAAGGCAGAGACGCGCTTCTGACCACGTGGGTGTTCCGGTTGCTCGCGCTCGGGACCGTGACCGCAATCCCGGCGGGGGCCCTCGGGTATTGGCTGGGCCCTCCAGTCGTCGAGGCGCTGTTCGGCCAGGGGTTCCGCCCGGGTCCGACGTTCGCGATGCTCGCGGCCGCAGGCGTGACACTTGCAGGGTCATCGCTGTTCCTGGGCCAGATCCTCGTTGCACGAGGCGACACCGGCAAGCTCGCGATCGCATGGGTCGTCGGCGTCGCCGTTGCAGTGGCGGGACTGCTGATCACGACCAGCGATGTCGCCACACGCATCGGGGTCGCCTTCTTGAGTGGAGAGGTCGGCGCCATTCTGGCCTTGTCGACAGCCTCGGCACGCATGGAGCAGGGGTGGGGATACCGAGCGGCCAAACGGATTCTCGATCTCGCCGTCGCCGTCCCGCTCGGTCTCTTGCTCCTCCCTGTCTTCCTCGTCGTGGCGATCGTCGTCAAACTCGACTCGAGGGGTCCAGCGATCTTCCGGCAGGAACGTGTGGGGTTGAACGGTGAACTCTTCGGCATGGTGAAGTTCCGCACCATGCGCTCTGACGCCGACGAGTCACTCCATTTCGACCATCTGGAGCGCCTCGCCCCCGACACACCACGGCTGAAGATCGGGGCCGATCCGCGGATCACACGAGTCGGCCGCTTCCTGCGGATGGGCTCCCTGGACGAACTCCCCAACCTGTGGAACGTCATCAGAGGCGACATGAGTCTCGTGGGGCCACGCCCCCTCGTACCCGCCGAAGCCGAAGCCCTGGGAGATCCGATTCGTCGGCGCGTCAGACCCGGCATCACGGGATTGGCCCAGGTTCGGGGACGTGACGCCATCTCTCCGGAGCAGCGAAACACCAGTGACGCGGAGTACGTCCGGACCCGGTCATTCCTCCTCGACTTGCGGATCCTCGCAGCGACGGTGCCGACGCTGTTCCGAAACCCGGGTGAGTGAGGCTCGCTCAGCGAGCCGTTCTCGGTTCTCGGTCATCGGTTGTCGGGAGGAACGTCGCCCCGGGGGTGGCGCAACGCGTCCATGTCGCGTTCCGACTGACGACTGATGACCGAAGACGGCGGGCGAAGCCCGCCTACAGCTCCGACACCTGTGCCGGCACGAACACACGCACACCCTCGTCGACGACGACCGACCCGAAGCCCGGCCTTGGGAAGTGGCCGGCCCCCAACAGGCCGTCATCGGCCGCCAACCCTTCGTACAGCAACCGCCTCGACCGGACCGCAAGGGCTCTGTCGTAGTCGGCGGCCATGTTCCATTCCGGGTACGCGGCTTGGAGTGGGTGATGGGTCACGTCACCTCCCAACACTGCACGGCGCCCCTCCGATCGGAGCTCGACCGACATGTGTCCCGGCGTGTGACCGAACGACTCGACCATCGCAACGCCCGGCCTGATCTCCCGGTCGCCACCAACCGCATCGACCATCCCACCCAGCGGCTCGAAGACACTTCGAACGCGATCGCCTCTCGGGCCTTCGATTGCCAGCCAGTAGTCGAGTTCCGCCGAGTGCACGAACAGACGCGCGTTGGGGAAGAATGGTCTTCCCGAGTCGTCGAGGTTGCCTCCGATGTGGTCGACATGCAGATGTGTATGGATGACCGTGTCAATCTCGTCGGGCCGTATGCCGATCGTGCCCAACGCTTCTGGCATCTTCCCCGACGCCATCCGAGGATCGGGTGGAGGGCCGAGGCCGGTGTCGACCATCACCAGACCTGACGGTCCCGCGACGAGGAAACACCCGAGGCTGACACGTATCTTGCCCTCGTCGAGGAACTCCGGGTGGGCCGCCCACACCTCGGGATCCGAATCGGGCAGGAACTCCATGGGGTCACGCAGCATCCATCCGTCCTCGATCCCGTAGATCGTGAAACGCCCGAACTCGGTCTTCCAGACCATCATGGCGTCGTCGCAGCGGTCGTCGTGGAACTCGTCGTCGCAGCGGTCGTCGTGGAACTCGTCGTCGCGGCGCTCGTTGTCGTGGAACTCGTCGTCGTGATGGAAGACGTGGTGGTCGTCTCCGGTTCGGGCATCCCGCACGTCGAGGTCAGCGGCTCGATTCCCAGCGCCGCCATCGCCTCGTCCGGTGGGAGTGTGATGACGGTGTTCACAGCAGCCTGGATCTTATCGATGTCAGGGATCGAGTACCTGTCCGGCCTGTATCCGGCAATGTAGTCGGGCGGGATGAACCGGACACTGACGATCTTGGACGAGTCGATCTTCGGCATCAGTTTCACGAGGTTCGGGAGCTGATCGATCGGGATGTCGGTTGTGATGTACGTGGTCACGGCGTTTGCGAGTTGGCCGATATGGAGGGCCATCGTAACGGGATCGGCTTCCTCGAGCATCGCTTCGAGCACGCACCGCTGGCGCCCCATCCGGTTGTAGTCGTCAGAGGAGTGCCGCGAGCGGGCGTACGCAAGGGCCAAGTGACCGTCCATGTGGTACTCGCCCACCGGGATGTCGATCACCTCGGTACTGCCGTCCTCGTGGGGGTAGTTGGCGTCGTAGACCCGTTCAGGCACGTAGATGGTGACGCCTCCCAACGCGTCCACCATGTCGACGAATCCGTTCAGGTCGACGAGGGCGTAGTAGTGGATGGGGATCCCGAGCAGCTCCTGGAACGAGGCCATGATGAGGGCGGCACCAGGGTCCGCTGCATCCGGATACAGCTCCGGGTGCTGTTGCCCGTACTGGTAGATCGCGTTGCTGATATCTGAGAAACAGTTGCAGTCGTTGATGTGGAGTTCGGGCGGCAGCGGCATGTTCCCGAAGTTGCGTGGAACCTGCAACATCGCCGTGTCCCCTGTTTCCGGATCGATGCTGACCACGATCATCGTGTCGGTTCTGATGCCGTGTCTCCCGGGACCTGCATCTCCCCCCATCAGCAGGATGTTCAGCCGCTCATCGCCCGCCCACAGCGGGAGTGTCGTGGTCGTCGTCGATGTCGTGGTAGACGCCGCAGACGTAGACCCGGTGCCCTGGTCCGTGGAGCCTGTGCTCCCACTCCCGGGGGACGTGGTCGCCGTGGTCGTCGTGGTGCCCCCGAACACGGAGGTGAGTGTCCGATGAGCAACAAGATCCACGTATCCGAGATATGCGTGTGGGGCTACGAGGATGAATGTCGAGAGAACGGCCAACAGCCCTGCGGCCTCATCCCGCAGGGTACCGCCCGACAAGCCTGCGCCGAGCCGGTAGGCGTCGATGGAGGCGGCGACTCGCAGGACAAGCACCAGGATGTTGCCGAAGAAGAGGCCCATCAGAACCTTCGGTTGCACGACGGCCTCCAAGAGCGCGGTGGTGTTCGAGAGCGCGAAGGCTGCTCCACCGACGACCAGCGTGCCCGTCACTGCGATCATCGCGAGCCCCCGCCGAGTGCGTCCCACCATGATCTGACCGAAGCCGGGAAAAACGGCAGACCAGAAGGCGGCGACGAAACCTCGCGTTCCGCGGCGGCGGTGAGACGTGGACATGCCCCGGAAGATTACAGCTACGGGCGGCTGACCGGATCACCGGTAACCCGAAGAGGGAGAGACAACCATGGACGTGAACCAGCACCGATGAGACGGCCTACGGGGGATCGCCTGGATGCTGCGAGCAACCGCCTCGTAGCGTGTCGTTCGATCGCTGCCGAAGGTTGCTCCGATGACCCGAGCAACGCACCTCTAGGTTCGTCGTTCGACGAGTCGTGTCAGGGAGGCCAACACGGCGGCGGCAGCAGCTACCCCTGCGATCCGTGTGAACGTGCCCGGCTGGCCCGCGCCGACGGCGATCAGCGCGACGGCCGTAGCAACCGCCCAGACCACTCCTGCCTTGGAGACGGTCACCAGCAGGCGGTGAGCTGCAGGTTCTCGTGGAGCGATCACATCGCCGGCCATCTCCAGCGCCGCGACCGAGGCCTCCACGGCCAGGAACACCCCTACGGCGAGGGCGGCGATCCATGCCGGGGAGATCGAGCCCGCCGTGGACGCCAGACCGATTTCGACGACGGTCACGCCAAACGCGACCGTGATCAGCCACGGAGAGCCCGCAACAAGTCCGCCGGCCATAGTCAGGACCGCGACGACCGCGATCAGCCGGAGGGGTGGTGCCGCGGCTGCCGCGCTGAACACGACGGCGCCCGTGAGCATCAACGCTGTCACAACAAGCGTGATCCACGTCACCCGCCTAGGCACGACGTGCCCGCCGTTCGCGACGCTCGATCGAGACCAACGCAGCCTGCAGCGAGGTACCCGGCTCCCAACGGACCAGTGGTATCCCGTGTCGGGCGAACCGGCTCCTCGTCGCCTCTCGTTCGAGCAGCCAGATTCGTCGGGCCAGGTCACCGGTCCCCGACTCCGAACCGGCAATGAACTCCTCCGGTGGTACTTCGACGATCCGTACGTCGAACCCCCGTCCGCGCAGCTCCGAGAGCGCGGATATCGAGCGTTCGTCGAGAAGCGGAGTGATGCCGACGACGAGTGCCTGGGGAGGGAGCGCATGAGGAGGGACGATTCGGACACCTCTCCACAGCAACTGACGCCTGACATGGCTCTCCATCAACGTGTCGAGGATCCGGTAGCGCTGAACGTCACCCATCCCTGCTTCGATCCACCGTATCGGTTCACCAAACGAGATCAGGCCGACGCGATCGTGCCGGGCGAGATGCGCGGCAGCGACAGCGGCAGCTGCCTTCACCGCGAGATCGAGCACGCCGGGAACGCCACGCCTGGAAGGTGCCAGCGTGTCGACCAGGAGCACGACGTCGCTGTTGCGTTCGGGGTGACGGTCGTTGGTCCAGATCCCTCGCCCTGAGGCGGTGACCCTCCAGTTGATTCGCCTGAAGTCGTCACCAGGCGCAAATGGGCGAAGGTCGGCGAATTCGAGGCCATCGCCTTTGCGACGAGAGACCAGATCGCCGAATCCGAGCTGCGTTTCGACGGGTTCAAACAGCCGGCGAAGCGTCTCCACATCGGGGTACACGCGCAGCTCGAGATCGGCGAACGACCTCTTCGTCTGGACAAACAGCGACATTCCTTTCCGATACGTGGCCTGAATCCACGCCGGACGGTACGCGCCCCACCGATCGCACGTGAGCGTCACCTCGACGAGGGCATGCGAACCTCGCACCGTCACCCCGCGCTCGAGCACGACAAGGATCGCCGGATCGTCCTGGACGGGCTTGATGGACAGCCCAGGCGGGAGATCCAAGGATACGGACACCATGGCGCGCCCCTCGGTATCGACTCGCAACATCAGGTGGACTTCGTCGCCTTCGATCACTCGATCGTTGTCGAACGCCGCGCCCATCGTCACCACCGGATCCCGCACCGACAGGAGACCCACCGCGCTCATGAGGAGGAATGGTGTCGAAAGGGCGACCAGAGCCGAGCTTCCGATGGCGAACCCGCCGATCATCGAGAGCACACCGACGACCAGGTAGAGGCGGAGCCGCGGGGAGGTGTGTGTCGTCACTCGGGAACCGACGGCGGGGTTGGCACCGTGTCCAGACACTCCTCGACGACGTCGTCGCCTCGCACGTCCTGCACCCACAATTCGGGGCGAAGGATGATCCGGTGGCCAAGTGCAGGTATGGCAACGTTCTTGACGTCATCAGGGGTCACGAAGTCACGACCGGACAGGGCCGCCCTGGCCCGGGCCAGCTTCATGAGTGCAAGAGACCCGCGAGGACTGGCTCCCACCTGCACCCGGTTTCGTGTTCTCGTCGCCCCGACCAACTCCACCATGTACCGGCCCACCGACGAGGACACATGGACCTGCTCGACGGATGCCTGCATCGCTCTGAGGGTCGGGCCGTCCACGACACGTTCCAGCCGGATGTCGTCGGACCGGCGTGCCATCCGGTCCTCGATCACACGCAGCTCGTCGTCCGCCGTCGGATATCCGACGGAGAGGCGCATGAGGAACCGGTCGAGTTGTGCCTCCGGCAGCGGATAGGTGCCCTCGTACTCGATCGGGTTCTGCGTCGCGATGACGATGAAGGGACGATCGAGCGGGTGCGTCACGCCGTCGACCGTCACTTGCCGCTCTTGCATGGCTTCCAGCAGCGCCGCCTGTGTCTTGGCCGGGGCGCGATTGACCTCGTCGGCGAGCAGGAGGTTGGTGAACACCGGCCCGCGCCTGAACTCGAGATCACCCGATCGTCCGAGCACCATCGAGCCGGTCACGTCCATGGGCATGAGATCCGGTGTGAACTGGACTCTGTTGAATCCAAGGTCGGTGACCTGCGCGAGTGACCGGGCCATCAGCGTCTTCGCGAGGCCGGGGAAGTCCTCGATCAGAACGTGTCCGTCCGACAGCACGGCCAGCAGCAGGAGTTCGAGGGCCGATCGTTTCCCGATCACGGCACGTTCGATTTCGTCGAGGATCCGATTGCCGAGAACGGCAACCTGGTCGAGTCCGTTCGTCATCTCGAGCAGCCTACCGATCGACGAGGTCCTCGATGGACCGCACGACCACTTCGATGTCTTCGGGGTCTACGCCGGGGGCCGTCCGGTCCTCGGATATCGCTCGGTCCGGACGGATCCACTCCCATCCCGCTTCGCCGAGCAGACGCTTGGCACGTTCAGGTTCACTGTCGAATGAGACGCCGTGCCGCCCGAGGAGAAGTTCTCGCGCCTGGTCACGCAGCATTGGATACAGTCGCCGATCCGCATCAACCGCCGTCGATGTGGCGAATCGAACGATTCGCTCGATCCGATGGAGCTGCGGAGGAATGAGGCGACGCGAGGCGGTTCGCGCCGCCCGCCGTTTGGTCTGTACGGGTGTACCCAATGCAATCAGCGCGACAAGCCCAACGGTTCCGACGACAGCCTCGTAGGCCGCCAGCTCCGCAAACCCGGAAAGCCACGCGAATATCCCCGACAGCGCGAGAGCGACTGCCACCGTGACGACGGCGACCCGTTTCATGCCGGTACTCCAAGCTCGTCTCGCACGTTTCTCAAGGCGGCCTTCGCTTCGGCCGCCATCGTCTCATCTATCTCATGCGGGCTGAACCTCGCCTCGGCGAACAGATCCGTCAGCCGTGTAACGCTTCGCGAGCTGACTTGGAGATGCTCCAGTGCCCGCCGAAGGTACTCGTGCGGAGCCTCGGACCTCCGACGTGCCAGCCCATCTCGCGCCAAGGCCTCCTCCATTCGGGCATACGCTCCGATCACGATCTGTCGCGGATCTGCCGATCGCTCGAGTTCACCGAGGAGGTCGTCGATGACAGTTACCACGGCCGGCGTCTCTTGGGCCAGCACCTGCACCCCCTCTGCGGCTCTTCGAATGGCGGCGAGCCCGACGGTGGCGAGCAGCACACCACCAACCACCAACAGCAGCACGTCAGGAGATCCGGCCGGCAACGTCGACCTGGGCGGGAGCGACGTCCGTGTGGGGACGCCGGCATCCGGAAGAGTGACGATGGACCCTTCGGACGCGGGCTCCTGTTTCTGGGACATCTTCCCGAGTTGAAGGAAGATGAGGAACATCGCGGTCAGGACGATCACTGCGGTGAGCCACGATGTTCGTTTCACCGTCGGGCGCCTCCTCTTCGGGCCTTTGCCCGGCAGTATCAGCCATATCGCCGCTATGACCACCAGCACCGACATCACGTCGAGAATGATGCGCTGGATCGTCTGTCGGTCGAATGGCAGTTCGGCGTCGCCCGAACCGCTGGGAACGTAGCGCGCCCCGATCGCGGCAACGGCCAGCAGCGTGAACAGTGCGACGGCGATCCCTGCCACCGCCCACCGAGGGATGCTGGTCCGCTCGCTCATTGCTACAGGGTACCGACGAGGTGCACCTGTGCCAGGCAGAAAGGCCCGGTGGTAGCGTTCAATAAGGACGGAGAGACGCCGGAGGAGGAGATCGTTCATGAGTTCTGCGGCGATCGAGGTGGACGGCATCAGCTACGCGTACGATGGCCGTCGTGCCGTCGACGAGGTCGGATTCACGGTCGACAGAGGGGAGACACTCGGATTCCTCGGGCCGAACGGAGCCGGCAAGTCCACCACCATCAAGATGCTCACCGGCAGGTTGCGGCCTCAAACCGGGACCATCACGATCCTCGACATGCCCATGCCGTCCCAGGCATCGAAGATCCAGGGGCGCATGGGGGTCGCATTCGAAGAGAAGAACCTCTACGCGAACATGACGGCGAGAGAGAACCTCGTGTTCTTCGGACGCCTCTTCGGTGTCTCCGATCTCGACCCCGACGGTCTGCTCGATCGGGTGGATCTCGTCGACAGGGGTGATGATCGAGTCGCCGAGTTCTCCAAGGGGATGAAGCAGCGGCTGATGATTGCCAGGGTGCTCATCAACACCCCCGATGTCCTTCTGCTCGACGAGCCAACAGATGGCCTCGATCCCGTGTCGTCTCAAGCGATCAGGCACGTGATCCAGGAAGAGGCCGAGAGAGGGGCGGCCATCCTGCTCACGACCCACGATATGGCCGAGGCAGACAAGCTCTCGGATCGGGTCGCCTTCATCGATGAGGGACGGGTCCTGGTGACCGACACGCCCGAGAACCTCAAGCTGACCTACGGGAACAGGACGGTGCGGATCAGGTCGCGTGATGACGGCCAGATCGTGGAGACCGTCATTCCCCTCGACGAGCAGGGAGCAGACGAGCGCATCAGGCAGGCGGTCGCCGCTCACGAGTTGCTGACCATCCACACCCAAGAGGCGACCCTGGAGGAAATCTTCATCCACTTCGCGGGGAGAGGGCTCGACGCATGATCAGCCTGCGCATCGTGTGGGCGATCGTTCGCAAGGACATCGCCCAGATGGGACGAGATCGGTTCTTCGCGTACATCACGGTGCTCGGTCTTGTGGCGTATGTCGCGCTGTTCTGGGCGCTGCCGAGCACCGTGAATGAGACCCTGAAGCTCGGCATTCACGGGGTGGGCTCGGACCTGCTCGCCGGGCAACTCGGAGACCAGCAGGGCCTCGACCTGGCCGTCTTCGACACCTCCGACGCGCTCGAGCAGGCGGTCACCAACGGAGATCTGGCTGCTGGAGTGGACTTCCCCGACGACTTCCTCCCCTCCGTAGCGCTGGGCGAACCAACGACCGTCAACGTATACGTCCCCGCCGACACCTCTCCCGACATCCGCACCGCGATCTCGGGCATGGTGAGAGAGCTCGCGTTTCTCGTAGCAGGAAGCACCTTGCCGATCTCACCACCCAGCGAAGAGGAGATCATCCTCGGACCCGACCGTGCCGGAGATCAGGTGCCGCTCAAGGACAAGATGCGACCTCTGCTCGCCATCTTCCTGCTGATGATGGAGATGATGTCGCTCGCATCCTTGATCGCGCAGGAGATCAGATCGAAAACGGTCACCGCAGTGCTGGTCACTCCCGCGAGAACGTCCGATTTCCTCGCTGCGAAGACCCTCCTGGGGACCGCCCTCGCCTTTACCGAAGTGGTGCTGATGATGGTGGCGATCAAATCGTTCGGCAGTGAGCCTCTCGTACTGCTCACCGCGCTGCTCCTCGCGTCGTTTCTCGTCACAGGGCTTGCTCTCCTGGCAGGTTCAACCGGCAGGGATTTCATCGAGATCCTGCTGCTCAGCGTGCTGCTGATCGTTCCGATGATGATCCCCGCCGGGGCTGCCCTCTTCCCCGGCACAGCAGCTACATGGATCAAGGTCCTGCCCTCCTACGGAATGACCGAGGCCATCGTGCGGGCGAGTGCCTACGGGGCGGGATGGGCCGAGACGGCACCGTACCTCCTGGCGACGCTCGCCTGGTGTGCAGCGGTGTTCGCCGTTGGCGTACTCATGCTCAAACGGAAGGTGGAAACCCTATGAGGACCTTCGCCCTCTTCAGACGAGAGATCCAGGTCGGCCCGAGGTCACCGATGCTTCTGTGGGCGCTCTTGGTCCCGGTCCTACTCACCGTGCTCGTTCGCGGCGTCTTCGGTTCGCTGTTCCAGCCACAGCCTCGACTCGCAGTCGTAGATGAGGGCAACTCCGTGCTCGTTGCGCAGCTCGAACAGCTCGACGGCATCGACGTCACGGTGCTGACGTCGACAGACGAGTTGATGCGCAAGGTCGAGGCGAATGACTTCGATGCGGGCCTGGTCCTCCAGCCCGGCTTCGATGCTGCAGTGCAGTCGGGCGCGCAGCCCACGTTGCAGCTGTTCATCTCGGGAGAGAGCCTGGCCTCCAACAGGATCATCGTGGAGATTGCCACGCTCGACCTCGTCAGGGGTATCGCGGGCGACCAACCACCCGTTGACGTGCTGGTGGTTCCACTCGGCGATGAAGGCTATGACCTGGTGACGAGGCTCCTGCCCATGTTGATGATCTACGCAGTGGTCATCGGCGGGGCATTCATACCTGCCATGAGTCTGGTCCAGGAGCGTGAGAACCAGACGATCGACGCTGTGCTGGCCACGCCGGCCACTATGGATGAGATGCTCACGGCGAAGGGGCTGTTCGGATTCGTGCTTGCCATCCTCACGGGGGTGTTCACGTTGTTCCTCAACTCGGCATGGGGCCTGCACCCGTGGGCGATGCTGGTCTCTCTGGCGGTTGCGGGCGTGATGATGGCCGAGATCGGCCTGATCCTCGGTTCGGTCGCCAAGGACTCCACCATGCTCTTCACGCTCCTCAAGTCGGCGGGCTTGCTGATCGTCTTCCCTGTGATCTTCCCGATCTTCCCCGGGTTGCCGCAGTGGATCGCCTGGCTTGGCCCCACCTACTACTTTCTCGACCCGATCTTCAAGATCGCTATCGAGGGCGCGGGACTGGCAAACGTGTGGCTACCGCTCGCGATTGGTGCGGTCATCTGTGTCGCACTCGTTCCTATCGTGCACGTTCTGGGAAGGCGTCTCGCCGCTAGGCTCGCGGTGACCAACTGAGACTCGATGCGGAAACTGATCAGGGCAGTTCTCCCCTTTGGCGTTCGGCTTGCGCTCCTCAGGCTGCGCCGGATGCCGATGTGGGCTCTCGAAACTCGGTCGATCGCGCGTTCACGGGCTGACGATCGATCGCCGTTCTCCTACCTTCTCGCTCAGCACTCCTCGCCGGTAGACAGGGAGTACAGCCCAGCCGCCGTGGGCAAGATGCAGAACCTTCGGCTCGCCGTGGCCGCGCTCGACGGGCTCATCGTCCAGCCATATCAGGTGTTCTCGCACCACCACTCCATCGGGCACCCGACCCGGCGGCGAGGATTCGTCGACGGGCTCGAGCTGCGAAACGGGGAACCGACCATGCAGATCGGTGGGGGGCTCTGCCAAGTCTCGAACAGCTTCCACTGGGTTGCGTTGAACGCGGGCATGAGGATCGTAGAGCGTCACCGCCACGGACTCGATCTGTTCCCGGACCAGAACCGCACGGTACCGTTCGGCGCGGGGGCAACGGTGGTCTACAACTACGCCGATCTCCGGTTCGAGAATCCGCTTCCGATCCCGGTGATGCTTTCGGCGCGACTCGATGAGCATTCATTCGTGGCTGGCTTGTGGACGACGCGCGATCCGAAGATCAGAGTTCGCGTCTGCGAGAAGAACCAACGCTTCTTCGAGTCGGATGGAACCCGCTTCCGCGAGAACCAACTTTGGAGAACGATCAGCACCGTGGATGGTGACGTGCTGACCGATCAGGAGGTCGTCCACACGATGGCGGAAGTGAGGTACGAACAGTGATCAGAGGTATCGCGAAGGCCGCAATGCTCGGAGTCTTCGGCCGGACGGCCCCTCGATTCTACCGCACATTCACGAGGGAGTGGCTCGGAACACAAGCGACGCACGTCGACAAACTGGCAAGGGTGTGGCCTGGGTATGTGCGTGTCTGGCAGGACATCGGCATTTCGCTCGACGGATCTCGGATCTGGGTTCTGGAGGGAGGGTGGACGCTGTTCCCGTTCCTCGCGAACTACCTGACGACCGGTTCCGGCGGCGTGGTCACCAACCGCGACGGCCGCATCCTCGATCGCTACCTCGCTCGGTCGGTCGGTGGGGCGCTCGGCTGCGACCTCCCGAGCAGCGTCGAGCGGCGAAGGAGGGTGGATTCGCTCCATTGGGAGCCGACGATTCCCGCGGCGGTCGCGGCGGTCGACGGCACCCTCCTCGAGAACATCGACCCAGGCAACATACCGCTCGCACCCGACTCGATCGACCTCTGCCACTCCGGCGGAACCCTCGAGCACTACCGACCGGAGATGGTCGCGGCGTTCCTTCGAGAGGCGTTCCGCATCCTTCGCCCGGGTGCCGTCATGTCCCACGTCGTCGATCATCGGGACCATCTTCACCACGCTGACACCTCATGGCCGTTTCTCGCCCATCTCTCACTTCCCGACCCGATCTACAACGTGGCATTCGGCCACCCGCTCCTCCATCACAACCGGCTCCTGCCCGGCGAAATCGAAGATCTGTTCCGCTCCGCCGGATTCGAGCCGATCACCGTTCGGAAGATGGTGCTTCCCGACCGACGCTACGTGGAAGACGCCATGGAGGGCGCTCCCGGGATCGAACGCTCACGACTGGCACGGCGTTTTCGTTCTGCGACCGATGCCGACCTTCGCACTGCCGCCGCGCACTACCTTTACCGCAAGCCTCGTGGAATATGACAATAGGGCACTCAGGTTATACAATGGCGAGACACTCATTCCTAGGAGTAACCCATGGCAAGAGCAGTCGGTATCGATCTGGGTACCACCAACAGCGTCATCGCCACCCTCGACGGTGGTGAGCCAACCGTCATCCCCAACGCGGAGGGCCAACGAACCACTCCGTCGGTCGTCGCATTCAAAGATGGCGAGGTGATGGTCGGCGAGGTCGCCAAGCGGCAGGCGATCACCAACCCCGACCGGACGATCCGGTCGGTGAAGCGCCACATGGGTGACTCGAACTGGAAGATCGAGATCGAAGGCAAGGCCTACACGCCGCAGGAGATCTCCGCCCGGATTCTCATGAAGCTGAAGAGGGACGCGGAGGCGTACCTCGGTGAGTCCATCACCAAGGCGGTCATCACCGTGCCCGCCTATTTCAACGACGCCCAGCGGCAGGCCACCAAGGAGGCCGGGCAGATCGCCGGCCTCGAGGTACAGCGCATCATCAACGAGCCGACGGCTTCGTCGCTGGCGTACGGTCTCGACAAAGAACACGATCACACGATCCTCGTGTTCGACCTCGGCGGCGGCACGTTCGACGTGTCGGTGCTCGAGATCGGCGAGGGCGTGTTCGAGGTGAAGTCGACCTCCGGCAACACACAGCTCGGAGGGGACGACTGGGATCAGGCGATCGTCGACTGGCTGGTGAAGGAATTCAAGAACGAGCATGGCGTCGATCTCTCCACCGACCGTATGGCGGTGCAACGTCTCAAGGAGGCCGCAGAGAAGGCGAAGATCGAGCTGTCGCAGGTCGCGGAGACCGAGGTCAACCTGCCGTTCATCACGGCGACGACCGAGGGTCCCCTCCACCTCCAGATCAAGCTGACGCGCTCCACTTTCCAGAAGCTGACCGAGGATCTGCTGGCCAAGTGCAGCGGGCCGTTCGAGCAGGCGATCAAGGATGCCGGGATCGCCGTGTCGGACATCGACGACGTCGTGATGGTCGGTGGTTCGACGAGGATGCCTGCGGTCCAGGATCTCGTGAAGAACCTCACCGGAGGCAAGGAACCACACAAGGGCGTCAACCCGGACGAGGTCGTTGCGGCCGGGGCGGCGTTGCAGGCGGGCGTCCTGACGGGTGACGTGAAGGACATCCTTCTGCTGGACGTCACACCGCTGACGCTGTCGATCGAGACGAAGGGCGGCATCGCAACGCGGATGATCGAACGGAACACGACCATCCCGACTCGCCGTTCGGAAACCTTCACGACGGCCGCGGACAATCAGCCCGAGGTCGAGATCCATGTCCTCCAGGGCGAGCGTCAGATGGCGGCGGCCAACAAGAGCCTGGGCAAGTTCAACCTGACCGGGATCCCGCCTGCGCCGATGGGCATGCCCCAGATAGAGGTGACGTTCGACATCGATGCCAACGGCATCGTGCACGTGTCGGCAAAGGATTTGGGCACCGGCAAGGAGCAGGCGATGACCATCACCGGCGGCACCGCGCTCGCGCATGACGACATCGACCGAATGATCCACGATGCCGAGCAGTACGCCGATGAGGACCGCAAGCTCCGGGAGGCTGCCGAGACCCGCAACCAGGCGGATCAGCTCGCTCACCAAACGGACACGCTCCTCAGAGAACAGGCCGACCAACTCACGGACGACGAGAAGACGTCGATCAACGCCGCCTTGGGTGATCTCCGCTCCGCGCTCAACGACGGTGAAGCGACGACGGAGACCCTCCGTTCGAAGATGGACGCACTCGTCACCGCGTCACAGGCACTTGCTCAGCGGCTCTATCAGCAGCAGGCGGCCCAGGCGACCCAGCCAGACGAGGACTCGGTGAGCGACGACGACGAAGACGTCGTCGAGGCGGAGATCGTCGACGAAGGAGACGAATAGTGGCCGATGATGACATCGTCCCCGCAGAGATCGTCGAAGAAGACCAGGAGCTCGACCCCCGCGAGTTGGGGATCGAGCTCCCCGAGGACCCGCAGCACGCCGTCCAGAGTCTGCTTCGGACAGTCGCTGGACTCCGATTGGAGGCGGGCTCGTACCTCGAAGATCTCCAGCGGGTTGCTGCCGATTTCGACAACTACCGCAAGCGGGTTCTTCGAGAGCAGGCCCAGAACGTGGAGCGGGCAGCGGAGCGGGTGACCCGCCACCTTCTCCCCGTGCTCGATTCACTGGATGCGGCGCTCACCGATCCGGACAGCCCCTCGGTGGACCGCGTCCTCGAAGGTGTCCGCGGAACGCGATCGCTTCTGCTCGACATCCTCGCGGAAGAGGGACTCCAGCCGATCCCTTCGGTTGGGAGCTTGTTCGATCCCACGGTGCACGAGGCAGCGATCGCTCCCTCCGCAGGAGAAGGAGCACTGATCGTCACCACGGAGATGCGTCGTGGGTACACGCTGCACGGACGAGTCCTCCGTGCGGCACTCGTCGCAGTGGATCATGAATAGAGATTGGGTAGACAAGGATTTCTACGACGTACTTGGCATCGACAAGACCGCTGATGTCAAGGAAATCAAACGCGCCTACAGGAAGCTGGCCCGGCAGTACCACCCTGACGCCAACCCCGGCAACAAGGAAGCGGAGGAGAAGTTCAAGGACGTCTCAGAGGCCTACGCGACGCTCTCGAGCGAGGAGCAGCGCAAGGAGTATGACGACGTCCGTCGGATGGTCGACTCTGGAGGATTCCGCGGGTTCCCAGGAGGTTCGGGCGGTTTCGGTGGCGACCAGAACATCCGCGTCGAGGACCTGACCAACCTCTTCGGAGGAGGACTGGGCGATCTCTTCGGCTTCGGCGGAGGGGGCAGACAGTCGGGATCTCAACGAGGGGCGGACACCTCCGCGGATCTGCACCTCTCGTTCGAGGACGCGGTCCGAGGCATCACGACGACGATCTCACTCAAGGGTGAGGCGCCGTGCAGCACCTGCCGCGGGAGCGGCGCCGAACCGGGAACGTCCGTGACGATCTGCCCTACGTGTGGCGGCTCCGGAATGGTCGCTCAAAGCCAAGGCTTCTTCTCGATGACCAGGCCTTGCTCCACCTGCGGTGGCACAGGCAGGGTGATCACCACGCCATGTCACACCTGCCGTGGCTCCGGAACCGAGGTACGAACCCGCTCCATGAAGGTCAAGATCCCTGCCGGTGTCAAGAACGGAGCTGTCGTTCGCCTGAAAGGCAAGGGGGCGCCCGGACGCAACGGGGGACCTCCGGGAGATCTGCTCGTGAAAGCCCACGTCGGCCGACACGAGTTGTTTCGCCGGTCGGGTGACAACCTCACCATCAAGGTCCCCATCACGTTCACCGAAGCGGCACTCGGCACCGAAATCCAGGTGCCCACTCTCGACGGCCCGGTCCGCCTCAAGATCCCATCGGGAACCCGAAGTGGCCGCACGTTCAGGGTGCGCGGACGCGGGGTCCCGAATGCGAAAGGCCGGGCGGGCGATCTGATGGTCACGGCCGAGGTGGTCGTGCCGACCAAACTGTCGAAGGATGCGAAGAAGCTGCTGCAGCAATTCGCAGACGAGTACGAGGCGGGACTGAACCCCCGCGAGAACCTTGGGGTGTGACGATGGCGAGCAAGAAACGAGCCGTGTACGTGATCTCGGTGGCGGCCGAGCTCGCCGGAGTCCATCCACAGACACTGCGCATCTACGAGCGGCGTGGGTTGATCAACCCCTACCGGACGCCAGGTGGCACCCGCCGGTACTCGCAGGCGGATCTTGAACGCCTGGAGCTGATTCAGGAACTCACCGACCAGGGACTCAACCTGGAGGGGGTCAAGCGTGTGCTGGACCTGCGGGAGCGTATCTCCCTACTCGAGCAGGACCTCGCGTCCCTCAAGTCGGCGTTGAACGACGCCCTCGAGGAGGCAGATCGTCAGATCGCCGAGGTGCATCGGAGCTACCGCCGCGACATCGTGCTGCGCCGACACCTCAACCCGGATGTGACGCGTCGCGATCCCAGGGCCTAGACGCGGCACGAGGGCAGGCAGTACTGCCTGCCCTCGTAGCCAGGTCTACCGCGCTAGTTGACCGGTTCCAGCGCGACTGCGAGCACGATGAACAACGTGTTCTGATACTTGGGATTGAAGTTGTCGTCGCTCACCAGCACCAGCAGGCGCCGGCCATCCGGCAGCGTCGGGCCGAAGGCCATGCCCTCCATGTTGTCGATCGTCTCGCCCGGAACGAGTCCAAGATCCGTTTCCAGATCGACGACCAGGTCCTTGCTCATCGACGTGTACGTCTTGCCCGCGATGGTGAACCACCCCGAAACGTCGGTTGCGCCGGCGGTCGACGTCTCATAGAGGCGAATCGTGTTGCCAAAGCCGCCCACATACGAGCGCTCCATCGCCAGGAACGTGCCGGCATTGTCGAGGGCAACCATTTCAGACAACCCATTGTCGCCACCATCGGCCTCGACTCCCTTCGGAATCGGCCCGACCGGGTACACGTACTCGTGAGCCGGCTGGAACCCCGGCGCCGAGAACTCGAGGACCCGCGAGTTGCTTCCCTCGCTGTGCGTCGAGTACATCCCGTCCTGAACGAGCGATGACTCGGTCGCCGTCACGAGTGTCGTGTGATCGGGTGTGAGGGTGAGACTCTCGAACGCCAGGTTCGTGTAGACGCCCGACACCTGATCCTCGCCGTCATAGGCAGGCAGGTAGTACGACGGGAGCTTCAGTGAACGATCCACTCTGGCGTTCGGGTTCAGCCTCAGTACAGAGGGTACGTTGTTCTGATCTCGTTCGTTGGAGACGAACAGCTTGTTCATGGAGAACCACTCGATGCCCTCGAGGTCGATCGAGCCTTCCGGGTAGAGATGACCATGGTTACGAAGGAACGTGACGTCCTTGAAGTCGACGGTCACCGACTTGTCCGCATCCTTGGTCGGGTCGACCCCAACGCTGATCGTGTAGTACCGGGCGGGTGCTTCTTCGCTCTTGTCGTCCGAGATGACGTAGTAGACATCGTTGATCGGGTCGTAGGTCATGCCAGACAATCCACCGACCAGCGTGTCATCGAAGTACGTCCCGTCCTGCAGGACCTCGTACCCCAGTAGTTGCACGCCGGTCACGGTCATGCTGCCGTCTCCCATGGCGCCGGCCATGGACGTCGAACTCGGGGCGGTCTGGTGAACACGCGAATGTTCATTCGCGTGTTGAACCGCAATCGGATTTGGATTCGGTGCCTTCTTCGCTGCCACTCCTGGTGCCGCCAACGCAACCAGCATGGCGAACACCAGTACGAGGACCGTGAGAGTACGCCTCGACATGCAATGCCCCTTTCCTCTCTCGGTGAGAAACCTACCTGAAGTTGCGGACACTCGCCCCGCGGGCGCCCTTTTTCCCTGTGGTAGCGACGAGTTTCAACCTGCAGACAGCCGGCGGCCACCGGTTTCCCCGCCGGCCCTGCCAACACGAGGCCGTGGCCGTCAGCCCCGACAGCACGTGAGGTGTCGGTCGTCAGAGGCTCTTCAGGAGCGTGTCGGTGTTCAGAACCGTGGCAAACTCGTCGTGGAGGCTCGCGGCCGTGGCTCGCATGAGGTCATCACCAGCGACCACCACACCATCAGGCCCAGCGGTGTCGAACGTGTAGGTCGCGTCGAGCGCGAACAGGGTGTCATACCCGAGATCCGAGGCCATCCGCGCGGTCGTCTCACAGCACACGTTCGTCTGGATTCCGCAGATCACGACCTGATCGATGTGACGCTCCTGGAGCCACGCGTCCAGATTGGGCCGACCGTAGAACGCCGAGTGGACCGACTTGCTGATGAGCAGATCGGGATCGCCGGTCACCGCCGCCTTGAAGGCATTGCCCGGCGCGCCCGGGGCGAGCGACGATCTCTCCTCGAGGGAATCGTGCCGGACGAACACGAGCGGCCTGCGGTTGGCCCGCCACGCCGTGATCAGCGCAGCAACATTGGCTTCGCAGTCAGGGTTGGATCGTCGACCAAAGGCCGGGTCATCGAAGCCCTGCTGCACGTCGATCACGATGAGCGCCGCGTTCTCCGCCATGAAGAGGACGCTAGTAGCCGAGAACCGAGAACCGACAACCGAAAATGGTCGGCGAACCCGGCCCACTCATCCCTTCACCACACCCAACGGCCTGAGCCGCGCCACCCTGCGGGCAAGATGCGCTCGTTCACAGACGTCGACGACCTCGTCGACGTCTTTGTACGCCCACGGTGCCTCCTCCGCGAGCAACTCGACCGACCCTGGTCGCACCGCCACTCCCTGAGCCTCCAGCGCCTCCCGAACACTCGCCCCGGATTGTCGACGCTTGGCCTGATTCCGGCTGAGTATTCGCCCGGCCCCATGTGCCGCCGAACCGAAGGCCGGGTTGTCGGCAACACCGACGAGCACCCAGGACGCCGTCCCCATCGAGCCAGGAACGAGCACCGGCTGGCCCACGCCCCTGAGATCAGGGGAGAGGTCAGGATGCCCAGGACCAAACGCTCGCGTCGCCCCCTTCCGGTGGACACACAGACGAGCAGCCGCCCCATCGACATCGTGCCGTTCGATCTTGGCGAGGTTGTGGGCGACGTCGAACACGAGCTTCATTCCCGTGTCGGCGGTCGAGCAGGCCACTTCGAATGCTCGTCGAGCGCCGTCGGCCAGGACATGCCGGTTGGCCCACGCGAAATTGGCAGCGGAGGCCATCGCGGACAGGTACGTCTCGCCTTCGCGCGACGTGACAGGAACCGAGGCGAGTTGCCGGTCAGGCACGTCGACCGTCACGTGCCGTATCACGTCGAGCTGGTCGGTGCAGGTTTGGTGCCCAAGCCCTCGACTCCCGCAGTGGATCATCACGCACACCATCCCGTCTGCGAGGCCGAACGCCGTGGCAGCCCGGCTGTCGAAGATCCTGTCCACGACCTGCACCTCGAGGAAGTGGTTCCCGGCGCCGAGCGAGCCGAGCTGGTCGGCACCACGTCGCTTCGCTCGATCGGTGATGGACGAACGGTCCGCCCCGGCCGAACGTCCGCGCTCCTCACACCGCTCCAGGTCCTCCTCCGTGCCAAACCCGGCTGCGAGCATCGTCTGGGCACCCTTTTCGAGCACCTCGTCAACATCGATGTGCGATGCGATGGAGCCCTTGCCGAGCCCGCGCGGGATCCGTCGATCCAGCTCGTCCATCAACCGCCGGCGGTTGACCTTGAAGTCCTGCTCGGAGAACCTCGATCCGAGCAGGCGGACGCCACACCCGATGTCGAATCCGACGCCGCCCGGCGACACAACCCCGCCTCGGTCGACGTCGGTCGCGGCGACCCCACCGATCGGAAACCCGTACCCCCAGTGAATGTCGGGCATCGCGAAAGATGCGCTGGCGATACCCGGAAGATGCGCGACGTTACGCACCTGGTCGAGCGCCTTCTCTGCTTCGGGAATCTGCCCGACGGTCAGGAATACGCGTCCTGGAACTCGCATGCCTCCCCGCTTGGGAAGCTCCCAGGTGACATCGTCGATTGGTCGGAGGTCCATCACCTCCGAGCCTACGAGCTATCTGGCCAGGGAGTCCCTGATCTGACGCAGCAGCTGAACCTCCTCAGGCGGTTCAGCCGGCGGTGACTCCTCCTCCTGCTTTGCCTTCATCCGGTTGTAGGCCTTGACCACCAGGAACATGACGAATGCCACGATCACGAAGTTGATGAAGGCTCCGATGAACGCGCCAACGCTCCCGGCCTTCAATCCTGTGGCTTCGTCGACCTTGCCGAACATGGCCCATGTGTCGAGGCTCGAGACGTTGAACAGCAGCCCGATCAATGGGTTGACGATCTTGTCGACGAATGCAGAGACGACGCCGGCAAACGCAACTCCCATGACGAACCCGACGGCGATATCGACCAGATTCCCTCGATTGATGAAGTCCCTGAACTCCTTGATCACCTTCGACTCCCATCCGACTACACGTCGAAAAGCACTGTAGCGGTCCAGTCTCTGGCATGTTCCACGATCGACAGCTCATGCAGCGTGACCGCCTTGATCGGAGTTCCCCTGAGTTCTACACCACCCGAGTTCGCCCCTCCGACCCGGGCGGACAGACCTTGGTCGTCCATCGTCACAACGAATTTGCACCACACCTTCTCGTCGACCTCGAACCGATAGAGGAGTTCGACGAGCCACCTATACATGAGGTCCGCGGGATGATCTTCGGTCGGGATGACAAGCTGGATCTCGGCATCGGGTTCCAGGCTCGAGAGATCGAACATGAGGTCGAACGTGCCGTAGGCGGCGTTTTCGAACAGCTTCGCGAGACTCGCGCCGTGAGCGACGATCCCCGCGTCAGCCGTGTGCTCGATGGCCTCGTACCGCACACCGTCATTGTGCCAGCGAGCCTCACTCGGGGACGGGCTACGCGCGCGGTCTCCTCCCCCAGGAGAGCAGAGTCCGACGTTGGGGGAGGTGGACTCGGCCGCAGGCCGCCCTCCTCGAATTCCTCAGTCCGTCGATCGAATCGGGCGATACACCTACTCATGGACAATGCCGCGGATCTCAAGGTGCTGCTCGCTTCGCAGTACCCCTTGTTGGTGGTCGCCACCGACGAAGAACCAAGGTTCATGGATCTCCTGAGGTGCGCTGCCGACGAGGTGAACGTCCCTGTCTGGACGTGGTCCGTTGCCCAGGGATTGATGCGAGACGGCCAGCAGCCCCAGTACCAGAGCGCCGACCCGAACCGGGCACTGTCGTTCGTTTCAGAGGTGACAACGCCAGGGGCGTTCGTCTTTGCCGACGCCAACCCCCTCCTGAAGGACCCGGTCGCCGTCCGCAGGATCAAGGAGATCGCCCAGCGGCAGCGGCGTGGTCAGACGCTCATCCTGACGGCGTCACATCCGAATCTGCCTGACGAACTGGAGGGGGTAGCCCACAGATGGCGGCTGCGGCCCCCCGGCAAGGGCGAGTTGATCACGCTCGTTCGATCCACCATCCGACAGCTCGACGACCGGGGCTTTCCCGTCCTCGTCGGGAACGACCGCATCGAAGAGATGGCCGACGCCCTCCGCGGCATCACGCTCGAAGAGGCCGCTCGACTCATCAGACGACAGGTGCTCGAGGACGGCACTCTCGCGTCCATCCCCGACTTGCGGGCAGCCAAGGCCGAACTGCTCAACACCGACGGTGTGCTGGAGATCGTCGACAGCGACGCCGGCACACTCGACGAGGTCGGAGGACTCGAAGGACTGAAGTCGTGGCTGCGGTTGAGAAAGATCGCCATGGGTACGCCCGAACTTGATCCTCCCAGAGGCATCCTCCTCACGGGCGTTCCAGGGTGCGGCAAGTCCCTCATCGCGAAGACGCTCGCTCGAAGCTGGGGCCTCCCCTTGGTGCTCCTCGATCCCTCCCGGCTCTACGACAAGTACATCGGCGAGTCCGAGCGCCGTCTCGACACCTCGCTCCACACCATCGAGGCGATGGCCCCGGCCGTCCTCTGGATCGACGAGATCGAAAAAGGATTCTCCACGGGCACGTCGGACGGGGGAGTCGCCAGCCGTCTGCTGGGTACCTATCTGCGCTGGATGCAGGACCACTCCGGAGAGATCTTCACCGTCGCCACAGCCAACGACATTGCCTCGCTCCCACCGGAACTCCTGCGGAAGGGGAGGTTCGACCAGATCTTCTTCGTAGATCTGCCCGATGCCGCCAGCCGTCGGGAGATCTTCCGTGTTCACCTCGCCAAACGCGGAGTGAACCCGGAGACGCTCGACATCGACCACCTCGTCAACGAAACGCAGGGCTTTTCCGGCGCAGAGATCGAAACGGCGATCGTCGGCGCACGGTACCGAGCCGCGGCCGATGGTGGTTCGCTGACCCTCGGTCAGCTGGACGCCGAGCTGTCGTCAACGGTTCCACTCTCGGTCACCCGCTCAGAGGACATCGCCGCCCTCCGAGCCTGGGCACGCGAACGGGCCATGAAAGCCTGAAGATCGCAGGATCGGCCCCGGCTCTGGGGTAGGCTCCACCCCATGCGATCACGACCCGCCATTGTCCACATCCAGGAGTCCCTCGAGGGCCCCGACGCCGCCGTCACCGTCACTCTCGAGTGGGAAGACGAGGAGTTCACCGGACGGGCGGTAGGCAATCCGGACGACGCCCACAGACCCCGACTCGTCGGAGAAGCAACCCTCAGCGCCATCCAGCACGCCGCACACGACGCGCTGGTCCTCGACCTCGCGGCCGTCGCCACACAGGAGCTGGGCATCGCACGCATCGCCCTGGCACAGGTCGACATCAGGAACATGGAGGAACGACTGGTCGGAAGCGCGCTCATCAGGAACGATGACCCGTCGCTCGCGACCGTTCGGGCCGTGCTCGACGCGTTGAACCGCCGCCTGTCGATGTTGTAGGGCTCCCTGCGGGATGCCGTTGTCGGTTCACGGTTCTCGGTAAGACAGTCGCCTCGGAGCATCGGGGTGTCTCGGGCTGCGTTCCTACCGAAGACTGAGAACCGGCCCTGGGCGAGCGCCGGCCCGCCTTCTGGAATACTGAGCCGCGACAGCAAGTTGATATAATAGGACTTAGATTTCTTACAAGGCAACTATGGATTTCGGACGTTTCACCCACAAGGCCCAAGAGGCACTCGCCCAGGCCCAGCAGCTCGCCGAACATGCCCGTTCAATCGAACCCGCACACCTCGGTCTCGCCCTGCTGGCGCAGACCGACGGCATCGTCTACCCGGTCCTCACTGGCCTGGGCGTGCAACCGCCCGCCCTTCGGACCGCCCTCCAGGAGTATGTCGACTCCCTCCCCAAGGTGTACGGCGGGGAGCTGTCCATGTCACAGGCGCTCCTGCGCGTGCTCCAGGCGGCAGACAGCCAGCGGTCCGAGATGCGAGACGAATACGTCTCCGTCGATCATCTGCTCCTCGCACTCGCCGGCGGCACCGATCCGACAGGCGAGATCTTCCAACGTCTCGGTGCGACTCGGGAGGCGATCCTCTCCCAACTGGCGGAAGTGCGCGGGTCGCAACGGGTGACATCGCAAGATCCCGAGTCGACGTTCAACGCCCTCGAGCAGTATGGGCGCGATCTGACCGCCATGGCTCGCAATCAAGATCTCGACCCGGTCATCGGCCGGGACGACGAGATCCGCCGCGTCATCCAGGTGCTGTCCCGGCGAACGAAGAACAACCCAGTCCTCATCGGCGAGCCCGGCGTGGGCAAGACGGCCATCGTCGAGGGGCTCGCTCGCAGAATCGCTGACGGCGACGTCCCGGAAGGACTCAAACCGAAGCGCATCGTCGCGCTCGACCTCGGAGCGATGGTCGCAGGCGCCAAGTACCGGGGCGAGTTCGAGGAACGCCTGAAGGCCGTTCTGAACGAGATCAAGTCCGCGCATGGCCAGATCATCACCTTCCTCGACGAGATGCACACCCTGGTCGGAGCCGGGGCCGCAGAGGGAGCGATGGACGCCTCGAACATGCTGAAGCCGATGCTCGCTCGGGGCGAACTTCGAATGATCGGTGCGACCACGCTCGATGAGTACCGCACACACATCGAGAAGGACGCAGCGCTCGAACGGCGCTTCCAGCCCGTTTTCGTAGAACCTCCCAGTGTCGAGGACACGATCGGAATCCTCAGGGGCCTCAAGCAGCGGTACGAAGTGCACCACGGCGTCCGCATCACCGACGCCGCGATCGTCGCTGCGGCAGTGCTCTCCGATCGGTATCTGACGGGACGGTTCCTCCCCGACAAGGCGATCGATCTCGTCGACGAGGCGGCGTCGAAGCTGCGCATCGAGATCGACTCGATGCCGGAAGAGATCGACGATCTCGATCGTCGAATCAAGCAGCTCGAGATTGAGCGGGCGGCGCTCCAGAAGGAGTCCGACGACATCTCCAAGGACCGGCTCGAGGCGATAGAGCGAGATCTCGCGGATCTGCGAGAGCAGATGGGTGCGCTCGAAGCCCACTGGAAGCTCGAGAAGGCTGCGATTGGCGAGATCCAGGCCCTGAAGTCACAACTCGAGCAAGCCGAGGCTGACGCCGAGCAGGCCGAGCGCTCCGCGGACCTCGAACACGCGGCTGAGCTGCGCTATGGAGCCTTGCCGCGCCTCAAGGAGGAGTTGGCTGCGCGCCAAGCGGATCTCGCCGATCTCCAAACAACGAATCGGATGCTCAAGGAGGAGGTCGACGACGAGGACGTCGCCGAAGTGGTCGCCCGCTGGACGGGCATTCCCATGGCCAGACTCATGGAGGGCGAGCTGGAGAAGCTCGTGCATCTGGAGGAGTATCTCCACACCCGTGTGGTCGGTCAGGATGACGCCGTCACGGTGGTCGCCAACGCGATCCGTCGGAGCAGAGCAGGTATCTCCGACCCGAACCGGCCGATCGGCTCGTTCATCTTCCTTGGCCCGACAGGGGTCGGCAAGACCGAACTCGCGCGGGCACTCGCCTGGTTCATGTTCGATGACGAGCGAGCGATGGTACGAGTCGACATGTCCGAGTACATGGAGAAGCACACGGTCAGCCGGCTGATCGGCGCGCCCCCCGGCTACGTGGGCTACGAAGAAGGTGGGCAGCTCACCGAAGCCGTTCGGCGCCGTCCCTACTCGGTGGTGCTGCTCGACGAGA
>CAZQMF010000024.1:0-25571 GCA_964594235.1 uncultured Acidimicrobiia bacterium
TTCCGAGCAGGCTAGTTCAGCTTCCAGTCTTCAGTCTTCAGTCCTCAGTCCTCAGTCCTCAGTCCTCAGCTGACAGCTGACAGCAGACGGTGGCCAGCAGACGGTGGCCAGCAGACGGCTGCCCAACACCGCGCCCGGCGCAACGGTCTTACCGAAGACCGAACACCGAGAACCGACTACTGATACAACGACTCCAGGTTGCCACCCCAGCGGGCCATCACCTCGCGACGCTTCACCTTGAGGGTCTGCGACAGGATCCCGTTCTCCTGCGTGAAGTCGTCCTGCAACAGCACGAAGTCGCGGATGCGCTCGTACGACTTGATCCCTTCCGATGCTGCCTCGATCTCCTTCGCGAACAGGTCTCTGACCTCTCGTTCGTCGATCAGCGCCGCGTGGTCGTCTGCCGGGATGCCGCGCTCGCCGGCCCACTTGATGAGCGCGGCGAAGTCCGGGACGATCAACGCGACGTTGTAGGGCCGGTTGACTCCGTAGATCATCACGTTCGATATGTAGGGCGATAGCCGAATCTGCTCCTCGATGGGTGCCGGCGCGACGTACTTGCCGGTTTCGAGCTTGTACTGCTCCTTCACCCTTCCCGTGATGTAGAGGTAGCCGTCCTCGTCCAGATGACCGATGTCGCCTGTGCGGAGACCACCGTCCTCGGTGAACACGGCTTCGTTCTCGGCCGGCAGGTTGTGATACCCGCGCATCACACAGTGCCCGTGGATGATGATCTCCCCATCGTTCGGATCGGCAGTCGCGACATGGTCGAGCGTGATCCTCACGCCGGGCACGGCGGGACCAACCGAACCGATCTTGCGCTTCTCGACCGGGTTGACGGTTGCGAGTGGTGATGTCTCGCTCAACCCGTACCCCTGAAGCACCACGATGCCGAGAGCGTCGACGAACTTGTTCACCTCCGGTGAGAGCGCGGCGGAGCCGCTCGCTGCGAGCCTGAGCTTCCCGCCGAAGCGTTCCCGTACCTTTGAGAACACAAGGCCGTCGAACAGCCGGTGCTTCAGCTCGACCAGGGTGCTCGATCGACCTTCACGAGCAAGGTCCATCCGGCGATACTCGTTGCTCACGGCTGCGTCGAACAGCTTCTTCTTGATGCCGCCCTCCTCTGCCATGAGCGCGTTCACGCCGTCGTACACACGGTTGAAGATGCGCGGGACGGCGATCAGCAGGGTCGGTTCGATCTCCATGAGGTTGTCGGGGATAGCGGCCGTCGACTCGGCGATCGCCATCGACCCACCAATCGCCATGCAGAGGTGGAGTTCGAGCGTCTGACCGAAGCTGTGGGCCCACGGAAGGAACGACAACGTCCTGTCGCTGGGCTTGACCGGTACGACCATCAGTGCCGCGCTCACATTGTCCGCCAGGTTGGCATGCGTCAGCAGCACTCCCTTGGGATTCCCCGTCGTGCCCGATGTGTAGATGATGTCGGCGAGACCATCCCTTGCCACGTCGGCGATCGGCGCAGGATGTTCGGCTCCCAGCGAGAGCAGCTGTGCGAACGTGTGTCCCTCGTAGCCTTCCGGGGCGTCAATCACCACGACATGTTCGAGCTGCTCGTGTGGATGGGCGGCGACCCTGCGGGAGATGTCGGCGTTGGCGACGAACAGGACCTTGGCGCCGCAGTCGTCGATGATGTAGCTCCAGTCTTTGTCGAGTTGCGTCTCATACATCGGAACGACCGTCGCGCCGAGCATGTAGGTGGCTCCCGCGACCACTGCCCACTCGACGCGGTTGTTGGAGATGATCGCGACGCGATCACCTCGTGCAACGCCTAGTTGGACGAGCCCCCCTCGCATCTGCTCGACGGAATGACCGAATTCCCCGTATGAAGTCCACTGCCACGTGTCGCCGATCTTGGTGCCAAACATCGGTCGCGCGGCGAACTCCTCGACTGCATGCTCGTAGATGTCGACGAGTGTCTGGTAGCGCTGTATCAGTTCGGTCATCGCTCCTCCTGCGCGTATACCCCCAGCCTACGTGGCTTCGCTCCGGGATCCGCTCAAGAAGAGGGTCGGCGATACCGATATTCTCTGATCGGACCAAAGGGAGACACGTATGGGGCTCGCCTCCAAGACTCGCGTTCTTGTCGCGCTCGCACTCGTCGTCTCGGCACTTGCCGTTCCCACTGCGTCCTCCGCTGAAGAGATCTACCCGATCATCTTCCCCGTGCTCGGACCGAATCACTTCACCGACACGTTCGATGCTCCCCGATCGGGCGGACGAACCCACGGGGCCACCGACATCATGGCCGACAAGATGACCCCGGTGGTCGCAGCGGCGTCGGGAACCGTCGGATGGATGCAAGACGAGCAAGGCGGCGATTGCTGCGCGATGGAACTCCGCCACGATGACGGCTGGGTGAGCTGGTACATCCACCTCAACAACGACACACCCGGAACCGACGATGGGCAAGGGTGGGGATTCGCACCCGGCATCACGACTGGCGTGCATGTGCAGGCGGGGCAGTTGATCGGCTGGGTAGGTGACAGCGGCAACGCGGAAAACGTGGCTCCACACCTGCACTTCGAGCTTCACCGCCCCGACGGGACCAACTTCAACCCGTACGAGAGTCTCCTCGCTGCGACGATGATCGGTCAGCCGATGTCCGACGACACGGACTTCGATGGCGTGCCCGACGAGACCGACAACTGCCCGACCGTGGCGAACGCCGACCAGGCCGACACCGACGGCAACGGTATAGGCGACCTCTGCGACCCCTGGGTGGATGTTCCCCCGAACCACTGGGCGAGGTCGTCGGTCGACGCGCTGTACGACGCCGGGGTGACGCTCGGGTGTGCGACCGATCCGATGGCCTACTGTCCAAACGATCCGGTGACACGTGCCGAAATGGCCGCGTTTCTCCTACGCGCACTCGGAATCGACGACTCCCCGATCTCGTTCGCCGGATACTTCGCCGACGTTCCTCCCACTGATTGGTACGCGAGCCTCGCCGAGGAGCTGTACCTTCAGGACATCACGACCGGATGCGCGATCGATCCACTCCGCTACTGCCCGGACGAGTCGGTCACTCGTGCCGAAATGGCCGTGTTCATCGTCAGAGCACTCAAGGCACCGGTCGGACAGGCCCAAGGATCGTTCTCGGATGTCCCGACCGACGCGTGGTACGCCCCATACATCGAGGAGCTCGCCCGGCTGGGTATCACAAACGGCTACGCAGACGGTACATACCGACCGAGAAACACGATCACCAGGGCCGAGATGGCTGTGATGGTGGATAAGGCCTTCCTCGGCGGATAGCGTCAGCGCTGGGAACCGGCCAACAGCTCTTCGAGTTCCTCGACCGTCATCAGAACCGATCGCGCCTTCGAACCTTCGGACGGACCCACTACGCCGCGCTGTTCGAGCGTGTCCATCAACCTCCCCGCCCGGGCGAATCCGACACGAAGCTTGCGTTGAAGCATCGATGTGGACCCGAGCTGTGATCGCACCACGAGCTCCATGGCTTCGCGCAGTAGGACGGCGTCCTCGTCGTCATGTTCTTCGGCGGCCTCGTGTTGGGCTCTCGCAGCGGCAGCTTCGATGACCTTGTCCTGATACTTGACCTCTCGCTGCCTCTTGACCCAGTCGACGATCTTGTGAATCTCGTCCTCGCTGACCCACGCACCTTGGATACGCTCGGGTCGCGGGTGGGTAGCCGTGGCAACCAACATGTCCCCCATGCCGACGAGCTTCTCGGCGCCGCCCGTGTCGAGGATCACCCTGGAGTCCGCCATCGACGCGACGGAGAACGCCAGCCTGCTCGGGATGTTCGCCTTGATGACACCGGTGATCACGTCCACTGACGGGCGCTGCGTCGCTATCACCAGATGGATGCCCACGGCTCTGGCCATCTGAGCGATCCTCACGATCGCGGCCTCGACCTGCCGGCCGGCGACCATCATGAGGTCGTTCAACTCGTCGACGACCACGACGATGTACGGGAATCGATCGAATCCGTCGTTGTCCAACAGCCCGGCGTCCCACTTCTCGCGATACCCGATGATGTCGCGCACCTGCGCGTCGGCAACGAGGTCGTACCTCCGATCCATCTCACTGACGACCCACTGCAACGCGTCGGCGGCCTTCTTCGGGTTCGTGATGACCCGAGTCAGCAGATGTGGAACCCCGTTGTACTGACCGAGTTCCACCCGTTTCGGGTCCACCATGATCAGCCGCACGTCCTCGGGGTTGGTACGCATGAGCAATGACGTGACCATCGAGTTGATGCACGAGGACTTGCCTGCTCCCGTCGCGCCGGCAATCAGGACATGCGGGAGCTCCTCGAGGTGAAGGAGTTTCGGGTTTCCGGAGATGTCCAATCCGAGTCCGACCGTGAGAGGATCCTTGTCCGTTGCGGCTTCCTCAGAACGGAGCACGTCGCCCAGTGTGATCAGCCGACGGCGCCGGTTCGGCACCTCGACACCAATCGCGCTCTTGCCGGGAATGGGGGCGAGCAGACGAACGTCCGGCGTGGCGAGAGCGTATGCGATGTCATGAGCCAACCCTGTGACACGCGCGACCTTCACACCTGGTGCAAGCTCGATCTCGTATCGGGTGACGGTCGGACCGGGCACGATCTTGGTGAGGTGGGCGTCGACACCGTGCTGGACGAGGGTGTCTTCCAGTTCTCGGGCGGTCTCTTCGAGCGCTCTTCTGCTGTGCGCCTCACCTGAACCGGTCGACAGCAGCTCGAGCGGGGGGATCCGATATCCCTCACCCGGTGTCGGAGGAGGCAGGGGGATCGATGTCTGGCCGGGACCAGGCTTTGGTTTCGACTTTGGTGGACGAGAGACGGTCTGTGCCTTCTTCGGGGGTTGCGCCGTGACCGCGCGATGTTTCGGGACGGGCCTGGACCTGTGCGATGGTGTGACCGGGACACGCCGGGGTTCCGTCGAGACACGCCTCGCCCACATGCGGAGGCCTTTCGCGATCTCGACGATCGCGAGCCACACCTGCCGTACCGAACTTCGGGTGAGAATCAACAGACCGGTACCGGTGACGGCAAACAGGACGACGAACGCCCCCCAGAAGCCGATCACTCTCCTCAGAGGAAACGCGATGAGTGAACCGACGGCCCCGCCGCGATCCTTCACGAGCTCGATGGACGACGACAGGGAGACCGTTCCCGTCATGAGGTGAAACAGCGCGAGTGTTCCCACGAATGCGAACGCGACGCCGGTCGCTATCCGTCCGGAGGGCGAGTGGCGGCCGTCGGCGATCAGCAGGATGCCGATTCCAGCGATGGCCACGGGCACGAGGTACGACCAGAGACCGAACAGCAGCTCTAGGCCGGCAATGGTCCATCTGCCCGCCGGTCCGGCCTGACCGACGAACGCGAGCGTGACCAACACCGCGATGACGATCAGCACCATCCCCCACACATCGTCGGTCTGCCGACCGAGGTGTTCACGAATGCGTGTTCGAAGCGACGTGAAACGCGTCGCCAGGGTGATCTTCGACGCCTTCGAGCGGCCGCGCGTCGCGCGTGGCGTCTTCTTCGTTGTCCGAGACACCCGCTTCCGCCCGCTTGCTCCCCGGCGGGTGGGTGTCCGGGTTGCCATGTTGGCGTAAAGCCTACACGAGGCGCGCGCGCGGACCAATGATCAGATCTCGAGCACCACCGGAACGACGACCGGGTTCAATCGAGTCTCTTCGCGCACGACACGACGCACTGCGGTCCGCATGGCCTGTTTGACGACTGCCGCCTCGCAGGGTCCCTCTTTCGAGCCGAGCTCGCTCAGGATCGCGTCTCGTGCCTTGGCGAGCACCGGGCTCGGGTCACCCATCAGCCCGTGGCTGTCGAGCTCGGGCCCGTACGTGACGTCGGCGGTCCCATGATGCACACCGACGGTCGCGATCACGACCCCGTCGTCACCAAGCCGCCGCCGGTCACGCATCACCTCGGGACCGATATCTCCCGAGCTGTCGAAATAGACGTAGTCTCCCGACACCGCCCCCCGCTCGATCCTCGTGTCGTCCCCGTCGAGGACTATCTCATCTCCGTCCTCGAGTGTGAACACCTCCGGGACACGCATCTGCCTCGCGAGGTCGGCGTGCGCCCTCAAGTGGCGGTACTCCCCGTGCACCGGGACGAACGCTCGCGGTCGCACGACGTTGAGAAACGTCTTCAGCTCGTCCTGTGCCCCGTGCCCCGACACGTGAACGTGCGCGTTCCGCCCGTGATAGACCGTCGCGCCCGTCCTCCACAGTCGACTGATGACACGCGAGACGGCCGCCTCGTTCCCTGGGATGGGCGTGGCACTGACGAGAACCGTGTCGCTGGGATTGAGCTCGACGAATCGATGCCTCCCAGACGCGATCAAGGACAGCGCGGAGAATGGTTCCCCCTGACTCCCCGTCGAGATCACCATCTGGCGCTCCGGGGGGAGGTCGACGAGCTGCCCGATATCGACCACCCGATCCTCGGGGATGTCGAGGAGGCCGAGCTCACGGGCGACACCACTGACACGGTGCATCGATCGGCCGATGAACGCTATCACTCTCCCCGCCGCAATCGCAGCGTCGGCGATTTGCTGCACTCTGTGGACATGCGAAGCGAAGCACGCCGCGATGACCCGTCCCGGTGCGTGTTGCACGATCTCCGAGATTGGGACCTCCAGAGAGATCTCCGAAGGCACGAAACCCGGCTCTTCTGCGTTCGTGCTGTCCGCCATGAGTAGCCGGACCCCGTCCCTCCCGAGCGCAGCGAACACCGGCAGATCGGTCGGCCTACCGTCGATCGGAGTTGGGTCCAGCTTGAAGTCCCCCGAGTGCACCACCAGTCCTTCGGGCGTGTCGAACGCGATACCCGCACCTTGCGGGACGCTGTGGGACACAGGCACGAACATGAACCGAAACGGCTCCTCGTGGATCCACTCGTTGTCGGCAACGACCCTGAAGTCGCCCTCGACGCCGAGCTCCTCAACCCTCGTTCGGGCCAATGCAACCGAGAAGCGGGTTCCGAACACGGGGACATCCACCTCACGAAGGAACTCGCCGAGTGCCCCGATATGGTCCTCATGTCCGTGCGTGAGGACGACGCACACGACATCGTCGCTCCGCTCGACCACCCACTCCCAATCCGGATAGACCAGATCGACCCCGACCATCTGCTCATCAGGGAACATGAGCCCGCAGTCGATCATGGCCAGCTTGCCGTCCTGTTCGAGCACGGCGCAGTTGCGACCGATCTCACCCAACCCGCCGAGGAAGGTGACGGAGACGCTCACAAGTCCTGTGCAATTCCCAGCGCACGTTCGATGGCATCGACCGTCGCCTCGGATGCCGGTACAAGCGGAAGTCGGGGCAGGCCAACCGGTCCCCATAGTCGGTTCATCGCCGCCTTGACGGGCATCGGGTTCGGCTCGAGGAAGCATGCGTAGGAAATGGGCAGCAGTCCGTAGTTGATGCGCATCGCCTCTTCGACATCGCCTTTGGTGAACGCCTCGACCATACGTTTGATCTGACGTCCGACGAGATGCGACGTCACCGACACGACGCCGACCGCACCCGCGGTCATCATCGCGAGCGTGTACGAATCCTGCCCCGAGTAGATGGCGAAATCGTCGGGTGCCGCCAGTCGTGTGTGGGCCGTGTGGTCGATATCCATGACGGCGTCCTTGACGGCGACGATCCTCGGGTGGCGAGCAACTTCGGCGAGGGTCTCCACTTCAATGAGACGACCGGTCCGCCCCGGCACGTTGTAGAGGAGCACAGGCACGTCCGACGCGTCGGCGATCGCGGTGAAGTGCGCGAACAGGCCGCCTTGCGACGGCTTCGAGTAGTAGGGCGCAACAGCCATCACCGCGTCGCATCCCACGTCGACGGCCCGCTTGGTCAGCTCGATGGAGGCCGCCGTGTTGTTGGACCCGGTTCCTGCGACGACCGTCGCCCTGCTGCCTACCGATTCGACAACCGTCCGGTACAACGCCACCTTCTCGTCTGCGGTCAATGTCGGTGACTCTCCTGTTGTGCCGGTGACGACGAGACCATCCGACCCGTTCTCGACGAGGTGCGCCGCGAGACTCCACGCCTGCTGGTAGTCGACGTTGCCATCACCGTCGAACGGAGTGATCATGGCGGTCAGAACCTGTCCAAATGGCGCCATCGCGGTACCTCCTTCGCCCCCCAAGCATAGGGGCCTCCTCGCCCACGGACGTGCACCAGCTACCGACAGCACCAACTACCCTGTCACCACATGGAGCATGTGAAAAACGTCGACACGGCCGGGTTCACATCCGACGTCGTCGAACGCAGCAGAGAAACACCCGTGGTCGTCGATCTCTGGGCCGAGTGGTGCGGTCCGTGCAAGGTGCTCGGGCCCACCCTCGAACGCCTCGCCGACGAGTATCAGGGCGCCTTCGAACTCGCGAAGCTCGACGTCGACGCGAACCCCGATCTCGCCCGGCGATTCCAGGTGCAGGGGATTCCGACCGTCATCGCCTTCAAGGACGGGGTGCCGGTGGCCAGATTCACCGGTGCGCTTCCCGAGTCCCAGATCCGTGCCTGGCTGAAAGAGTTCGTTCCGTCCGAGGCAGACGAGAAGGCAGCAGTCGCGTCAACGATCGCGGCGTCGGGTGATCTGGCGACGGCCGAGGGACTGTTCCGCGAGGCGCTCGCAGTCGACCCCGTGAATGAGAAGGCGGCAACGGGACTCGCGGAGATTCTCATCGCCGGCGGCCGGACGGACGAGGCGCTTGCAGCCCTCGCTCCGCTGCCGTCGACCCCAGCGGTACAACGTCTCACAGCGGCGGCGCGCATCGCCCACGTGGACACCTCGACCATCGAGGACCTGGAACGAAAACTGGCCGACGATCCCGACAACGGCCCGCTGCTGGTGCAGCTCGGAACGGCTCTGTCAGCCGCCGATCGCACCGAGGAAGGGCTGCAGCATCTGTTGTACGCCGTCGGCCTCGGCGGCGACACACGGGAGGACGCTCGGGTCGCCATGCTCGACATCTTCGAGGTACTCGGTCAGGATGACCCGTTGACCGCCCAGTACCGTCGCAAGCTCGCCAGCGCGCTTTTCTGACGTCTACCCTCCGACCCACCAACGAACCCGAGGTACCCATGGCCAAGCAGTACGACAGCGCGCCGGATGTCACCATCGACCTTTCGAAGACCTACTCGGCGATCATCCACACCAATCACGGTGACATCTCGGTCGACCTTTTTGCCGAGGAGGTGCCGCAGACCGTCAACAACTTCGTGTTTCTCGCCTCGGAGGGCTTCTACGACAGCGTGGTCTTCCACCGTGTAGTTCCAGGGTTCGTGGTCCAAGGCGGCGACCCGACCGGTAGTGGGAGAGGAGGCCCGGGCTACCGGTTCCGTGACGAGCTCGACCATCCCCGTGAGTACACGCGCGGTATCCTCGCCATGGCCAACGCCGGGCCGAACACGAACGGCTCCCAGTTCTTCATCTGTCTCGAGGACGTCGGTCTCCCCCACGCCTACACGATCTTCGGCGAGGTCACTTCGGGTATGGAGACGGTCGACTCGATCGCGTCGACGCCACTGAGGGGTGAGCGGCCGATCGAGGACGCGTTCATGCAGTCCATCGAGATCACGGAGAGCTGACAGCCAACAGTTGACAGCCAAGCGGGTTCTAGAGCAACGCGTCGAGGCCGACGGTCACGCCTGGGAACCGAGCGACATGCCGCACGGCAAGAAGCACGCCGGGGATGAACGCCGCCCGATCGGTCGTGTCGTGGCGTATCTCCAGCACCTCGCCTTCGTTGCCGAACAGCACTTCCTGATGGGCCAGGAGCCCCGGAAGGCGCACCGAATGGATCGAGACGCCGTCGACCGAACCGCCCCTCACCCCTGCCACGAGCTCGGTCGACTCGACGGCACGACGCTGCTCCGCGCTGGCGCCTGCGATGCGGCCGGCCGTGGCAACCGCCGTCCCCGAGGGCGCATCCGCCTTCCTGTCGTGGTGCAGTTCGATGACCTCCGCTGCGGCAAAGTGCGGCGCGGCCAGCTCTGCGAAGCGCATCATCAGGACCGCGCCGATCGAGAAGTTCGGGACGATCAGGCAGTTCGGTGGCCCATCGCCCCACATCGACCGCACCGCCTCGATTCGCTCCGTGGTGAACCCGGACGTTCCCACCACGGCGTGCACGCCGAGCGACCGCCACGACGCCAGGTTCTCGACGACCACGTCGGGGTTCGTGAACTCGACGACAACTTCGCATCCGGCGATGGCTTCCGGGGCACCGGCCACCGGCACCCCTCCTATGACCTCACCGACCGCTCCGGGGTCGAACAATCCGCCGAGCAACAGATCTTCAGAAGAGACGATCGCCGACGCCACCGTCCTCCCCATTCGTCCTCCTGCCCCTGAGACGCCCACTCTCATAGGTATCCCTCCAGATCGTCGATCGGGCCAACCGCGGTGAGCACTCTCGGTCCCCGCAGCACCGCTTCGGCCGCGTCATGCACGTCATCGACTGTAACCGCATCGACCCTGCCGATGAGCTCGTCAACCGACAGGTGCTCCTGGCCACCCAACTCGTCGCCTCCGAGATGCATCATGCGACTGTTGGGATCCTCGAGCGCAAGCGCCATCGATCCCCGTACGCCGCCCTTCACTCTTGCGAGTTCCTCTTCGGTGACCCCCTCACCGATCAGCGCTCCGATCTCCTGATCGAGCACTTCGAGCACGACCGGAAGGTTCCGCTGCTTGGTGGCGACGTAGATACCGTACGCGCCGGTGTCGTCGAACGCAGCCCTGAAGCTGTACACGGAGTAGGCCAGTCCCCGGCTCTCTCTGACGGCATGAAAGAGCCTCGACGAGGTCGTCCCCCCGAGTACCGAATCCAGCACTCCGAACGCGTACCGCTGCGTGTCCTTCCTCGACGGACCCAACCCTCCAAGGACGAGGTGCACCTGTTCGGTGTCCCGCCAGATCGTGTGTGTCAGCGATCGGGGACTTGCCGGTTGCAGCATTCGCCGTTCCGGTCCTCCATTCCAATCTCCGAACGTCCCGCCGACCAGGTCGACGACCTGATCGTGATCCAGGTGCCCGGCGACTGCCAGCACCGCGGAACCCGCTCGGTAGCGACGTCGCCAGTACCGCTGGAGAACCTCGCCCGTGAGGTCCCCGATCGATTCATGAGAACCGAGCACTGGATGCCCGAGAGGATGCCCGTCGAACACGGCTGCGAGAAACCCCTCATGCACGCTGTCCTCGGGATCGTCCTCACTCATCGTGAGTTCTTCGAGTACCACGTCCCGTTCGGACTCGACATCGGCAGGTCGAAACGCCGGCCTCTGTACCATCGCAGCGAGTAGCTCGAGTCCTTCGGCGAGGTCATCGTCGAGCAGACGAACCCAGAAGCATGTGGCGTCCTTGGTGGTGAACGCGTTGGCTTCGGCACCTATGGCGTCGAACCGCTGAGCGATCTCGAGAGCACTCGTCGACTCGGTGCCCTTGAACAGCAGATGCTCGAGGAAGTGAGATGCCCCCCTCTCCCGAGGCTGCTCGTCGCGGGAGCCGGTGTCCAACCAGAGGCCGACCGACAGCGAACGAATCCCCTCCATCGGTTCAGTGATCACCGTGAGGCCGTTCGGCAGCACTGTGCGGTCGAAGAACATGGACGGATGATAGGAGTCTGTCTCGAATGCCCGAGAACGCTCTACAGTGGCCCCCCGTGACCGAAACGATCCCCGTCTGCTACCGACATCCCGACAGGCCAACGCGGTTGCGTTGCGCGTCCTGCGGACGGCCGATATGCCCCCAGTGCTCCATCGATACGCCCGTCGGCCAGAAGTGCGTGGACTGTGCAAAGTCGACCACGAGGGTCGTGAACGGACGCGCCGCCGTGACGACCATTCCGCCGGTGACGGCGGCCCTCCTCGCCATCAACATCGGACTGTTCATCGTTGGGACCTACCTCATGCCATCGCTGACCTCCGCGCTCGATCAATACAACCCCGCAATCCACGCAGGAGAGTGGTGGCGGCTGGTGACGGGCGCGTTCCTCCACGGTGGACTGCTCCACATCGGTTTCAACATGTACGCCCTGTGGCTGTTCGGACCGCAGATCGAGCGTCAGGTCGGGTCTGCGTCGTTTGGCGCGCTGTACGGCGCATCGCTCCTCTGGGGTGCGGTCGCCTTCCTGATCCTCGTGCCGGCGGGAGCGGCCGTCGGAGCATCAGGCGCGATCTTCGGGCTGTTTGGCGCGTGGATCGCCGCCTCCTATCGGATCCGACACACACCCGGCGGGCGGCGACTCTGGCAGCAGCTCATCGTGCTGCTCGTGATCAATCTGGCGTTGGGATTCGCCGACCGATCCATCGCATGGCAAGCCCACCTCGGTGGCCTCGTGGCCGGGGTGCTCATCGTGCTCGCGTGGCAGAGACTCGATCGAAGGACGACTTCAGCAGCCAGGACCGCGGTTGCTGCCGGCATCGGCATGGTCGCCGTCGTCGCAGCAATTGTGGCGGTACTAGTCGGGTGATGTGACAATGGGGGGCTGTGGCAAGAACGCCTACCCCCCTCACACAGTTGCTTCCTGCCGACGAGCAGGCGATCGAAGCGGTCGTCGCCCGCTATCAGCAAGTCGCTCCCGCCGTCACTCGGTTCGCGCGATCGCTCGCAGGGAACGATGAGCTGACGGTTTTGCTGGGGCCGGACTCGGCGGCGACCGAAGGCGAGATCGTGATCAATCCGGCGATCTTTCAGGCGGCGTACACCCGAAACGCGCCCGTCACTCCTACCGAAGTAGCGCTCGCGTCGGCACTCCACGAGGCCGTCCATCTTTTGGCCACGGATCTCGACGAACGCCGACCCGTCCCCGCCCACTGGGGAACCGAGCTCGGTGACACTCCGGCCACGATCCTCGATGCCACCTCCGGCCAACCCGATACGGAAGCTCTGTTCTTCGCGCTGGAGGATGCACGGCAGGAACACGTCAACCTGGTCAGATACCCGGGTGCCCTCTCCGTGCTGTCCGATCTCTATCAGAGCGCCTTCGGTCCAGCTATGGGCCGGTCGAGTTCACTGGCTCAGTTCGCCCTCGCGTGTTTCCTCGAGGCAGGGAGGTACCCGCTTCCCAAGGTCACGATGCATCCGAAGGCGTTCTCTGCACTCGAGGAAGCACACCCGCTTCTCGCACGCGTCGCCGACGCGGCAGACGCGTGGGAAGTCGCCGACATCGCCTTCGAGCTCGCTGCAATCGCGAGGCGCCACGACCTGACTTCACCGGCCGGCGGGCCGACAACCGATGCCGAGAGCATTCGAGATGCGGTCGACGAAGTACGACTCCACTCGCCGATCGTCCAGGATGCCGACGGCTATGAGGGAACCAAGGCGGCCGCAGACGCGAGAGCCGGCGCTGCCGGGCGCAAGGCACCCGCGCAACTCGCAGGGGAGGCATCAACGGACCAGCTCCTTCGAGTGAGTCAGGCTCCCACCGTGTTCCTCCCCACCGGCCAGAAGGGGAAGTTGCTCGTGACCACGTTCCCCGACCGTTTCCGGTCGTTCGCCGCTCGAGGACGGGCGGACGTCGAACACGCGGCACGCCGCTGGTCGGTCGCTCAGCATCACGTCTCCGGAGAGCTCCACCCGTTGTTCGTCGCCAACCAGCGCAGAGGCCTGCGTGCCGGCTTCGATGCGGGCGACCTGTCCCCTTATGCGGCTCTGTTCCTCGGTGCGGGGTTGTACAGGCGCATGTACGAGCGTCGTGATCTGCCGATGCGACGGGCATACGCGGTGAGCCTGCTGATCGACGGGTCGGCCTCGATGCTCCAACGCACCGGATCATGGGCAATGGCGGCTGCCACGCTGGGCGCTTGGACGCTTGCCCGCCTGTCGGACGAGCTGCAGATCGAGTTCGAGATCGCGCTCTTCAACCGATCGTTCGCCGCCAGGGTGGACGACTCGGAGCAGTCGTTCGAACGCCGCCGCCAGCGAACCCTCGGTGGCCTCCGCCAATCTCGGGGTGGTGATGCCGAGCGGCTCGCCAATACGGTGAACCACTACCTGATCAAGACGTTCGACGAACCCTGGCGACAGGCGGAAGATCTTCTCGCCGGCCTGTTCTGGACGGCACTCGACCCGGCCGCGGCGGCGACCGAAGCACGGCGCAACCCTTCTCAAGCGCCTCCCGTCTCCCTCTTCGAGAAGGCGGCGAATGTCGACGAGTTCAACCTGGTGTACGCAGCGCAGCGCATGGCGCAGCGTCGCGCGAATGTCCGTGTCCTGGTCGTCCTGTCGGACGGGATGACCCGGGGGTCGTCCACTGCTCTCGCGAGAGCGGCCCGTGACATCGAACGAACTGGAACCACCGTGCTTGGCATCGGCATAGGCGACGCTACCGTGCACGAAACGTACGGCCGCTATCAACTCGCCGAACAGCCTGAGCAGCTGACGAGAGCGATGATCGATGGCGTCCGATCTGCCCTCAGGCGAAGTCTCGCGCTCTGGGGTGTCGAGACCTGGTGGTCGAGAGCAGCACGAAGCGAAGGAGCCCACCCGTGAAGACCGTCACGTTCACCGATCCGACGGGCCGAGGAGAGCCGATCGAACTCGAAACGTTCGATTATCCAAAAGGTCTCGACGAGCAGCGAGAAGGCAAGATTCCCGAGCCCGATCCCTACTACGTCGACTTGGGGATGCTGTACCGCTTTGCGGCGGTCGAACAGGTACGACGCTCGACCGGTCCCGAGTTCGTGCCCCTCCATGTGGCCGTCAGGGGACACATGGGTACCGGCAAGGACCACGACATCGAGCAGTTCGCCGCGCTTCTGCGTCTCCCCTACTACCGGATTCCGCTCACCGGAGAGGTGCGCGACGTGACGTTGATCGGCTCGACCCAGCTCCATGGCGACGGGAAAGGAGGAACCGAGAGCCGATGGGAAGATGGCGACATCACCAGGGCGATGCGAGGGCCCGCACTCGTGAACCTCTCTGAGCTGAACGCAGCAGGCGCCGAGACGCTCTTCGCACTCCACGGTCTCCTCGACCGCTACCGGACGCTCGACTTGCCCAACGGGGATGCCGTTCGTCTTCGCGACGACGTCCGGTTGTTTGGAACCATGAACCCGACGGACCTTCGCGACTACGCGGGAACCCAGACCTTGAACAAAGCGTTCGCCGACCGATGGGTGATTTGGGAGAAGGACTTCCCGTCCGCCGGACAGATCCAAGAGATGCTGCAACGACGATACCCATCCCTGAGAAGCGAGTTCGTCGAAGCGATCGCGCGCCTGACAACCGAGGCGAACGAGTCGTTTGTCGCTCGCGACGCGGGGACTCGCGTCGAAACGCCGATGAGCCTGCGAACCGTCCTCGACCGCATCCCGACGGGGCTCGTGGTGTTCGCCGCCGACGAAGACCCACTCCAACGAGCCTGGACAGAATTCGTGCTGCCACACGTCGACCGATACGACAGAGACCACTACGACACCGTCTGGAGTGCGGTCGTCCGCAAGGGACCGGCCGGTCCACCATTCGCCGACTGACGACTACCCTCGCCAGATGCGCCCATACAACACCGGCAACGACACACTCGATCGGCTGATCGATGAGCTCGTCACCTCCGCAGGCGACGGGGCCCAGGAGGACCTGGTCAAGGAGCTGATCGTCTCTGCCGTCAAGCTGTACCGCGACCACGCCGACCGGGGCGACGTCAAACTGATCAACGCCGCCGTCAAGGAGCTTCGGTACTCCACGCTGATCTTCTCCAAGTACCGGGACATCCCGAAGGTGACGGTGTTCGGATCCGCCAGAGTCGACGAGCAGAACGCCAACTATCACCTCGCACTCGAGTTTGCGAGAGAGATGGTGAACGAGCGAGGCTGGATGGTCGTAACGGGTGCAGGACCTGGAATCATGCAGGCTGCCAACGAGGGGGCCGGAGCCGACCACTCGTTCGGCGTCAACATCAGGCTCCCTTTCGAAGACGCGGCGAACCCGTTCGTCGATGCGGAACGCACCATCAACTTCAAGTACTTCTTCACCCGCAAGGTGGGATTCATCAAGGAGTCCCACGCCTTCGCTCTGTTCCCCGGCGGGTTCGGGACAATGGATGAGACGTTCGAGCTTCTCACGTTGGTCCAGACCGGCAAGAGCGACTTGCACCCCATCGTCCTGCTCGAGGCGGACGACACCGGCTACTGGGAGACGTTCAACGAGTTCGTTCGACAGGACCTGCTCGGAAACGGTCTCATCGCGCCCGACGACCTGGCCCTCTACAAGACCACGAACAGTGCTTCGGACGCCGCAGACGAGATCAGCCATTTCTACGCGAACTACCGGTCGCAGCGCTACGTCGACGGCCGCCTCCTTATCCGTGTCAGGACGACCCCGACGGAGGCACAGCTCGCCAACCTCAACGATCGCTTCGCCGATATCGTCGCAAAGGGCGAGATCGAACTGGTAGACCCCACCCCAGTCGAGATCAAGGATGGGGACTCGCTGGACGACGCGCGGGTCGCGCTCTACTTCAACCGGAGGTCCTACGGCAGGCTCAGGCGCCTCGTCGACAGCCTCAACGATCTCGTGGAACCCCGGCCCGTCGTACATCCACCCCCAACGTTCAACGTGTAGACCGACCCAATCGGGCATCCGTACCGCGACTATCCTATGGGGTCGTGCGTGAGATTCTCTCTGACCTCGTAGCGGAGGAGCAGTCCCTCGACCAGCTTCTCCAGAAGATCGCGATCCGTGATTGGACGCGGCGGAAGACGGCGCGTGGATGGACGATCCAGGACATCGTGGCTTTCCTCGCATCGTCGGAGGAGTTCGCTCTTTCGGTCATAGAAGACGGCGAAACGCCCATTCGCGAGTCGAACGCATACGGATCGCTGGACGAGTACGCGTCGTCGGGCATCGAGCGCGGCCGATCGATGCGTCCACAGGACGTCATCGAGTGGTGGCGTGGTGCACGCGCGGGTGTCGTCGACGCGCTGTCGAGAATGGGGCCATCCGAACGTCTCCATTGGTTCGGCGGCAACATCGCTGCCCGGTCGTTCGCCACTGCCCGTCTGACGGAAACGTGGGCGTACGGTCTCGACGTCCAGGCAATCGCGAGCATCGAGACTGAGGACACGCCACGGATCCGACACATCGCGAGGTTCGGCTGGCAGTCACTTCCCCATGCGTTCAAGCGGGCCGGTCACGTCTACGTACCAATCAGACTGGAGGTCATCGGTCCGGCCTACGCGAAGTGGGTTCATGGCCCTGAGGACTCCGATCAACGCATCAAGGGCGCCGCAGGCGAATGGTGTCGTGTCGCGACCCGACGGATGAGGGCAACCGACACGTCCCTGCGTGCCGAAGGCGACGTTGCGCGCTTGGCGCTCGAGATCGCAAGTACAGCCGTCTGATGCAGAACCATCTCATCGGGATGGTCCACCTTCTCCCGCTCCCCGGCGCACCCCGGTTCCAGGGCTCGGTGGAGGTTCTCGTCGGACGCGCGGTCGACGACGCGAAGGTTCTGGAGCAGGCAGGATTCGACGCGGTGATCGTCGAGAACTTCGGCGATGCCCCGTTCGTCAAGGATGCGGCGCCGCCGATCACTATTGCGTCGATGGCTCTCGCCGTTGCCAGTGTCGTCGCTCAGGTGTCGATCCCGGTTGGTGTCAACGTGCTTCGCAACGACGCTCTGGGTGCCATGGCCATCGCAGCGACCACGGGGGCATCATTCATCCGCGTCAACGTGCTCAGCGGTGTGATGTTCACGGACCAGGGCATCATCGAGGGTCGGGCGGCCGAGGTTGCTCGCATGCGAGCCGAGATCGCTCCGCACATCCAGGTGTTCGCAGACGTCTTCGTCAAGCACGCGGTTCCGCCTGCCGGACTCGAGCTGGCCAGGGCGGCCGAGGATCTCGCTTTCCGAGCAGGAGCGGACGCGCTGATCATCTCAGGGACCGCCACGGGCGCACCGACCGATCTGGAGCCGGTCGGCGCACTCCGAAAGGCATGTCCGCACGTACCATTGCTCGTCGGCTCGGGCGCGACCGCCGACTCCGTGGCCGACCTTCTCGATCAGGTCGACGGGGTCATCGTCGGCACCGCCGTCGAAGTCGAGGGACGCACGGCCAACCCTGTGGATCCCGATCGTGCAGCGAGGTTCGTACGAGCGGCGCGGATGCATTGATGAGCGGCGCGATACTTCTCGAGATCGACGGTCGGACCGCGACGATCACCATGAATCGGCCCACAGTGCGCAACGCTCTCACGGGCACAGGAGTGCTGGAAGGTCTGTTGTCGGCCCTCGATACGCTCAGGGACGACCCCGACCTCTCGGTGCTCGTCCTCACTGGTGCGGGCAGCGCGTTCAGCGCCGGCGGCAACCTCAAGGACATGCGGGCAAGCGAAGATATCTTCGAGGGTTCGGCCCGCCAGATCGCCGAGTCCTACAGGACGAGCATCCTCAGACTCATGCGCACTGTCGCATCGCTCGACCTGGTGACGATCGCATCCATCAACGGGCCGGCGATAGGCGGTGGGTGTGACCTCGCATTGCTCTGTGATCTCCGGTTGGCGTCCTCTCTCGCCAGATTCGGCCAACCGGTCGTCGATCTCGGGCTCGTACCAGGCGACGGAGGCGCGTGGATCCTGCCGAGGATCGTAGGGTGGCAACGTGCCGCAGAGCTGATCTTCACCGGTCGGATCATCGATGCCCACGAGGCACTCGCTATGGGTCTCGTCCTCGAGGTCGTCGAAGCAGACCAGCTCACGGACCGAACCGGTGTGTTGGCGTCGACGATCGCGAAGAAGCCACCGAACGCCCTGCGCCTGACGAAGCGACTCCTCCGGCATGCCCGTACCGCCGACTTCGACGCCTTCCTGGATATGACTGCAGCGTTTCAGGCAATCTCACACCACAGCGAGGAACACCGCCAAGCGATCACTTCTCGATCCGAAACCCCGTTTTGAGAAGGAGATGGAGCAGCCCCTGCGCGGGATCCTTGTAGCTCGCCGGCCGGAGGATCTGCTCGAACCGTTCGAGGTACCCGAACAGCGCTTCGAACACGTGGGTCAGTGAGATCGTGTGAAGATCACTCGTTTCGGACCTCCCGAACGCCACCAGCCTGGTGCGGACAGTCCCACCTCCTGGAGCCGCGCTCTCCACGAGACCCTTTGTGTGAACGTGTCCAACGACGCTGTCGAGCGCGTCGCCGTACAGCCAATCGAAACGCCTCAGGACCGAGTGCAGCACTTCGTGCCGTTTCAGGCCGGGGTTGAACTCCGCGTGGCCTTCTTTGACCTCTCCCAGAATGACGTCGATGAGACCCGGCCGGAGCTGGAGCCGCTCGTCTCGGATCTCGAGCATCCGGCACTCCCCAGGTTCGTGCGGGTCTCCTTCGAACACCTCACCGGGCATCCTGATCGCGATGATATCGACATCCGTCGCTGCCTCGTAGGTTCCGTCGTCGAGTCTGCGCTGTACCTCGAACTCGGTGACCGTCAGGTAGCCGTTGATGCGAAGGTACGCCTGTACCAAGTCGACTGAGATGTCCATTGGGCCATTCTTGCGCACTCTGGCACCTGGGTCGTACGACCCATTTCCGAGCGCACACGTAGAGTGGGTGTAACACCACGCGATGCGGCTAGACTTGACAGACGCATGGACACCGTCGTGCTCTCGGAACTTCTCCAGCGACACGCCACATGGCTCGCACCACATGGTGAACGCGTCGCGCGCATCGCCACGGCACTCGGCAAACGGCTCGGACTGGACGCCTGCCACCAAGAACGACTGGTCGCCGCAGCCGAACTCCACGATGTCGGCAAGGTTCACGTACGGGCCGACATCGTCAACAAGCCGGGTCCCCTCGATCAGAGCGAGTGGAAGGAGATGCGCCGGCATCCAGTTCACGGCTACTGGTTGCTCTACCGATTCGTCCAGCAGGAGATCGCCGAGGCGGTGCTCTGCCACCACGAACGCTACGACGGCGCCGGATACCCGTTCGGCCTGTCGGGCACCACGGTCCCGTTGCTATCGAGGGTGTTGGCCGTCGCCGACGCCTACGACGCCATGACCAACGACCGTCCGTACCACCGAGGTATCGACCCAGCTGCCGCTCGGCTGGAACTCGAATCCAACGCTGGGTCGCAGTTCGATCCCGAGGTCGTCGAAGCAATGCTCGGACTGCTCGACGACCAACGCCTCGTTGCCGTCGCCTGAGCTACTTCAGGGTCATCAGGTAGGCGATCACATCGTTCAGTTGCTGATCGGTGAGCTGCGTTCCAAAGTCCTGCGGCATCGTATCTGCAGGGAATCCCTCCACCACCTCGTCGTTCGGGTCGGTGATCATGATCTTCAGCATCTCCTCGGTGGTGATGCCCCTGTCGGCAGCGTCACCGGCCGAGTCCGTCGCGATCCCTGCCAAGGAAGGACCGACGATGACCTTGTCGGGTGTCAGCGAGTGACAGGTCGCGCATCCCGCATCGGAGCCGATGGTCGCCGAGTTGAAGATCTTCTCCCCTTCACTCGCGTCCGACCCACCTCCGCCACAACCGACGAGTATCAGGGCGATAACAACCAGAAGTGCAAGTTTCTTGTACATAGTTCCTCCCACGGGACAATGACAGTATTGCCGTCATTCGCTTCGACTGTCGAGCAAACGCAGGTAGTCGTAGCTGAAGATGCCGCTCTCGTGACCATCGAACAAGATCCTGAGGCCGTATGCACCCGCCGGCTCGATGGTTCGAATCACCGGCGCAAGAGCCACCCAGCTCCCGGGAGACTCCCTGCACACCGCACACGGGCAGGAGCGCCGCAGCACGTCGGCCGCCAGTTCCGTCACCTGCCCATCCGGCCAGGTGAGCACGACTCGACCCTCGCGCTCCAGAACGATCCGGGTCGGCTGATCCATCAGGGCATGGTACCCAGAGGGGCTCGCTTCGCGAACCGCACCACGCACCTCGTATCCTGGCCCTGGGAATCCCGTTCGCTCGAAGCGGGCTACCGTACGCGCCATGCCCGAATTGACCATTAGACCGGGGCATCCGGATTTCCTCGATCTCCCCTGGGATGAGCCGCTCGAGGATTGGGAGACGCCCCGCCTCGTTGACCTGCCGCGAGGCATCTCTCGCCACGTCGTGCGCTTCGTGTCGTATCGCCACGGCATCTACGCGATCAAGCAACTCCCCGAACCTGCCGCACTTCGCGACTACGGCGCGTTGAGAACGCTCGAAGATCGCCAAGCGCCGGCAGTGACTGCCGTTGGCTACGTGACAGGACGCGATTCGGACCGAACCTCGGAGAACGCCGCCGCGCTGATCACCCGCTATCTCGACTACGCCTTCTCATACAGGGAATTGCTCGAAGGACCGGGTTTCGGTACGCACAGGGAACAGCTCCTTGATGCGTTTGCCTCTCTGCTCGTAGAACTGCATCTCGCGGGATGCTTCTGGGGTGACTGCTCGCTTTCGAACACGCTCTACCGCTGGGACGCCGATGGCATCGTGACCCACATGGTCGACGCCGAGACCGCGTCGATTCACGACGGGTTGTCAGACGGACGGCGCGAAGAGGATCTCGACATCATGACCGAGAACGTCGCTGGCGGCATGGGCGACATCGCGGCTGAACGTGGTGTCGATCTCGACGACGCCGACTTGGAGCTGGGATTGGACATCGCCGGTCGGTATCGAGGGCTGTGGCATGAGCTCTCTGCCGTGTGGGTGGTCGGCAGGAACGAGCAGTACAAGATCGCCGAACGTATCGCACGCATCAACGATCTCGGATTCAATGTCGAGGATCTGACCGTCGCCTCGGCCGACGGCACGCTGGCCCTGAACGTGAGAGTCGGAGGACGATCGTTTCACGCGAACCGTCTCAAGGAGCTGACAGGGGTCGAGGCAGGCGAGCGGCAGGCCTCCACGATTCTCGACGACCTCTACTACTACACCGCCAAGTACGCCACCGACACGCCTGCAACGGTCGCCTCGTTCCGGTGGAGAGTCGACGCCTTCGAGCCGATCCTCGACCGGCTACGGGCAATCCCCGAGGTCGTCGATCCTGTCCAGTCCTACTGCGACCTACTCAACCACCGCTACCTCATGTCGGTGGAAGCGCGGGAGGATGTGGGCACGGAGGCGGCCTTCGAGAGCTGGATCGGGGAAGGCATGCCGGGATTCGACCCGAGCGTCGACGGCTGATCGGCTCGCCTTCAGGAAGTGCTCTTCCCGCACATCTGGCAGACCTGCGTCGTGAAGCCTGCCGCCAGGCCGCTCGCCTGCACGCTCGTCCTCATCGCCAGATGCACCGGACCGGCCGACTCCACGACCACGGAATCCACTGCCACGACCACCGTCGAAGCGGCCCCAACGACAATCGATCAGGCCGACTTCGACTTCGGCCCGGCGAGGACCGCGGTGGCACGGTTCCCGATTGGTGATGGCAGCTACTCCACTGCCTACCAGCTTCTCGCACCGGTCGACGATCTGGTCTACACGATCACGATCTCGTATCTCGACCCGACCGGTCGGCAGACGACCGATACCGCAACGGCTCTCTCGACGTTCCAACCCCTGAGGTAGGTGCTCGCCCCGCTCGCAGTCTCCAGTCCTCAGTCTTCAGAAGGAGCGCGACGTGAACACATTTCGCCACAGCAGGGCGAACCTCTTGCCGAGCAAAACCGACAACCGAGGAGCACGAAGTGCTCCTTATCCGATGCCCGGGCGAGCTCCGGTCACCCCTCCATCGACGGGAACGGTCACTCCCGTGATCCAGGATGCAGCATCCGAGGCGAGATACAACACGGCAGCAGCAACATCCTCGACCTCTCCAAGCCGATGCAGCGGGTGCAGGTCGGCGGCCGCATCCTCGTTCATCTCCCACAGCAGTCGCGAGAACCTCGTCTTCACGATCCCCGGGGCCACGGCATTCACCCGCACCTTCGGAGCCATCTCGAACGCGAGCTGCCGCGTCAAGAAGATCAGTGCCGCTTTCGACACGTTGTAGGCACCGAGCAGTGGTCCAGGCACGAGGCCACCAACCGACGCGACGTTGACGATCGAGCCGCCGTGCTCGCGCATCCAACGACTCCACACCTCTCGAGCGAATACCAGCGGTCCCCGTTGATTGACGGCCCACGTCTTGTCAACCGCGCCGAGATCGATGTCGGAGATGTTGCCGGCGACCGGGTTCGTCGCGGCGTTGTTGACGAGGATGTCGCACGATCCGAATCTGGAGATCGTCTCCTGAACCGCAGCCGCGACATGGCCCGGATCGTCTGCGCCGCCGGCGACCGTCACGAGGCGCTCTCCCCCGCCGATCCGCTCGGACGCCTCCTCCAAACCAGCCTGCTTTCTTCCCGTTACGACGACACCAGCGGCCCCAGAGGCAAGGAACTCTGTCGCAATCGCCTCGCCGATTCCTCTGCTTCCTCCGGTGACCAGTGCGACTCTGCCATCCACCCGAATATCCATGCGATCCCTCTCAGTGCCGCTTGACGCCGCCGTACTTCATGCGCGTGTCGTCGATTCCGGCAGCCCTCCCCTCATACTCGGGGTTCCTTCCGGCGTCGACGACCTCGCCTATGAACAGGGTGTGCGTCCCCACGTCGACCGTCCTCACCACCCTGGCTTCGAACCAGGCGATTGCATCCTCGAAGATGGGCACTCCGGTTGCACCCTCACGGAATCGCCTGCCGTTCAGCTCCATCCCTTCTCTGGTTGCCGGCTTCGAGAACTTCACGAAGACGCGAGTGTCCTCCGGCGACCACAGATTGACAGAGAAGGACCCACCGTCCGTGACGAGCTTGTGGGTGTAGGCCGCCTTGTCGATGGACACGGCAACCGATACCGGCTCCATCGATACCTGTGTGATCCACGACGTGGTCATGGCGTTCCACTCCTCTCCGGCACGAGCCCCTACGAGGGCAAGCGCGTTCGGGATCAGCCACATCACTCCGTTGATGAGTCGTTCATCGAGCATGGCCACGACTCTACCGCTCTGCGAACCTTCGACCGTCCAACTCGTTTACGCTAGGGGCGTGCACATGCTGATTGCCACGACGGGCGTGCTCCCACCGGGCCCTGTCGCGGATCTCACCTTGAGGCTGGTCGGCGAAGAGGGCCGCGTGTCCGTGCTGACGGTCGTGCCGGCCCCACAGGAGTTCCTCGACACTCTCGAACTGGAACTCTGGCACCCACTCGGAGACGCTCCCCGAGGTGACAGCGCGGACCGGACCGCCAGGTACGTCACCGAACGCGGCGAACGACTCTCGGCACCCGTCGTCGCCGCCCTGGCGGCCCGGGGCATCACACCGAGGAAGCTCTTCCTGGAAGGATCCGATCCTGCGAAGGTCATCTGCGCAACTGCCGACGACACAGGAGCGGACCTCGTGCTCCTCGGGGTGACTCGCAGGCTCTTCTCCGACGGGGCCTGGAGATCTGTGTCCACCGAGGTCATGGAGCAGACACACGTTCCCGTGATCCTCGTACCACCGATCGAGCAAGGGGGCCCCGAAGGGCCCCCTCGAACCGATCCTGACTCGCTGGACTAGATGAAGATGATCTGGCCGCCTTCGGCAACGTCGAGAAAGTCGGAGGCGCTGATCACATCCTCGACCTCCTCGTAGAGATCGTCTTTCGTGTAGCCGAACATGTCGAATGTCAACCTGCAAACGTGCAGGTGTCCTCCTGCGTCGCACACCATCTGGATGAAGTCACGATGGTCGGGAACGTTCTCCTTCTTCATCATCTTCTTCATCATCGAGGTCGCCATCGCGGTCACACCAGGGATCGCGGCGATCGCGTTCGGCATGCCCATCGAAGGATTGGCGAGCGGTGTGACCTTCAGATGGTCCATCTTCTTCTTCAGCACCGCGTCCAACCCGTAGAACGTGAAGAACAAGTGCAACTCGATCCCTTCGGAGACGGCGGCGTTTGCGATCACCATGGATGCCGTGGCCCAGTCGAGGGTTCCCTTGCTCAGGATGATGCTGACCTTGCGGTCGGTATCGTCATCGAACTTCGGCATAGTCGTCCCTCCTCACACGCAGCCCGTAGGCTTGGGAAGCCCCGAGATGTACGCCATCTTCTTGGCGGGCTTTTTGGGGAAGAGTTCGTACAGCTGCTTGGTAGTCAGTCCGGTCTCGGTGCTGACACGCCTGATCGTGGCCGTCTCTCCCATCTCCGCATAGTCCGCCCGCAGGAAACGAATCGCCTTCCAGTGGTCCTCGGTGAGCGAATCGATGCTGATCTCCTTGGCGAGCGCTTGCGCGAGATCCTCGCTCCACTCGCTCAGATCGGTCATGAAACCTTCGTCATCGACGCTGATCTGTTGACCGGCAATCACTTCGGTTGCCATAGGTGCTCCTTTACTCCTCACTCATTGGTGCCGTTCCGGACACCGACCTCAGGGTCAGCATCAATCTGGCCAAACCCTTCTTTGTTGCCGGATCGCGCATCTGACGGATGAGTTCCCGCCAGGTGATCCGATCCGGAATCTCTTCTTCGCGTACCGTCGATGCCGTGTTGCGCACCATCGTCATGATCTCGGGCTGGGTCATCTCCCTGACTGCTTGCAGGATCAGCACGATGTTGTCGCCCAGCGCGCTCACGTCCTCCTCGCTGAAGTTGGTGACGA
>CAZQMF010000025.1:0-24901 GCA_964594235.1 uncultured Acidimicrobiia bacterium
CCCCGAGGTGTGTCGCCTCGAGCGAAGGGTGCGCGTCGATCAGTCGTACGAGTTCGCCGCCGGCGTAGCCGGAGGCACCGAGAACCGCCACGGAAACAGACATGAAGAGGCGACTATACGCATGGCTGCATGACTATGCAAGAGTGGATCCTCCACTCATCCACGTTGGTGGGAACGATCCCCTCCAGCGTCACACATCAGCTCGACGCCACTTCCCACCCGGCGGGACTCGCTCGCCGGGTGGCGGTCATCTCAGTGGGGCAGAGTCTTACCGACAACCGAGAACCAAGAACCGACAATCGCGAGCGCAGCGAGCCCTATCTGCTGTCCCACCACTCCCGCAGCAGCTCATACGCCTCGTCCTCCGTATACGGACCGTGATCGATCCTGTGCTCCGTCAGCATCCTCATCGCCTCACCGACCACGGGGCCCGGCTGGATTTCGAGGAACGACATGACGTCGTTTCCGTCGATGGGTGGCCTGAGCGCGTCGATGGCTTCCTTCTCGCGCAGCTCGGCTATCCGCACCTCGAGTTCGTCGATCCTTTCCTGGATGGCCCGTGCTCGTGCTTCGTTCTTGGTCGTGACGTCACACCGCACGAGTTGATTCAGATCTTCAAGGAGTGGCCCTGCGTCTCGGACGTACCTCCGGACGGCGGAGTCGGTCCATCCCATCTTGAACGTGTGTGGCCGTAGGTGAAGAAAGACCAGACCGGACACATCCTCGACCACACTCTTGGAAAAGCGGAGGGCTCGGAGACGTTCCCGTGCCATGCGGGCTCCGACCACCTCGTGATGGTGAAACGATACGCCGCCGTCGGCAAACTGCCTCGTATCGGGCTTGCCGATGTCATGCAGGAGAGCAGCGAGGCGCAGTCGTAGGCTCGGCTCACACTTGTCGACCACGGCGATCGTGTGCGCCAGGACATCCTTGTGGCGATGCAGCGGATCTCTCGCCTCCTCGAGTGCCGCCACTTCCGGAAGGAACTCGGCTGCCAGGCCACTGTCCACCATCGCGGCCAGTGCCTCCCCTGGTGCCCGGGCCAGAAGAAGACGTGATAGCTCGTCGCGGATTCTCTCAGCGGAGACCACCCGCAGCCGATCGTGCATGACCCTCACCGCGGCGAGTGCATCGGTGGACGCGTCGAATTCGAGTGTCGCCATGAACCGGAAGAGTCGGAGCATCCTCAGCGGGTCATCGGAGAATGAGATCTCCGGGCCCATAGGCGTACGGAGGATCCGCCTCTGGAGGTCGACGAGAGCACCGTACGGATCGATCATCCGCGGCTCTGGCAGTAGCTCGAGCGCAGCCGAGTTCACCGTGAAATCCCGCCGTGAGAGGTCCGTTTCCAGATTGTCCGAGAATCGAACCATCGGCTTGCGGCTCTCATCCCGGTACACCTCCCGGCGGAACGTGGTGATCTCGTGTACAACACCCCGTTTCACCACCCCGATCGTGCCGAACTGGGCGCCCACGGTGAAGGTGTCGTCCGCCCATCCGTCCACAACCTCGAGGATCTGCTCGGGTCGGGCTTCTGTGGTGAAGTCCAGGTCGGTGTACTCGCGCCCCAAAAGCAGATCACGAACCGATCCCCCGACGAGGTAGAGGTGAAACCCGGCATCGACGAACAGTCGAGATAGCTGGTATGGAGTGCGGGCAGGGTCGAGAAGCCACCCGAGCCGTTCAGGAATCATCAGCGTCAGGATAGGCCGGGGACGGCTGACGCCTGTCCCCGGCCCGACGCCCCACTCCACCTCAGGTCTTTACGAGACCAAGCTGGTCGATCTTGACTTTGAAGTCGTGAGGGTTGCTCGCAGCGCCGAGAGCAGCCTCATAGGTGATCGTCCCCTTCTTGAAGAGACCGAGGATCGCTTGGTCGAAGGATTGCATCCCGTAGAACTCCCCCTCTTTGATCACGTCCGCGAGTGTGTGCGTGTTCTTCTCGTCGACGATCCGATCAAAGACTCGAGCGTTCATGGTCAACACTTCCACGACGGGAACTCGTCCGCGACCGTCGATCCTGTCCACCAGCCGCAAGCTGACGATGCCTCTCAACATACCTGCGAGAAGCAGACGCACCTGCTTTTGCTGGTACGGTGGAAAGAAGTCCACGATCCGGCTGATCGTTTCGGTGGCATCGATCGTGTGCAATGAGGAGAGAACGAGGTGACCCGTCTCGGCCGCCTTGAGCGCTGCCCTGACCGTCTCGGCGTCTCGCATCTCGCCGATCATGATGATATCGGGATCCTGGCGAAGAACTCGCTTCAGCGCTTCGGCGAAGTCTTCCGTGTCGACGCCGATCTCTCGCTGCGAGACGATGCCGAGCTTGTCGGCGTGCAACACCTCTATGGGATCCTCGATGGTGAGAATGTTGACCTTCCGAGTGCTGTTGATGTGGTCGATCATCGCGGCGAGTGTTGTCGTCTTACCCGATCCCGTAGGCCCGGTGACCAGAACGAGACCCCTCGGTTCCAGCGCCAGCTTCTCGAGAACGGGCGGAAGGCCGAGTTCGGAAAACCCGGGACTCTCCGACAGGACACGTCTGACAACGATCGACACCGACCCGCGCTGACGGTACGCATTCACCCGGAATCTCCCCAATTTGGATCGTCCGTAGGCGAAGTCCGCTTCACCGCTCGAACGGAACTCCGTGGCAGCCCTCTCGCTGAAAAGCGAGTTTGCGAACGCCTCGGTATCCGCCGAGGTGAGATCGGGCAGGCTGGTTGGATGGAGCTCTCCATCTATGCGCATCACCGGCGGCGACCCAACCTTCAGGTGAAGGTCGGACGCGTCCACTTCTCGCATCTTGGCGAGGAGTTCGTCAATAGGAACGGGCATTCTCACTTCCTCTCAGCACAAGAGGTATCGGCGCCCTGAGCGACTTCTTGACGTCAGAGTTTCCAGTACCGGGCCTGTACCTCGATCAGCAGATCCAAGATCCGCCACGCCCCTTTCGGGGAGGTCCCCCGGATCTGGGTGGGTTCCTCTCCACCAATCCCCGCCAAGGTTGCCGTGATGGATCGTTCCATCGCTCGCAGGTTGTAGCCGCCCTCCAAGAACAGAATGAGGCGCCGGTCGGGGGCGGCCGCTCGCACCGCGGCACCCATCATCTGATAGTCGGCCTCCACCAGCGATGCGTCCGCCAGGGGATCCTGCGCATGGCCGTCATACCCGGCGCTCACGAGTACCCAATCGGGTTCGAACTGCGAGAGGATCGGACTGACGGCCCGCTCAAACGCGTCAGCATAGAAATCGCCGGCCGTGTGCACCGGGACAGACAGATTGACCGTGAGTCCCGCACCAGGCCCCACCCCTACTTCCTCAACCCAGCCTGATCCGGGATAGAAGGGGAACTGATGCAGTGACAGGTACAGGACATCTGCGTCCATCAGGAAGGTGTCCTGCGTGGCGTTCCCGTGATGGACATCCCAATCGACGATCGCAACCCTCGCCCCCTCGTCGGCCAGCAACCGCGCGGTGATCGCGATGTTGTTGAACAGACAGAACCCCATGGCGCGATCCGGCAGCGCGTGATGGCCAGGGGGCCGAATCGCGAGAAACGCGACGTCCCCGCGCCCTTCTCTCAGATGCTCGACGGCCGCTATCCCTGCACCGGCGGCACGAAGCGCCGCCTCCCAGCTTCCTGGACCGGCAGGCGTGTCAGGATCGAGGTCGACACGCCGGTCCCTCGTTCGCCGCTTCACCATTTCGATGTAGTCGGGCTGGTGCACGGTCAACAAGAGCGTCGGGTCGATCATCGGCGCCTCGACATCGACCGTGTCGGCCGTCGCCGCCCGGACACCCCGTATCGCCGCCGCCAGCCGCTCGGAACGCTCCGGATGCCACAGACCCGTGTCATGACGAAGCATCGCCTCGTGAGTGACCAGCAGGACGCGCATGCCCCTACTCTGGCAGACGGGACAGGGGCCAAGGTACGATTGGGCGGTGGCAAGGGGGACCGTTGTGCGATACACAGGCGACTGGCCAGGCGCCGTCGTTCTCCGGTACGGGCTCTCGAAAGCAGTGGCCCGGCCGTGGAACGCCGACGTACTGGACGCGCACCTCACGATGATCCGTGGTTCTTCTGTCTTCCTGGAGATGTGTGTCTCCGAGTTGCTGAGACTCGGTGCCCCGTCCGTGATCTCACCTCCGCTCCCCTCTTCGTCGGTGCGGTTGTGGAGTGACGCAGGCTTCGAGGCGTTCGAGTGGCTCGACGTGTTCGGCAGAGATCTCGGTGTCGAGGTTCCCGACCCCGATATGCACGTGGGCGCAGAGCGGCACGTCGACTGGGCAGAGATCCAGGACGTCGACAGCAAGGCATTCGAGCCCTTCTGGCGCCTCGACGGTCGCGGGTTGAGCGAAGCGACAACCGCGACTCCCTTGGCGGTCGTGCTGACCGTTCGCGATGACGCGCTTCTCGGCTTCTCCATCGTGGGTACAGGTGCCAGCGCCGGCTACCTCCAGCGAATCGCAGTTGCGCCGAGCGCTCAGCATCGGGGCATCGGTCGAGCGCTGGTACGAGCTTCACTTCGGTGGGCCCGGCAAAACGGTGCCCGCCAGATGCTGCTCAATACGCTGGGCAACAACGACGTCGCGTCCAACCTCTATCTCACCGAGGGATTCGCCCACCTGAACGATCGGCTCGCCATACTTCGCAGCTGCGGTACATGACGCCTGTAGTGTTCTGATGTCCATCGAGAGGAGGCGACTTGCCGCCGCCGCTTCCAACCCGCTACCGCCTCGAACAGCGACTCGGTCGCGACGGCGACATCGAGCAATGGCTCGCAACCGACACCTCGCTCGACCGTCCCGTACTCATCCGGGTGTTGGGTCCAGAGACCGACTCCTCTCGTCGCGAGCAGTTCCTCGATGCCATGCGAGCGGTCGCCAACGTGTCCCACATCCACCTGGCGAGCGTCTACGCCGCGGCCGAGGTGCCGGACGGAGCCTATTCGGTGACCGAGTGGACAGGCGGCGTCACCATGCAGGATCGGCTCGACGCGAGCGAGCCGATGACAGCCACCGAGTTCGTCACCAACGCAGCGGGACTGACGGGAGCTCTCGACGCCCTTCACGAGTCGTCGGTCCTCCACGGGGCGATAGATCCGTCGGCGGTCTTCTTCTCGGCCGCTCACCCTGCGAAGCTCGGAAGCTTCGGACGTAGACCTGTCGCGACCACGCCCTCCGAAGACGTTGCAGCACTCGCTGAAACACTGGACGCCTGTCTCACAGGCAGCACGACGCTTTCTGCCCCACCTTCCCAGATCGTCGACGGTGTCTCACCGACCGTCGACAGGGCCTTGCTCGACGCACGAGCAGGCCTCCTCGACGCACGAATGCTCGCCGCTGCCCTCCAGGCTACGCCGAGCATTCCCGAATCGGAACCCCGGCAGGGTTGGACCTGGAGATGGCTGACCCCAGCCATCATTCTGCTCGTGCTTGCCGGTGGCATCAGCGCCCTTGGGGCACTACTCACCGCCGGTTCGGAGTCGCCTGCCCTCTTCCCTGCGCGACCACCGACATCCACAACCCTGCCGGTACTCGAATCGACCTCTACGACGACAACTGCTCAACCATCCGGCTTCTCGCTCCTCAATGTGCGAGTGTTCGACCCGTACGGAGATGGCACGGAGCACGACAACGACCTCCAGTACCTGACCGATGGTGATCCGACGACCCTGTGGAGGACCGAGCACTACTCGGCCCCCCTTCCCCTCATCAAGACGGGTGTCGGCGTGGTGTTCGCCGTCGCAGGCACTCCAAAGACGTTTGAGGCCCGAGCTGTTTCGGACGGCACGACATACAGCCTGATGTGGGCTCCCACGTTGCAGCCGGACATAGAGGGCTGGACCAGAGTCTCCGGCGGTACCGTCGCAGGGGGAAGCATCGCTCTTCAGCTACCGGCACGAGCCGGCGGCTACTGGCTTCTGTGGCTCACCGAACTCCCTCAGCAGGAAGACAGCTACTACACGTCCATCGGAGAGGTGCGCTTTGCCCAGTGACGAAGAACTCCTGTCCGGTTTCCTCAAAGGCGACCACGTTGCCTTCGACGAGCTGATGACGCGCCACGAGGACAGGATCTTCGGACTTTGTCTGCGGATGCTTGGCAGTCGGGAGGATGCGCTCGATGCCACCCAGGACACATTCTTGACGGTCTACCGGAAGGGCCGCCAGTACTCCGGTCGATCGAAGTTCTCAACATGGCTTTACCGGGTGGCTGTCAACACCTGCCACGATCACCTCAGGAAGCGCAAGCGGCACCAGGCGATCCCTATCCAGGAGGGATCCGACCTGCCCGACTCATCTGTCGGCGACCAGTTCGACTCGGTGGAAGTGCGGCCCGACATTCTCACCGCACTGTCCTCGATACCGGAGGAGTTCAGGAGCGCGGTCGTGTTCGTCGACATCGATGGTCTCGCCTTGGAGGAGGTCGCAGGCATCCTGGGTGTACCGATCGGAACCGTGAAATCGCGCACCTACAGGGGTCGACGACTCCTCGCCGAACTACTCGGGAACTTCCGGAGCACGTCGGAGCATCAAAGGGACGAAGACCATGCATGAACACGACATCGATCGCATCGCCGCCGTGGCAGAGCACCGCCTGTCGGGACAGGATCTCGCTGTCGCCCTGGCGGAGATCGACGCGTGTCAGGAATGCAGCCGCAGCCTAGAGGCACAGCGCACAGCGATCGCCTTTCTTCAGCAAGCTCCGCCGGCCACCCTGACCTCGATCGAGCGGGCAAGGCTCCACCGGGCGATCCGCCCGGCCCCCACCCGGTCTCGGTGGGCGAAGCTCGCGCCGGTGTTCGCTGCAGCCGCCGCTTTCGTCGTGGTTGCGGGCGTCGTTCTGTCGCACGGTGGCACCACAGGAGCGTTTCTGCCTACCGGCAAGAGTCTGGAAAACTCCCAGGCCTTCGAAACGGCTGGAGGTGCCCGGGCTCCGGCCGAGGCATCGTCGACCACGGCTGCACCCGCGACCACCACAATGCCATCCTCCGACGCGATGCTGTCCTCGCCCGCCCCGCTGCTCGCACGACAAGCCGATGAGCTCAGGGACAACCCACCGGCCGAGGCAACCACCCTCTGCCAGGACGAAGCCCGCGATCGTCTGGACGAGGACCCGATCACTGCAAGCGAGATCGACTACACCGGAACGCCGGCAGTCATGTACGTGTACCCGAAGACGGCTCTCATCTTCGAACGGGAGAGCTGCGTCTTCCTCGAGGAAGTCCCTGCGGACAATCCCTGAGCCTTCTTCGCTATCCTCGGTGACTCATGGATGACATGGCCACACGCTTCGCAGACTTTCTCGAGAGCATCGCTACCAAGATCCGTTCGCTCACCGTCGATCGCTTCGCACGTGGGATCCGTCTCGCGCTCGCCGGCACCGTTGCAGGGACTCTTGCCCTGATCGCTCTCGTGTTCCTGATCGTCTCCGTGTTCAGAGCCGTCTCCGTTCCACTGACGGTGGAAGGTGCCTACGCGGCATTCGGGGGACTATTCATCCTGGCCGGGGTGTTGGTCTGGTTGAAGCGCAAGCCCAAGGACGACAATGACTGAAGACATCATCATCATCGGATCGGGTCCTGCCGGTCTGACTGCGGCGCTGTACGCCGCTCGTGGCGACAGCGATCCCCTTGTCTTGGAAGGAAGCCAGGCCGGCGGTCAGCTCATGCTCACCACCGAAGTCGAGAACTTCCCTGGCTTCCCGGATGGGCTCCTCGGTCCCGAGCTCATGGATCGGATGCGCAAACAGGCCGAACGCTTCGGAGCACGGATGCTCACCGTCGACGTCTCCAAGGTCGACCTGGGCTCCTACCCGTTCACGGTCTGGACGGGAGCCGACGCCTACACGACCCGCTCGATCATCATCTCGACGGGAGCCTCCGCGATCTGGCTCGGCATCCCTGGCGAAGAGCGCCTTCGCGGCCGCGGTGTCTCATCGTGTGCCACGTGCGACGGCTTTTTCTTCCGTAATCAGGAACTCATCGTTGTTGGCGGCGGCGACACCGCTATGGAAGAGGCCCTGTTCCTCACCACCTTCGCATCGAAAGTGCACATCGTGCATCGCCGGCACGAGTTTCGAGCGTCGGCAATCATGGCCACGCGGGCCATCGACCACCCGAAGATCAATGTCATCTGGGACACCGTCCTCGAGGAGATCCTCGGCGACGACGAGGTCACGGCCGTCCGCATGCGCGATGTCACCACGGACGAGGTGTCGGAAATGCCGATCAGTGGCGTGTTCGTCGCCATCGGGCACAGGCCGAACACCGAACTCTTTGCGGGATCTCTCGACATGAACGACGTCGGCTACCTGATATTGGCAGATGGGTCGACCGCTACCTCCGTCGACGGCGTATTCGCCGCCGGCGATGTCGCCGATCCCGTCTACCGCCAAGCCATCACCGCCGCGGGCACAGGGGCTCGTGCTGCGATCGACGCTCGCCGGTGGCTGGAAGCACACGAGTAGGAGGCAACCAGTTGACCAACATCACCGTCACCACCGACAACTTCACCGACATCACCCATGGTGACGTCCCCATACTTGTCGACTTCTGGGCCGAGTGGTGCGGTCCTTGTCGCATGGTCGCTCCAATCCTCGACGAGATAGCGAGTGAGCACCCGGACAAGATCCGCATCGGCAAACTCAACGTCGATGAGCAACCCGCTCTTGCGGCACAGCACGACGTGATGAGCATTCCGACAATGATCCTGTTTCATGAAGGCAAAGAGCAGCGCCGCATCGTCGGTGCCCGGCCAAAGCACGCGATGGAAGCCGAACTGGCCCAGTTCCTGTAGGCCGGCTTTGCCGGCCAGGGCTCACCCCGATAGCCCGTACCTGGTATCGGTACTCACAGCCACGAAACCCGCTTCGAGACTCCGTTGCCGCTTCCTCCTCCCCCACCGTCGACGCCATACGAGGTACAAGGTACGACAAAAGGGGCTCCCTCCACGGGAGCCCCTTTTGTCACGTGACGATAGTGACCGCTGTTCGGACCAACCCTCTACAGCAGCTCGTTGAAGATGCGCTCGAGATCGTCGAGTGAGGAGAACGCGATCGAGATCTTGCCTGAGTGCTTCGGGCCGTAGCGAATGCGGACGTGGGTTCCCAACGACTCCTGCAGTCGCTCCTCGAGGGCGATGATCGCAGCGGGCCTCGCTCCCGCTCGGGGACGAGTAGTCGACCGGGGAGTGCCGCTGCGAGCACGGACTGCCTCTTCCACCTGACGAACCGACCATCCTTCCTCGGCTGCCGTCTTTGCGAGATGTTCGGCGTAGGCCCTGTCTTCGACGCCGAGCAGCGCACGGGCGTGTCCTTCTCTGAGCACTCCCCTTTCGAGAAGCCCCTGAATGGATGCCGGCAGTTGCAGGAGCCGCAGTACGTTCGTCACCGACGATCTGGACTTTCCGACGCGAGCCCCGATCTCCTCGTGTGTGAACTCGAAGTCATCCATCAACTGCTGGTACGCTGCCGCCTCCTCGAGAACGCCAAGATCCTCGCGCTGGAGGTTCTCGATGAGCGCTTCTGTGAGGAGACGATCGTCCTGTCCCTCTCTCACGATCACCGGCACCTCGGACAGTCCGACCATGCGTGCGGCCCGCAGACGCCGCTCGCCCGCTACCAGTACGTATCCGCCGCCCTCTGCTTCGTTCACGATCACGGGCTGCAGCAGCCCAACCTCGCGAATCGACGCAGCAAGCGATTCCAGGGCTTCCTCGTCGAAGCGCTCTCTCGGCTGGCGAGGGTTTGGATGAATGCGGTCCACCGCAACGAGCTGAAACGTTCGATCGGTCTTGGGGATCAGCGCGTCGAGGCCCCTTCCGAGGCCCGACTTCCTAGTTGACATTCGCACCTCCATGCCGCTGAATGAACTCCCGTCCGAGTTGCCTGTAGGCGATGGCGCCTCGACTCATCGGATCGAAGGCTTCGATCGGTTGTCCAAAGGAAGGAGCTTCGGAGAGCCGCACCGAACGTGGGATCACTGTCCGGTAGGCGATCTCACCAAAGAAGTCGCGCACCTGCGAAACGACATCGGCCGCCAGATTCGTTCGCCCGTCGAACATGGTCAGTACGACTCCGCCGATTCGCAAACTGGGATTCAGGTTGCCGCTCACCAGCTCAATGTTCTGCATCAACTGGCTGAGACCCTCCAACGCGTAGTACTCGCACTGAATGGGTATGAGCACCTCGTCGGCTGCCGCGAGCGCGTTCACGGTCAGAAGACCGAGCGACGGGGGGCAGTCGATCAAAATCACGTCGTACTCACCCCTCAGCTCACTCAGCGCCTTCCTGAGCCGCATCTCCCGAGAGAACATCGATACCAGTTCGATCTCCGCTCCCGCAAGGTCGATGGTCGCCGGCACCAGGAACAAGTCACGAAAGCTCGTCGCCTCGACCACATCCTCGATTGGGGTATCTCCCAGGAGCACGTCATAGATCGACGCGGTGACCCCTCCCCGGTCGATGCCGAACCCAGATGTCGCGTTTCCCTGCGGATCAAGGTCAACCACGAGCGTGCGTTTCCCCTGGTAGGAGAGCGTCGCGGCAAGGTTTATGGCGGTCGTCGACTTGCCAACGCCGCCCTTCTGGTTCGTCACCGCAATGATGACGGTGTGTCGATCAGTGTCCACGCTTTCGTATGATAAGCAACCAGCCCGGCGGGTCAAGGACCGACACCTCTACGATCGCCCCTCCCAACACCGGCTGCTCGAAAACCGGGCTTTCGCGCCGGGATAGACCAATCACCCCTACTCCGCCTTGGCGAAGTGCGCGCCGCATCCATGCAACTCCAGCCTCAGGGCGGAGCACTCCCCGCATGACGATCGCCTCGCAGTTCTGAAGTCGTTCCAACTCACCCGTCAGAACCTCGATATTCTGCAACTCCAGTATCCGAACGGCCCTTCTCAGGAGACGCGCCCGTTTCTCGGACCGCTCGACCAGCACCACCCGCGTGTCTGGGAGCACAATTGCCAACGGGATGCCCGGCAGTCCTCCTCCCGAGCCGGCGTCGTGCAAGGTCACGGGAGCAGCATCCGGCCAGCCCGCGAGGAAACTCAGGCTGTCCTCCACGTGCCTGCTGCCGATTCTCCCTGCTTCCGTGGGGGAGAGAAGTCCTGCGGGGATACCTTCCTGCAGAAGCCACTCCGCATATGTTCCCAGAAGGCTGCCCCGGCCGCTTTCAAACACTCGCTCGACCGTGCTACCGGTGCCATGTGATCCGCCGAGTGCGGTCAACCAACCCCGCACCTCAGGTTTCACGTGAAACTTCAATCTTCGGGTGAGAGTACGACCGAGCGCTTCGGCTCCTCGCCTTCCGAGTACGTGCGGACACCCTCAACCTCCGCCACCGCGTCGTGTATGACTTTCCGGTCGGCGGCGTTCATCGGCTCCAGCATGATCTCTGCCTGCTCCTCGAGAACCTGCTCGGCCAGGCGCCGTGCGTAGATTCCAAGTGCCTCTCTCCGGCGCTCTCGGTACCCACCAATATCAAGACGGATCCGGGCAGATTCCCGGGTGCGCCGCTGAATGACTGTCTTGCACAGCTCCAGGATCGATTCCAGAACGACCCCGTGTTTGCCAATCAGTGCCTCGGTCTGCCCGCCGGTGACGTCCGCATAGATGATGTCCTCTTCCACCCGCGTCTCAACAACGCCTTCCAGGCCGAACGCCACCAGTAGTCCCCGCAAGAAGGCTCCTATGATCTCCGCTTGCTCTTCTCGCACGGCGCTGTCCTCCTCGCGTGACTTCTGCGGCTTCTGTTCCCGCTTGTGCTCCCGCCCCCGGTCCTGCCCGGGTTTGTTCTGTTGCTGGCGCTGCTTCTGCCGCGGCGCCGGGCTGCCAGATTCTGGCTTTCTCTTCTTCTTTGAGCGGCGTTGCCGCTTGGGCTTCGGCTGGACGCGAACCACGGCGTCCTTGCGGCCCAGGCCTAGGAAGCCCTTTTCAGGCTCTTGGAGCACCTCGACACGCACCTGGTTCGCCGATGCGAGCCCCAATTCCTCAATGGCTGTCTGTACGGCGAGTTCAACCGTAGGTCCTTTCACTTCGACCCACTCCACAACTACTTCCTCCTCCGACGCTTCCTCTTTTTCGCGGAGCCCTGCGGGCTCTTGGGTGCCGGTGAAGGCCCCTCCTCCTTCTTCTGCACCGGTGGTGGCTCCGGACGGCCGTCAATCCTGAAGATCATGGCCTGCTGTCCCACCCTGAAACCGTTCGACGTCACGAAGTACAGGTTCAGTCCCGCTGGGAAGCTGAACGAGAACACTCCGAACAACAGTGGCATGATCTTGGTCATCATCTGTGCCTGCTGTCCCGCACCGTCGCTGGTTTGCGGCGTTGCCTGTTTGGACTGGATCCATCCAGACGCGATCACCAGGACTACGACGACAAGGTAGGGGATCGCGCCAACCCAGCCGGCGCTGAGCGCATCCTTCGGCGTCACACCGAGGTCCATCCCTAGGAAGTTGGGCAAACCCCTCTGAAGAGCGGTGAGGATGTTCGAACCGGCCGGCATGAACTGATCAGGACTCCGGAGCAACCTGAACAGACCGAACCACACAGGCATCTGCACCAACATTGGGAGCAAACATCCTGCCGGATTCACGCCCTTCTCTTTGTACAGGGCCATCATCTCCTTGTTGAGCGTCTCCGGCTCTTCTTTGTACTGCTTCTGCAGCTTCTTGACTTCGGGCTGTATCTCCTGCATAGCCCTCGTCGAACGAGTCTGTTTGAGGGTCAGGGGGAAGAGGAGCACGTTGATGAGCAGGGTGAGCAGGATGATCGAGAGGCCATAGTTCGGGATGAGGTCATAGAACAGGCTCATCGGGACCGCGATGATGCGTGCGAGCGAGTCCAGCACTAGCGGTCTCCCTCCGAAGGTACCGGGTCGTAGCCACCTTCGCTCAACGGGTGGCACCGAGCGATGCGCCGGACGGCCATCGCTCCTCCCTTCATCACCCCGAAGCGACCAATCGCTTCATACGCATACTGTGAACAGGTCGGCATGTAGCGGCAGTTCTTGCCCAAGGAAGGGGAGAGGAGCCGCTGGTAGACGCGAATCGTCGCCCGCACAACGAGTGCTCCCGGCCCTCGCACCTGGTCAGTCACGTTTCTCCTCCATCGCGGTCTCCAACCACCCCACCAACTCCCCGAACGGTGCTGTCAGCACTCCTCGAGAGGCAACCACAATGTAGCTGCCTTCGGACAACGTGACGTGGCCGAGGGCGGCACGGATCCGGCGTCTCGCCCGGTTTCGGTCAACAGCGGAACCGACGCGTTTCTTGCTCGCCACGATACCCACTTCGGGAACGCGCCCATCCCTTGCGACGATCACCGTGATCCCTCCTTGCCGACGCCGCGTCCCCGTCGTGAAGACCTCCGAGAAACGCCTCCTACCGGTCAGCGATTTAGGCGGAGAGCCGCTTGCGGCCCTTGCGGCGCCGCCGTTCGATGACCGCGCGACCTCCTCGCGTTCGGAGACGTGCGCGGAATCCATGTTTGCGTTTTCTGCGTCGAACATTCGGCTGATAGGTACGTTTCATGAGACGTCCAAAGAGGTGAACGGAAGTGCGCAGGGAGGTTACGGGGGGTCGGTAGTGTTGTCAAAGGCCCGGGTTGTCATCGACGAACGAGAAGCGCGAAGATTTTCTTCCGGTCGCGAAATTCCGTTTCGCGTCCTCCGGCGAGTTCCTGGCCCTACCCGACGCAACCGCCGCGCCGAGAATTCACCCATGAGCAGGCGCTTGGCAGATTGTGCTAGCTCGCCAGGGGCGGTCCAGCGGTGATTTTGCCGCTCTTGATGAGTCTCCGGGCGGTTCCATATACTCGCTCAACGCCGGAGGCTCTGAGCCCGCCTCACTTCCCCGAGGGGGCAGACCGACGTGCTGCGAAGCTAGACACAGAATTGCCCTCGGGGTCAGCGTTGTCCACATGTTGTGGATAGCTCTGTGGATCTATTGAGAGGAGGGGAGCGGTGGCGGAGCCACAGTCGACAACCTGGGATGAGCGGACCTTGGAAGCCGCTCTTCGCTCCCGGGTGAGTCCCGTCACCTGGCAGACGTGGTTCTCCCATCTCTCCTTCCGTCTGAACGACGGACATCTTCAGGTCATTGCCCCTAGTGAGTTTCATCAACGCTGGGTTCAGGAAAAGCATGCCTCAGTGTTGACCGAGGCGGCCCGGTCCGTATTCGGCCCTCATGTGCCTCTCGAGTTCATCGTCGATTCGACTCGGGGCCTACCCGAGCTCGAACCCGAGGAAGACGAACCGGTCGAAGAACCGATCGTCCAGCCTCAGCAAGGAGCGCTCGGAACCAAGTACACCTTCGACAACTTCGTCGTCGGTCAGTCGAACCGGTTTGCTCATGCCGCGGCCATGGCCGTCTCGGAACGACCCGGGATGCACTACAACCCGTTATTCATCTACGCGGGAGCCGGTCTTGGCAAAACACACCTCCTTCACGCCGTGGGGCACCAGTACCGTCAACTGAACCCGAACGGTCTCGTGCGGTACGTCACTTCCGAAGGCTTCTTCAACGAGTTCATCGAAGGTATCCGACAGAAGCGCATGGACGGCTTCAAGGCGAGATACCGCACGACCGACGTCCTGCTACTAGACGACGTCCAGTTCTTCGAGGGTAAAGAGCAGGTGCTCGAGGAGTTCTTTCACACGTTCAACTCGTTGTACGAGGCCGGCAAGCAGATGGTCTTCAGTTGTGACCGCCACCCGAAGAATCTCTCTTCTCTCGAGGATCGAATCCGGAGCCGTTTCGAGTGGGGTTTGCTGACCGATATCCAACCCCCGGATGTGGAGACTCGCCTTGCGATCCTCAGGAAGAACTCCGAGTTCGCTCCACTCCCGGTCCCCGAAGAGGTGCTGCACTTCATCGCCGAGCATGTGCGAGCCAACATTCGCGAACTCGAGGGTGCGTTGACACGGGTCACTGCTTACGCCGCACTCACCAACCAACGGATCAGTCTCGACATCGCTCAGGATGTTCTCCAGGACCTCTCCTCGGATTCGTCACTGCGCCCCGTCACCGCAGAGGAGATCATTGCGGCCACGGCCGCCGCCTACGGGTTCACGCTCGCCGACCTGCGCGGTCCCAGCAGAAAACAACCACTCGTTCGTTCCCGCCAGGTGGCGATGTATCTGTGCCGGGAACTCACCGACCTTTCTCTGCCGAAGATCGGAGCACTCTTCGGAGGACGCGACCATACGACGGTCATGCATGGAGTCGACAAGATCACCACGCTGATCAGGACGGATTCTCACGTCTTCGAGAAAGTCACAGCGCTCTCACAGCAGCTGAGGAGAAGTTGAGTCTTGTCCACACATCATTCGCCTCGATCATGGGTCCCTGTGGACAGGGGCGGCATTCGTCCACACCTCCTCCACAGCGCCCCAACGTCTCCTACCAGCGGGTTTGACCAGTTTTCCTCAATCCCCAGGCCTACTACCACTACTACCGTTGATAGATACAAAGAGAAGGGATAGCTACGGTGCGGATACGTGCAGAACGAGACGAGTTGGCCGATGTCTTCTCGCGAGCCAACCGGGCCGTGGGACTACGGCCAGCGCAACCGATCCTCCAGGGAATCCTCTGTGAGACCGTAGGTTCCAAACTCCGTGTGACAGGAACCGACCTGGAGATGACGATTCGCACCATGGCAGAGGTCGATGTCCAGGAAGAGGGGCGAGTGGTGGTTCCCGGCCGGCTCGCCACAGAGGCCATCCGCAAGCTCCCTTCGGGATCCGTGACGCTGGAATCCGGCGACTCGGAAGTCGTGATCACAGGCCGGGGTCCGAAGTTCAGCCTTCGGGAACTCCCGGCGGTCGACTATCCAGAACTGAGCGATCCGACATTCGAGGGGGCGCTCAACATCGATGGGGACACCCTCGGAAACGCCGTCAATCAAGTGACGGTCGCGGCTTCGGCCGATGGCGCACGACCGATCCTCACGGGTGTGCTGTTCGAGCCGAGTGCGGATGGTGTTCGACTGGTCGCCACGGATTCGTACCGGCTTGCAATTCGGGAGGTGGAGGGTTTCTCATTGAAGGAATCGGGACTCGTGCCGGCGAGGGGGCTGAGGGAGCTCTCTCGATCGATAGGTGCCAAGCAGATGCAGGCGTCGGTTGGCACGCGGGAGATCGTGTTCGGGTCCACGCGAGGGAGCCTGACACTGCGACTGATCGAGGGGAACTTCCCGAACTATGCATCGTTGCTTCCGCAGACCTACCCGAATCGTCTGGTGGTGAGCAAGGAACAACTGCTGGATGCCCTTGGAAGGGCCGGATTGGTGGCCGAGGACCACATTCCCGTGCGTATCACGATGCATGATGGCGGCGCGGAGATGACCGTCACTCGACAGGATGTGGGTGGAGAAGTCGAGCACCTACCCGGCGACTACGAAGGTTCGGCCGACGAGGTGCTCATCGCGTTCAACCCGAAGTACCTCAGTGAAGGCGTCGCGGCGATTCTGACCGACGATGTGGAGATCCAGGTCTCGGATGGTATGAAGCCGGCGGTGCTGAGAGGCGTCGGCGATGATTCGTTTCTCTACCTCCTGATGCCGGTACGAATCTGAATGAAGCTCGACTGGCTCGAGCTCACGACGTTCCGTTCCTATGGGAGGGCTCGTATCGAGCCAGCGCCCGAAGTCAACGTCTTCGTCGGCCCCAACGGATCGGGCAAGACCAATCTCCTGGAGGCGGTCGCGTACCTGTCGATGGCCAAGTCGTTCAGGGGAATTGGAGACGAGCTGCTGATCGCGCGCGGGTCGGACGAGGCGATCGTACGAGGCGAGGTGACGAGGAGATCCGGGGTATCGAGGATCGAGGTGGCAATTGGCCCGACGAGAAAGGTGCTCGTCAACGGCGTGCGACCCCCGAGGTTGTCCGATCTTCTCGAGCACCTGCGAGTATCGACCTTCCTCCCCGACGACCTGGACATCGTCAAGCGGGGACCGTCCTACCGGCGTGACTTCCTGGACGACACGGCTCTTCAGCTCTGGCCGGGATTCTCGGGTGAGCTCAGGGACTTCGACCGGGCGCTGCGCCAGAGGAACGCACTGCTGAAGTCATACCGTCCCGACCGTTTCACGCTGCAGGTGTGGGACGACCGGTTGTCACAGGTGGGTGCGAGACTCATGGAACGACGTGCGAGGGCGGCCCGGCTCCTCCTCGACCGTGTGGAGGCGGTGTACCGCCGAATCTCGGGGGTGGAGAGCCACATCGAGTTGGACTACCAGTCGGAGTGGGGCGGATCGCTGGAGGAGTTGGAGGTGGAGGAGTTGAGTACCCGACTGAAAGAGAGTCTGGAACGGCGACACGGATCGGATCTCGAGCGGCGACAGACGTCTGTGGGTCCCCACCGAGATGATCCCGTGCTGGTACTCGATGGACTACCGGCGCGCCTCGCGGCGAGCCAGGGAGAGCAACGGTCTCTCGTGTTGAGCCTTCGCCTGGCTGCCCACGAGGCGGTCACAGATGCGGTAGGGCAGATGCCCATCTTGCTACTCGACGATGTGTTCTCGGAACTCGATACGTCGAGAACTGCAGCGCTGGCCGCAGCTCTCCCTTCGACCCAGACATTCATCACGACCGCCCGGATCGAGGATGTACCGGTCTCCGGCCGACGATGGGACGTGGGGGAGGGGGATGTTCGGTGAGTGGACTCGAACAGCTCGGAGGGCTCATCGATGCGATGCTGGGCCGGTGGGGGATCGGCGACACGGGGGTATTCGTCGCCATCCGTGACCGGTGGTCGGAGATCGCAGGACCGCAGTGGTCGGTTCACGCCCGCCCCACGATGCTGCGCACCGGAGTACTCACCGTTGAGGCCTCTCATGGGGCGGCCACGATTCTCCGGTACGCATCAGGCAGCTTGCTCGCAGCCCTCCAGGACGAATTCGGCGAGAACGTGATCACCGGAATCAACATCAAGACGACGGGACAGCCGACTGTCTGATTTCTCAGGATCTTGTTGGCGTTTTTGGGGGTCGAGGGTCTTGGGTTGGGGTGGGGGGTGGACTATACTTACATGCGTGTAAATCAGGCTCTGGCGGAGGTCGACGACCCCGCCTCGGAGCCGTTGTTTTGTGAAGGAGTCGAGTGACCCAAAGCGTACGGAATGGCTACGACGCCAAGGACATCACAGTCCTGGAAGGTCTCGACCCGGTTCGTCGGCGTCCTGGCATGTACATCGGATCGACCGGCCCACGAGGCCTGCACCATCTGCTGTGGGAGGTTGTGGACAACTCGGTCGATGAGGCGATGGCAGGCTCGTGCGACAGGATCGAGGTCACACTCCTTGGCGATGGAGGGGTACGGGTCAAAGACAACGGACGCGGCATCCCGGTCGCCAGACATCCGAAAACGAAGCAGTCGGCCCTGACGACCGTCCTGACGACCTTGCACGCCGGCGGCAAGTTCGAGAGCGGCGCGTATCAAGTGTCGGGTGGCCTGCATGGCGTTGGGCTATCGGTCGTGAACGCACTGTCGGAGCGCCTCGATGTGGAGGTGGTCAGGGACGGTTTTCTGTGGGCCCAGTCGTTCCATCTCGGAACACCGACCGGTTCGGTCAAGAAGATCAAGCCGGCAAAGCGCACCGGGACGACCACGACGTTCTGGCCATCGCCGGCAACGTTCACGGAGACGACGGTGTTCAACTTCCAGACCGTCTCGTCACGGCTTCGCGAGATGGCCTTCCTGAACAAGGGCGTGACAATCACGCTGAAGGACCAACGGGGTGAAGAGCCGGTCGAGCAGGCGTTCCAGTACAAGGGCGGCCTCATCGATTTCGTGAAGCACCTTGGAGCGAGCAAGGAACCGGTTCATCCCCACATCCTGTACTTCGAGGATGTCGACGATGACGGCGAGATGGAAGTCGCGTTGCAGTGGATGAAGAACGCCTATACGGAGACGGTCCTCAGCTTCGCCAACAACATCAACACCCATGAGGGAGGGACGCACGAGGAGGGGTTCCGGAAGGCCCTGACCCGCGCCCTGAACGAGTTCGCCCGCGACAAGGGCATTCTCAAGGAGAAAGAGGACAACCTGACCGGCGAGGACGTCCGAGAAGGGTTGACGGCGATCGTCTCGGTGAAGGTGCGTCAACCTCAGTTCGAAGGACAGACAAAGACGAAGCTGGGCAACACGGAAGTCCGGGGCTACGTCGAGAGAACCCTCAACAGGGTGCTGCCGGAATGGCTCGAACGCCATCCCGGTGAGGCTCGAGCCATCGCCGAGAAATCGATCACCGCTGCGAGGGCCCGAATGGCGGCCCGCAAGGCCCGTGAACTGACCCGACGCAAGTCGATGCTCGAATCGGGCAGTCTGCCCGGGAAGCTCGCCGACTGCTCGTCGCGGGACGCCGACGAGTCTGAGCTGTTCATCGTGGAGGGCGACTCGGCGGCCGGCCCCGCCAAGCAGGGCAGGGACAGCAGAATCCAGGCGGTCCTCCCGATACGAGGCAAGATCATCAACGTCGAGAAGGCCCGACTCACGAAAGCACTCCAGAATGCCGAGATCCAGGCCCTGATCACGGCGATCGGAACGGGCATCGGTGAGGACTTCGACCTGACGAAGGCCAGATACCACAAGGTAGTCATGTTGACCGACGCGGACGTGGATGGTGCCCACATCCGTACGTTGCTCCTGACGTTCTTCTTCCGCCACATGAAGCCGCTCATCGAGGCGGGATTCGTGTACATAGCGCAGCCCCCGTTGTACCGGGTCAAACAGGGGAAGAACGTGACCTATATGGACGGTGATGCCGAACTGGCTGCCTATCGCGAAGAGATCGGCAACAAGCGAATCGACGTCGCCAGGTTCAAGGGCCTCGGCGAGATGAACCCGTCCGAGCTGTGGGAAACGGCGATGGATCCGGAGCGACGACGACTTCTGCGGGTCGACATCGAGGACGCCACGCAGGCCGAAGAGGTGTTCTCCGCTCTGATGGGCGACGACGTGAGCGCACGCAAGACATTCATCCAGCAGAACGCCAAAGACGTTCGTTTCCTGGACGTGTGAAGGAGAGGCGATGGCGGACGTCCACGACACGGAAATCCCTTCGATCGACATCAATCAAGAGGTAGAGAAGTCGTTCCTCGACTATGCGATGTCGGTCATCGTGTCCCGCGCTCTCCCCGATGTGAGAGATGGCCTCAAGCCGGTGCAGCGCAGGATCGTCTACTCGATGTTCGAGTCGAACATGGGACCGAACACCACGTTCCGCAAGTGCTCAAAGGTCGTCGGGGATGTGATGGGGAACTATCACCCGCACGGCAACGACGCGATCTACGACGCGCTGGTGCGCATGGGTCAGGACTTCTCCACACGCTACCCGGTCATCGACAAGCAGGGGAACTTCGGAACGATCGATGATCCACCGGCTGCCATGCGATACACAGAGAGCCGATTGACGCAGCTCGCGACGCGGCTCCTCGACGGCATCAGAGAGGACACGGTCGACTTCGAGGAGAACTACTCGGGGGAGATGTCCGAGCCGAAGGTGTTGCCTGCACGGTTCCCGAACCTGCTGGTGAACGGGTCGACGGGTATCGCCGTGGGGATGGCGACCAACATCCCGCCATACAACCTGCGCGAGATCGTCGATGCGTGCATCTACGCCCTCGACAACCCTGACGCTCCGCTCGACGACTACCTCGACATCGTCAAAGGCCCCGACTTCCCGACAGGAGGATTCCTCGTCGGCACCAGGGGTATCAAGGAGGCGTTGAGGACCGGCCGTGGATCGGTCAAGATGCGTGCGGTCACCGACGTTCAGGAAATCCGCAAGGGTCGGACAGCGATCATCGTGACCGAACTTCCCTACCAGGTATCCCACGACCGGGTCCTGGAGAAGATCGCCTCACTCGTCCATTCCAAGAAGATCACTGGAATCGCCGACCTCCGGAACGCCAGCTCCGACCGTGTAGGCACGCGGCTCGTCATCGAGCTGAAGCGAGAAGCCGTCCCGCAGGTCGTGCTCAACCAGCTGTTCAAGATGACACAGCTCCAGGAGACGTTCGGGGTGAACACGGTTGCCCTGGTCGATGGGGTGCCACGCACGTTGAACATCTCCGACATGATCGGCTACTACCTGGACCACCAGATGGAGGTCATCGAACGGCGGACCAGGTTCCGGCTTAGTGAAGCGGAGAGACGCCTCCATATCCTCGAGGGACTGCTGATAGCACTCGACAACATCGATGCCGTCATCGAGATCATCCGCAACTCGGCCGACACCAGCGTGGCGAGAACGGCGTTGATGGATCGGTTCGATCTGTCCGAGATCCAAGCGAACCACATCCTCGATATGCAACTTCGCAGGTTGACGGCACTCGAGACGTCGAAGGTGCGCGAAGAGCACGATGCGCTGGTGATTACGATCGCCGATCTGAAGGCGATCCTCGCCGACCCCGCCAAGCGGAGGTCGATCATCGCCTCGGATCTGGGCGAGATCAGGGAGAAGTTCGGAGATGGGCGGCGCAGCCACATCATCCCGGACGACGGTGATCTCTCACTCGAGGATCTGATCGCCGATGAGGAGATCGTCGTCACGGTATCTGCGAATGGCTACGTCAAATCCGTACTCGCCCGTTCCTATCGAGCACAGGGACGGGGAGGGAGAGGCGTCCAGGGTGCGGCTCTGCGCGAAGACGACGTGATCAGTCATCTCGTGCACACGACTGCGCACTCGTATCTGTTGTTCTTCACGAATCGGGGGAAGGTGCACCGCGTCAAGGCGCACCAGATCCCAAGGAAGGAACGGACCGCCAAGGGTGTGCTTGGCCAGTCGGTACTGCCACTCGAGCCGGACGAGCGGATCGAAGCAGTCATCGACACGAGGGACTACGAGACGTCGCGCTTCCTCGTCACCGCAACGAAGATGGGCCTGATCAAGAAGACGCCGTTCACGGATTACGACTCTCGCAACTCCACCCTGGTGGCCATCAACCTCCACGAAGACGACGAGGTCGTCGCGGTGAGGACGACCAACGGCTCAGACGACCTGTTGCTGTTCACCAGCGACGGGCAGGGTATCCGGTTCTCTGAACGAGATCTGCGGCCCATGGGACGAGCAACCCAGGGGGTTCGAGGGATCAGGTTGCGTGAGGGTGACGAGGTGATCGCGGCTGCCACCAGCAAAGACGGAGAGGAAGTCATCCTGATCACGTCGGGTGGGTACGGTAAGCGGGTCGCAGTCGATCAGTTCCCCGTGCAGCACAGGGGTGGCATCGGCGTGAAGTCGATGAAGTTGACGCGTGTGCGAGGCAGATTGGTTGCTGGGAGAGCGATCTCCGCGGGCGCCGAGCTGTTCGCCGTTTCGTCCGAGGGTGTCGTGATTCGGCTCTCGACGAAGAGCATCAGCCGGCAGAAGCGCGAGGCGAGCGGGGTGAGAGTGATGAACCTCGCCGCGGGTGCAGAGGTGGCTGCGATCGCATCCGTACCGCCAGAGGACGAGTAGCCATGTGCGCGTCCCTTGCGTTGGACCCGGTGACAGTACACTCGCCGGAAGCGAGGAGCTGAGAGTATGGCCGTGCGGCGGGTTCGCAGAATCGTCCGCAAGTTCGATCCCTGGACCGTGATGAAGGTGTCTCTGGTCTTCTACGCCGTCCTGGGCCTGGTGTTCGTCCTCGCCGTTGTGATCCTTTGGGCCGTCATCTCGAACGCCGGTTTTCCGCAGAAGATCGAGAGTTTCCTGAAGCAGATCTCGCTACTGAAGACCGATGCCGTGCTGTTCAAAGGTAGCGACCAGTACCTGCGGGTTGTCGTGTTCCTCGCAGTGGTGTGGACGGCACTGATGAGTGGTCTCACGACACTTGCGGCCGTCATCTACAACTTGATCTCCGACGTTGTGGGTGGGATCGAGATCGTTGTGCTCGAAGAGACGTTGAACGTCCCCGTACCCCCGGTCGTACGCGCACCGCAGATCCACACGACACCGCCACCTTCCCACGATGACCTCCCGACGGCGGAGTTGCCGGCCATCGATCTCACCGATCAGTCGATCGACGGGGAACATGTAGCCGATGATGTATCGGCCGACGCCGAACCGGCTAGCGAGTTGTGGCCGGACGGAAGTTAGCAATCTCCAGACCTGCGGTCCGAGCGGCGTTCAGGTAGCTGTCCGCGATCGACCCCACATCGACCAAACCCACCTCATGTGATTCCGTCGCCATGACGATTGCAGCGGCGGCCAGAGCGAGGGCGTCGAGAAACGCTCCCTGATCTGCGACACCGACCACGTGCGAGGGTGCTTCAACTACGATGCCGGCCCATTCCCCTGAAGTGGGGGCGACGATCAAACCGTCGGACGGTCGATTCGAGCGGAGCCTTCCGACGGGTGGAGGAAACGCAATGGGGACCCCGCTTCGCAGCGGAGTACCTGGCGCGGTGATAGCGACCGACCGGGGAGTCATTGTCGCGGCAATGGCTCGGGCGAGCGCCGCGAGTGAGGCATCCGCGAAGACCGGGATCTGAACGGGTGTGGGCACGGTGCCTCTGACTGCGAGTGGGACTCCCGCAGAGGTCGCCCTGGGAAGGATCTCGGTGGTGTCGGCCGCGTCAGACACGAGAACATCCCACTCGGCGAGGTCGTGGACCCTCGTGGTCCTGGGACGCTCGGGCTTCTGATCGAGCACACCGAGGATGGCGAGGTCGGCTTCGGCGAGGAGAATCTCGGCGCAACGTCCTGCAACGGGTCCCGTCTGATGGATGGCTATCTTCACGGCCGCTGGATTGGCTCCCACGTCCCTTCCGGGAGGGGAGAGCGACGCCTGAAGAGGAACACTCCGACGGCCACGGCCGCGATCAGGAGGAGCTTGCGCATGGGGCGAGTGTAGAGGGTGTCTGTCTCAAGGAGGCACCCGATTCCTCCGATGGCGGTCAGACCGCTCCTCGCCCGGATCTAAGGTTGGGTGAAGCGATCGTGGCCGGTACGCGAGAGATGCAGGGGCGCGGATTTCACTGGCTTCGTGATAGACATCGGCGCTCTCAAGGGAGAGGTCTAGGGCCGTCGCCGGCGGGCAACGCGGGCGCAGACGATTCACTCGGGGTCATGATCGACCGGGCATAGCTCCGGTACGGGCCCGCCTGACCGTCGAAGTGGCGATCGACGATGCGAAACAACTGCCGGACAACCAGGAACACGACGATGCCGATCAGAACCCCAGCCGTGTTGAGCACGAGGTCGTTGATGTCGAGTATCCGGTAGGGCACTCCGATCACCACGCCGATCAGGAGCTGGAGGAGCTCGACCGTCGCAAACGTTCCGACCCCGGCGAGCAGCACCGAGAGGGCCCATCGCCTCCGAAGAACAAACCAGGCCAGAATCCCGAACGGAACCCCCATCAGGATGTTGCCCTGCACCTGCGCTGTGGTCCCCATTCGTTTGAACAGAGCGAAGTTGGTTGGCGTCACCCAGGAGGGCACGTACGTATCGATGATCGCCCGATCGATTGGAACAGGGAACAGGGTCAGTCTGATCACCTCGATCAGGTAGATGGCGAATACGGCTTGCGCGAAGATGCGGGCACGGGAGGCCAAGTCACGGCTGAGGCGGTAGACGACCCACGCAGCGAGCAACGGATAGGCAATGACTGTGAGAACCGCCCCTTCGAGCACCGATACCTCCCTTCGAAAGGAATCGTAGGAGGGTTCGAGCTATTCGTCCGTGTCGTCGTTGGCGTGCTGAGAAAACCACCACTTGAGGACCGCACCGTCGTGATCGGTCACCGGACAGACGTGTCGAATCCCAGCCCCAGGACGAGGCACTATCGGAGCACTAGATACGACGCGACCGGGCGCAGGTGATAGTATCTATGGTTGAAAGCGGAAAGAACTATGGGTTCACCCACCGATCGGCCAATGGCCAAATCAGTAGTGGACCTCACCGG
>CAZQMF010000026.1:0-24334 GCA_964594235.1 uncultured Acidimicrobiia bacterium
AGCGCCGTAAGGATGAGCTGAGGTCGAAGGTTCGCTCGGACGTCCGGAACGGCGGCGAGCACGCGCTCGGCGTTGGCAACGGCATCTGACGGTCGGACCATGGCGAGCGTCGCTGCGGGCACATCCCTGTTCCGGATGGGACCCGCGTACTGAGCCGACGCCGCGTCGGTGTACCAGGAGGCGAGGATCTCCAACCCCGCGATGAGCAGGGATCGGGACGCCTGACGGACGATCCGTTCGCGTCGCTCTCTGGACGAGCTTCCATCCAGTTCCTCGTCGTCTTCACGGTTTCGGATCGCGTCGAGGAGCGGTTCCGACGCCTCCATCACCTGGTCGGCGAGCCGGAACATCTCGCCGGGATGCGGCGACACTTGCAGTGGCACGCCGAGCCACACGGCTCGGAACTGCGAAACCTCTGGCCGCTGGGCCAAATCGAGAGCCATCCCCGGCCGACCACCTGCGATCGATGCGGCCTCCCGAGCCCGTGCCTCGTCGACACCGCGCGCCATCAACGCCTCGACGAGGTCCTCTTCCCTCAGACGGCCGAACTGCACGGTGCGGCAGCGGCTCGCGACCGTCGGTGGAAGGTCGAACTCGGACTCTGCAACGAGGACGAAGACCGTCGATGCCGACGGCTCCTCGAGTGTCTTGAGCATCGCGTTCGCTGCCTGCTCGGTCATCGCTCCGGCGTCGTCGAACACGATGACCTTGCGATCGGACTCGACCGGCGCAAGAGGTGCCCTCGCGATCACCTCCCTCGCCTGCTCGACCGAAAGGCTGGTGGCCCCCTCGGGTCGCACGATCGTCACGTCGGGGTGGTTGCCGCCGAGTACACGCCGGCACGATTCGCACACGCCCTCGTGCCTGCCTCGCTCCGGGCAGATGAGCATCGCGGCGAAACGTCGCGCCACGGTCGCCTTGCCGACATTCGACGGTCCGACGAACAGATACGCCTGGGCAGGCCGTAGCGCCTCCCGTTCCAGCAGCGAGCCCACCGGGCCATGCCCGACGATTCCGTCTAGAAGAGCCACCGCTCCCCCAGTGCGGCGACCACGTCGTCGACCACCGCTTCGGCAGGTTGGGTTGCGTCGATGGGCAGGAACCGGATCGGTTCGGCAACGACGAGCCGCTCGTACGCATCGGCGACTCTCTGCTGGAACTCGAGTCCCTGTCCGCCGATCCGGTCGGTGCCTCTCTCACGTCGCAACCCCTCGCCAGGTTCGAGTCGCAGCAGGATGACCATGTCCGGCCACACGTCGCCGAGCCCTGCCCTGTTGACCTCCCTGACCCGTTCGATTCCCAACCCCCTCGCACCGCCTTGATAGGCGAGTGACGAGTACACCGATCGGTCTCCCAGCACCCACGATCCGGCAGCGAGAGCCGGAGCGATCACCTCGTCCGCGAGCTGGGCCCGCTGAGCGGCAAACAGCAGAGCCTCGGTCCAATCGGCCATGTCACGGCCATGCAAGAGTACGTTTCGGACTCCCTCGCCAATCGGGGTGCCGCCAGGTTCCCTGACCACGACGACGTTCTCACCCGCCTGGGTGAGCCGGGAGGCGACCATGGCGGCGATCGTGCTCTTGCCCGCGCCCTCCACACCTTCGAACGCTATGTATCGCCCCGCGCTCACTCCTCTTCGTCCTTCCGCCGGCGAATGGATGAGACCGTACCCGATGCCTCGTCGAGCGAGCGGAGCGCCTTGTCGGTAAGCGCCGAGCTCCCGAGCCTGGTGCGCATGTTCCACAAGGTTATCGCCCCGGCGAAGGCGACCACCGCGCCGCCGAACACGAGCGCACTGCGGATGCCGGATCGGAACATGCCGGGAAGGACACCGTCCAGCGTGGCAGCGAGCACCGCCGCCGCGGAGATCGAGATCAACAGCGCCGTGCGCGCCAGCGTGTAGAGCGCGGCAAACGTCCTCCCGCGAAGCTCGTCGGAGACGGACTCGTGCAGGTGAGTGAACCCCATCACATACGACGAACCTGCGCCGAGCCCGGCGAGCAGCGCCCAGAAAGCCGCCCCGGCGACGGTCCGCGACAACGCAGCGGCGGTGATCGTCAGCCCCGTCTCCACGAGACTCGCGCCGAACACCACCTCCCTCCGGAAGTCGGACCCGGCAGTGATCGACAGAGCGATCATCCCCAGGCCGACACCGGTACCGAGGGCCGTCACCAGAAAACCAAACCCTGAGCTGCCGGCACCGAGCACGTCGTTGGAGAACGGCTGACCCAGCGCAAAGAAGATCCCGGCTCCGAACAGCGCTGTGGCGATTCCTCCAATCACCGACCTGACGGTGCGTTCCCGAAGGATGAAGCGGACCCCCTCCATGATGTCCCTGAACGGCAGCCTCCAGTCGAGACCACCGTCCCCTTGACGTTCCTCGCTCACCTCCGGTGGTGGAATCGCAATCGTCCAGATCAATGAAGCGGACACCATGAAGGTCACCGCGTCAATGATGAACGCCAGGCCCGTGTTGGAGCCGAACACGCCGAGCGCATGGGTCCACTCCGTGATTCCGGCGAAGATGGAGAACGCCGCAGAACCAAGCGGCAGAGTCCCGTACACCGCCATGAGGCTCAGGCTGTTGGCTCGAACGAGAACGGCCTTCGGGACGAGGTTCGGGACGCTCGCCTCCCGGGACGGACCCCAGAACAGCGTGAGTATCTCCATCACGAACGAGATCACGAACAACTGAGGAAGCGAACGGACGAACACCAACGATACGGCGAGCGCAGCACGGCCAACGTCGCAGACCACCATCGTTACCTTGCGGTTGAACCGGTCCGCGAGAACTCCGGCTGCCGCGCCGAACAGCCCCGGCAGCATCCTGGCCGTCAGCGGAACGAGAATTCCGGTGACGCCTCCGATCGAATCGGCGAGAGCGATCGTGGCGAATAGAGCGACCCAGTCGCCGAAACTCGATGCGAGACCTGCCCACCACAAGCGGGAAAACGGCCCATGGCGGATGAGGCTGAAAACGCCCGGAGTTGGGTTCCCCCTCGCTTCCATTCCCGTCACGATACTCGGCACGACCACCGCCACTGGATCGAATCTGCCTTGACTTCACCCATACATGTCTGATATTCATGGCGGCCGTGTCGAAACCCCTGATCATCGTCGAGTCGCCAGCGAAGGCCCGCACCATCGCCGGATTCCTAGGATCCGCCTACACCGTCGAGTCTTCGATCGGGCACATCAGGGACCTTCCATCGAACGCCGACGAGGTCCCCACGAAGTACCGGAAGGAACCGTGGGCTCGCCTCGGTGTCGACGTCGACCACGACTTCCAACCGCTCTACATCATTCCTTCGTCGAAGAAGACCCAGGTCCGCAAGCTGAAGGATGCACTCCAGAAGGCTGACGCCGTGTACCTGGCGACCGACGAGGACCGAGAGGGCGAGTCGATCGCATGGCATCTCCTGGAGGTCCTGAAGCCGAACGTGCCGGTCAGACGCATGGTGTTCCACGAAATCACGAAACGGGCCATCGGCGAAGCGCTCGACAACCCGCGCGACCTCGACCGACGTCTCGTAGATGCCCAAGAGGCCCGGAGAATTCTCGATCGGCTCGTCGGCTACGAGGTCAGTCCGGTCTTGTGGCGAAAGATCCAGCCCAAGCTGTCGGCAGGACGGGTCCAGAGCGTCGCCGTTCGCATCATCGTCGAACGCGAACTCGAGCGAATGGCGTTCCGGTCCGCCGCGTACTGGGATCTGCTCGGCACGTTCCGTTCCGAGGACGCACCGTTCACCGCACCTCTCACAACCGTCGACGGTCGGCCGGTCGCGCAAGGGAGGGACTTCGACCCGCAAGGGAATCTCACCAGAGAAGACGCCGTCGTCTTCGACGAGGCGAGCGCCACGGAACTCGCCGGTGCCCTCGATGGCGTCGACGCAGAAGTCACCTCGGTCGAGTCAAAGCCCTACCGTCGCTCGCCATACCCTCCGTTTCGAACGTCGACGCTGCAGCAGGAAGCGGGACGCAAACTGCGGTTCTCGGCATCGAGGACGATGCGGGCGGCGCAGCGGCTCTACGAGAACGGCTACATCACCTACATGCGCACCGACAGCACGTCCCTCTCGGAATCCGCGATCGCCGCGGCCAGGCAACTCATCGCAGCGGAGTTCGGTGACGCCTACCTGCCCTCCCGGCCACGCGCCTATCAGAACAAGGTCAAGAATGCCCAGGAGGCCCATGAGGCCATCCGTCCCGCCGGCGAGACGTTCCTGTCCCCCGCCGAGGTCGCCCGGCGTGTCGATGGCGACGAGGCGAAGCTCTACGACCTGATCTGGAAACGCACCATCGCCTCGCAGATGACCGATGCCACCGGTGACTCCGTCCAGATCGGCATCCACGCAACCGCAACCGACGGGCGGCACACCGGCTTCTCCCAGACCGGAAGGGTGATCACCTTCCCCGGGTTCTTGCGGGTGTACGTCGCCGGCAGCGACAGCGAAGGGATGCGCGACGACGAAGAACTCCGCCTGCCTTCGCTCTCGGTTGGTGATCGGCTCGAGATCGTCGACATGGAACCGAAGGGCCACGAGACGAAATCTCCAGCCAGATTCACGGAGGCATCCCTCATCCGCCGCCTCGAGGAACTCGGCGTCGGGAGACCTTCGACGTACGCGTCGATCCTCCAGACGATCCAGGACCGCGGCTACGTGTGGAAGCGGTCCAACGCGCTGATCCCGACGTTTACGGCCTTCGCGGTGGTCACGCTGCTGAAACGACACTTCTCCAACCTGATCGACTACACGTTCACCGCACGGATGGAAGACGACCTCGACCGGATCGCCGCCGGGAACGAGCAGGCCGTCCCATGGCTCTCGACGTTCTACTTCGGCAACGATGCACCGGGCCTCAGAGACATGGTGACCGGCCCGCTGGAGGAGATCGACCCGAGGGAGATCGGTTCCATACCGATCGGCAACGATCATGAAGGAACGCCGATCGCCGCGAGGGTCGGCAGGTACGGTCCGTACCTCGAGCGCGGCGACGAGAAGGCTTCGATTCCCGAGGACCTTGCCCCGGACGAGGTGACCGTCGACAAGGCGTTGGAGCTGCTCACCGCGCCGTCGGACGAGCGGGTGCTCGGCGTCGACCCCGATACCGGCAAGGAGGTATACGTCCGGTTCGGCCGGTTCGGACCGTACGTTCAGCTCGGGGAGGCGGAAGGTTCGACCCAGCCAAAGCGCAGCTCGCTGTTCAAGTCGATGGACCCTGATCGAGTCACCCTGGATGAAGCTCGCGCACTCCTCCAGCTGCCGCGGGTCGTTGGCGTCGACCCGGCCGACGGCACCGAGATCGTGGCACGCAACGGGCGATACGGGCCGTATCTGTCGAAGGACAAGGACTCACGCAGCCTCGAAACGGAGGAATCGCTCCTGACAGTCACCATCGAGGAGGCACTCGCGCTGTTCGCACAGCCGAAGCAGCGACGAGGCCGGCAGTCTGCACCAGGGAGAGAGATAGGAACCGATCCCGTGTCGGGCAATCCCGTCCAGGTGAAGGACGGCAGGTTCGGACCCTATGTGACCGACGGCAAGGTGAACGCCTCCCTTCGCAAGGGCGACGACCCTGCGACCATCACTATCGAGCGAGCTGCAGAGCTCCTCCAGCTCCGGCGAGACCGAATCGCCGCGAAAGGTTGACCGGCCGTTCCTGCGAACCCAGGGCTCGCGACCGCGTATAGCGCGGCTACGAGCCCTGGGTTGGATCAGCTCGGGTGGCACGGACCGCTTTGATGCGATGGTCGAGCACCTCAACAACCGAACGACGAAGCAGCTCGTTCGGCAGTACGTCGTCGGCGGTCTCAACGAGAGACCGGGCGACCTCGATGAGCGGTCGTCCCAGGCTTCGTTCGATCCGCTCGGCGATTCCCGGATACGCCAACTCGAATCGGCGGTGAGGATCGAGGTTGTCGAGCACCTCGCTGTCAGAGGACGACCACGCCGAGACGGAACGCAACAGACTTGTGACGGCTCTGCCTCGGATGAGTTCGTTCGCTGAAAGAAGTTCGCCTCTACCCAGTCGTCCCAAGCCGATGATCATCTCGACAACGAACCGGCCAACGGCATGCTCCACCCCGTTGCCGCCTTCGGCTGTTGTGCGCTCGGAGATACTCGCGAGCCGGGTTTCGATCCCGCCCGCGTCGTACAACACCGTGAAGTCGTTGGCACGAGCGATTTCGAGTTCTGAGTCCTCGAAGATCGCCACCTCGACGAGATGGCCGTCGTCATATACGGCGCTGCGGCCATGTTTCGTCTCCGCAAACCAGCCGACGATCCGCTCGGAGTCGGGAAGCCATGAAGGGTCCCTTCTCAGAGCCGCGGTTGCACCCTCCAGCGTGACCACCCACAGGTCGTGGTCCGACCACTCGTCGGGAGCGTGAGACCGGTTCGCCGCCGATCCAAGAGCAACGAGACCGATCACCGAGGGATCGACCGAGGCCCACCGCGCGACTTCACCGAGGAACCACCCGTAGCGTGCTTGTTCCATCGCCTGAACGCTACCGCGGCCAAGAAGACCAGGGTCGGCACCGATCGATCCTCTAGACAGAGGCCGTCGCCACAAAGACAATCACGGGCATGCGAAGCGACGCACTTCTACTCGATCTCGCCGTCCGCCAGGGCGGCGTCATTCGAGAGGAACAGGCCCTCACCCGAGGCCTCTCCAAGGGAGCCATCTTCCACAGACTCAAAACCGGTCAGTGGCGCCGCGTGGCCCGATCCACATATCGTCTGATCGGCATGTCAGATGGGCTGAGCCGTACTCGAGCCGCGGTCACCAGCCTGCCGGGCGCGGTTGCCTCGCACGAAACGGCTGCCGAGATCCACTCCATCCCCCACGTTCGACGCGGGATGGCTGTCGTCACCGTCCATTCCCAGACGACCCACTCCTTCCCCGACGTTGTCGTTCATCGGTCGCATGATCTCAGCCCCGATCACATCGACCTCTTCGACGATCTCCCGGTGACGAACCTCCCAAGAACGATCGTCGACCTCGCCGCGCTTCTGCGCAGGCGTCACCTGGCGATGATCCTCGACGATCTCATCGCTTCGAAGCGGGTCACCATCGACGACGTGCAGGGGGTTGCATCAATCGTCATCCGCAGGGGAAAGCCTGGTTCCGCGGTACTCCGCGGCCTGATCGAGGAACGGCGGTCGATGCCGAACAGCAACGCGAGCAGGCTGGAGATCTTGGGGCTCGCCACCATCAGGGACGCTCTTCTCCCTGAACCCGAGATGGAGTACTCGACCCAGATCCGAAGAAGCGCTTCGATGCCGCCTACCCAGATCAACGGGTGGCCATCGAGTGGGATTCTCGACGCTGGCACACACAAGTGGAGGCCTTCCAACGAGACCGACGACGTGATCGGTTGGCGGCGATCTACGGATGGCAGCTGCTGCGCTTCACTTGGGAGGACCTGACCGAACGGCCCGGCGAGGTTGCGAGCACGATCAGAACGCTCCTCGGACGAATGGGCGACAACCGAGCAACCTAGACCTTCCTTCCCCACGAACCCAGGGCTCACAACCGCGCATAGCGCGGCTACCAGCCCTGGGTTCGCCGTTTCTAGAGAGGACCGGTGTTGTAGTCGGCGAGGACCGGGCCGTGCTCGTCGAACACGATGTGGCTGACCGACGCGTTGTCCGGAGGCGCCAGTCCCCGCCGGGCCCCGTGATCCAGGCCGACGACGCTCGAGCACAGTCCACGAATCGCCGCACCGTGGGACACGACACCGATCAACCGCCCTGGATGCTCCTCCGCGATTCCTTCAACGGCCCTCTCGACTCGGGCGACCATCCCTGACCAGGTCTCCCCGCTCCCACCCCGGGGTACATCCTCCTCGCGCTCGTAGATCGTCTCCCACAGTTCCGGCCAACCCGCCATGATCTCGTCACGGGTTCGCCCCTCCCACTCACCCATCCCGAGTTCCTTCAGGTCGTGCACGATGCTCGCTGCGCCGAGCGGCTCCGCCGTCTGAATGGCCCTGCCGAGCGGCGACGCGTAGAGAACGTCGAATCCCCCGTACCAGCGGGCCAGGTTCTCCGCCTGCCGGCGGCCCTCCTCGTCAAGGCCTCCATCGGTGTGTCCCTGCCACACCCCCACGTCGTTCGCTTCGGTCCGCCCGTGGCGAATGAGGGCTACGACGGCGTGTCCCCCGGCGAGACGTTCTGCCGCCCATCCAGACATCGGACCAAGGTGTGTCGCGTCGTTGTACCGCCTGACCCGCCGTGCATCCCCTCGGGCCGAAATGGTCGTCAATGATGTGTTGGTCACCCGCCCTGCGAACGCCACCGAGCCACGGATGCCGAGAGCAATCGCAACGGCCCGTTCGATGACACCTCCGTGCGCTGATACCAGAACCCTGCCTGAACCGTCCATCCGCTCCACCAGCCCGTCGATCGCCCCGGCGACACGCTTGGTGAATTCGGGCATCGACTCGCCTGTGCGACCGATACGGACGGGATCGCCGCGCTGAAGTGCCGCGAGCTCATCGGGGAAACGTCGAGCCACCTCAACGAACGGCAATCCCTCCCACTCGCCGAGATCCATCTCCTTCCATGCCGGGTCGGTCTCGAATGGCACTCCCACTGCCCGTGCCGTCTCGAGCGCGCGCTCCATGTCGGAGCTGACGAAGAGATCGAACGGCTTCGCGTCCCGTAGCCGGCGCCCCACCGCGTCCGCTTGAGCCCGGCCACGGTCCGAGAGCGGACTCGACCCCCGACCTTGGGCGAGGCCGAACGCGTTGCCCATCGACTCACCGTGCCGAAGAAGAACGATTTCCATCGGCAGCAAGGTTAGGCCGGCTCGCTCCGCTCGCAGTCACGAGTCATGGGTAGTGAGTCTTGAGCAGGAACGGGACACCGGCGCCTTTCGAAAGCAGGGGCGAGTGTCCTACCCAGAACCCTTAACGCACAACGCTCTGCTCTAGTGGATGAACGCCGACGCGAAGATCAGACTGACGACGGTCATGACCTTGATCATGATGTTCATGGAGGGGCCGGTCGTGTCCTTGAACGGGTCCCCGACCGTGTCACCGATCACCGCAGCATGGTGAGCATCCGATCCCTTACCGCCGAACGCTCCCGCTTCGATGAGTTTCTTCGCGTTGTCCCACGCGCCGCCCGCGTTTGCCATGTAGATGGCGAGGAGGAACCCGACGACGAGAGCGCCCGCAAGGAACCCTCCCAGTGCCTCGGTGTCGATGAACCCGATCACCAACGGAAAAATCACAGCCAGCGCGCCAGGGAGCACCATTTCGCGTAGCGCCCCTCGTGTGGCGATGTCGACACACGTGGCGTAGTCGGCCTTGACCCCTTCTCTACCCTCTCTCAGACCGGGGATCTCCCTGAACTGGCGACGCACCTCCTCGATCATGCGAAATGCCGCCCGTCCGACGGCATTCAGGGTCAGGGCCGCGAACAGGAAGGGGAACATACCGCCCAGGAACAGGCCGATCGTCGTGCCCGGATCCATGATGTTGATCTCGGTGAGCTTCACCGCCTGTACAAACGCCGAGAACAGGGCGAGGGCAGTCACCGCGGCGGACCCTATGGCGAATCCCTTCGCGATCGCCGCGGTGGTGTTTCCGAGCGAGTCGAGTGCGTCCGTGTTCTGGCGGACTTCTTTCGGCAGTCCTGCCATCTCTGCGATGCCGCCGGCGTTGTCGGCTATCGGCCCATAGGCGTCCACCGACACCGTGATCCCGAGCGTCGCCAGGACACCGATCGCAGCGATGGCGATGCCGTAGATCCCTCCACCTGTTCCGAGCGCCCAGTTCCCCGACCAGTAGGCGGCGCCGATGCCACCGGCAACCACCACGACGCTGTACGCCGCCGAGCGCATCCCTTCGGCGATCCCAGTCAGAATGACTGTCGCCGGGCCGGTCTGGGCCTGGCGAGCGATCTCCTTCACCACCTTGTAGTGATCCGACGTGAACCACTCGGAGATCCGACCGATGAACAGACCAACGATGAGGCCGACGATCACCGCCATGAAGATGCCGAATGGCTGCTGAACGCCCTCGGCCCCGCCGAACACCCAGTAGGCGAGACCAAGCGTGCCGATCGCTGTGAGAATCGCCGCAAGATACGTGCCCCGATGGAGGCCGGCAGCCAGATGATCCTCGTCCCTTGTCCGAACGGCGAACGAGCCGATGATCGAGGCGAGCATCCCCACTGCTGCGACGGTCAACGGGAAGATGATCGCTCTGTCCCTGAACCCTGCGGATGAGAACACGATCGCGGCGTAGGCGATGGGAGCGATCAGCGCACCGACGTAGCTCTCGAACAGGTCTGCACCCATCCCCGCCGTGTCCCCGACGTTGTCCCCGACGTTGTCGGCGATGACCGCGGGGTTCCGGGGGTCGTCCTCGGGAATGCCGGCTTCGACCTTGCCGACGAGGTCTGCTCCAACATCGGCCGCTTTCGTGAAGATGCCGCCTCCGACCCTCGCGAACAGCGCGATCGTCGAAGCACCAAGCCCGATCGCAGTCACGATGTCGGCCCATTGGTCGAGGTTCATCCACACTCGGAAGACCAGGTACCCGAGGCCGATACCGGTGAGCCCGAACCCCGCGACGGTGAAGCCCATGACGGCACCGCCCCGAAACGCCAGTGGCAGCGCTTCGACGATCCCCCCCGTTCGAGCGGCTTCGGTCGTTCGGCTGTTCGCGGCGGTCGAGATGCGCATGCCGACGAAGCCTGCCGATGCCGACAGGAGCGCGCCGAACATGTATGCGAGGGCGCCCCACGGTCGTCCCCAATCCAAGAGGCCGGCGATCAAGCCGGCCATGACTACGACGAAGACGGCGACCCATGTGTACTCTCGATGCAGGAATGCCATCGCCCCCTCCCGGATGGCGTCGGATATCTCGACCATCCGTGGGTTCCCACGCGGTGCGGCCAGGACCTGTCTCGCGAAGAACACGGCCAGGCCCAGCGCGAGAAGTGCGACAAAGACCGCAACGTATACGAACGATGTTTCTGACATCGAGTCTCTCCCCTAACGCCCGAATTTGCAGGGAGTATACGAACGGTGCGCCGTGCGCTCCAACGCGAAGGGTATGATCACCGCCCCATGTTCCGACGGACCCTCTGCGTGCTCGCCCTCACACTCACTGTGGCCGGCTGCGCTCACCCCGACACGGCCACCACGACCTTGCTCGTGACAACCCGCGCGACGACCACATCGACCATCGACACCACAACAACCACACCTTCTGTCGACATCTCCATCGACGGGGCACCCGCCGGACTCACCAGACTCCTCAAACAGGTCTACCTCGCGGCGCATACCTCAACGCCAACTGCGACAGACCTTCCAGACGGACTCGCACGCGCACTCGACGACCTCGAACCGGGCACCGGTGCGCTTCACGTCGCGGGACAGGCAACCGTCGGGACGGTCCTCGACACCGACATCGCGGTGGTCGCCGCCGGGGACGACGTCGTGCTCGCGGTAGCCGATCCGTCATGGAGGATCGTCGGTATGAAACCCGCACGATTCGGACTTCCTGCGTTCTACGGGCCCGAGCCCAAGTTGCTCTTTGTCGTAGGGTCCGATGCGCGGCCGGGAGAGGACCCACTCAGGTCGCGGGCCGACAGCCTTCACATCGTTGCGATGAACCCTTCCACCGGCCAAGGAGCGATCGTTGGCATCCCGAGGGACTCCTACGTGACGTCGCCGAGCGGCGTGTCCGACAAGTTCACCCACATCTTGTCCAGAAGAGGCGTCGACGAGCTACTCGACACAGCGAGGTCGCTGACGTCGCTGCCCATCGGAGGGTATGTGCTCACGGGCTTCCAGGGCTTCACGTCGATGGTCGACTCGTTTGGCGGGTTCCTCCTCGACGTTCCGTTCAAGATGGCCGACTCGGCCTCACAGGCATACTTCGAACCGGGAGAACAGCACGTCGACGGCTCGGGGGCGCTGGCGTTCTCCCGAGACCGACATCTGAGTGGCGCAGACTTCACGAGAAGCAGAGATCAGGGTCTGGTCATGCTCGCCGCCCTCGCAACCGTGCGAACGCTCGGCTACGACCGGCTCCCCGACCTGCTCGAGGCACTCACCACGAACGCGTCGACAGACCTGGATGCCGCCGGCTTGCTGACGATGGCTGCGAGCGCATACGAGCTGAACCTCCTGCACACACCGAACGTCGTGGTCGACGGCGGATACGACACAGTGAACGGTGCGTCAATTGTCCGCCTCACCGACGCGGCCGCCGCGACGTTCGCCGATGTCGCCGACGGAGTCCTCGACCAACCTTGACGTTCGATCTGATCCTCGACGAATGGGCCCACGGCCTCGATGCAGAGCTGGCGCACGTCCAGGTGATCCCACCCCGTCAGCCCCTGTTCGGCACGATCGACCCACCCCTCCACGGAGTCCTCACCGAGCGGCTCGCAGGCGACGGCATCGACAACCTCTACCTCCACCAGGTCCGAGCGATCGAAAACGCCCGACGAGGCGTTCACACGGTGATGGTATCCGGCACCGCGTCCGGCAAGTCGCTCGGCTATCAGGCGCCGATCGTGGAGGCGATCCTCGAGAACCCCCGCACCTCTGCTCTCCTCCTGTTCCCCACGAAGGCCCTCGCGCAAGATCAGCTGCGAGTCCTCCAGGATCTGCGGATCCCCGGTCTTGTCGCCGCCACCTACGACGGAGACACCTCCACCGACGATCGAACGTGGGCGAGGCGACACGCCAACGTCATCCTGACCAACCCGGACATGCTGCACCTCGGGATCCTGCCCAACCATGGCGCGTGGGCCGACTTCTTCCTCCGCCTCCGGTTTGTCGTGGTCGACGAACTGCACGTGTTGCGCGGCATCTTTGGCAGCCATGTGTCACACGTCCTGCGCCGTCTCCGCCGGATCGCCGCCCACTACCGCAGCCGGCCAACCTTCATCTTCTCGTCGGCGACCATTGGCAATCCTGGCCAACTCGCAGAGCGACTCTCCGGCCTCCCTGTCGAGGTCGTGTCGAGGGACGACTCGCCGTCAGGAGAGAAGACCGTCGTCCTCCTGAACCCGCCGATGGGTGAAGACGACCGGCGGCGCTCACCGCTTGCGGAAACCACCGACGTGTTCGTCGATCTGCTCCGGCACGGCTACCGGACGATCGCATTCGCCCGCAGCCGGAAGGCGACCGAGCTGATCTACCGATGGTCTGCGGACCGGCTCGATGATCCCTCGATGATCGCTCCGTACCGAGGTGGCTACCTCGCCGCCGACCGACGTCGAATCGAGGCGGCACTGTTCTCAGGCGAGCTCGAGGGAGTCGTCACGACCAACGCGCTCGAGCTCGGTATCGATGTCGGAGGACTCGACGCCGCAGTAGTCACCACCTTCCCCGGCACGATCGCGTCGTTCTGGCAGCAGGCCGGCCGGGCCGGACGGTCCCAGGAGCATTCGCTGGCGGTACTGGTTGCCGGCGAGGACGCCCTCGACCAGTACTTCATGACCCACCCACGAGAGCTGTTCACCCGGCCCTCAGAAGCGGCCGTTGTAAACCCGTCCAACCCGACGATTCTCGACGCGCACGTGGCGTGTGCGGCACACGAGTTGCCACTCGAGCTGTCCGACAGGGAGTACCTCGGTGACGGCATGGAAGAAGCCGCGACTCGACTCGTCGACTCGGGCGACCTTCGACTTCACAAAGGTCGCCTCCTGTGGACACGCAAACGCAAGCCGGCATCAGATGTCGAGATTCGCAGCACGGGTGGCCCTCGGTTTCAGGTGCTCGACCAGGGGGAGCTGCTCGGGACGCTCGAGATGTCGCAGGTGTTTGCCCAGGCACACCCGGGAGCCGTGTATCTGCATCAGGGTGACAGCTATCTCGTCGATGCGTTGGACCAGGCCCGCCACGAAGTGCACGTGCGGCGGGCCAGCGTCGACTGGTACACCGAACCCCATGAGGAGAAGCTGCTCGACGTGGTCGGGGTGACCGACGAGCGCTCCTTCGGACGCGTGCGCCACACGCTCGGGACGGTGCTCGTCGAGAGCCAGGTGGTTGCGTACCGGAGGAAGAAGATCAGAACGGGCGAGATACTGGCGACCGAGACGCTGGACCTGCCTCCGGTGCGGCTCACCACGGATGCCGTCTGGTTCACGATCCCGGACGAGGTGATCGACTCGGCACGGCTCGATTCGACCGAGGTGCTCGGGGCTCTGCACGCCGCCGAGCACGCGGCGATAGGGATGCTGCCACTGTTCGCCATCTGTGATCGATGGGACCTCGGCGGGCTCTCCACGCCGTTTCATCCGGCAACCGGCTCGGCGACGATCTTCATCCATGAGGCCTACCAGGGAGGCGCCGGTATCTCACGGGTCGCGTTCGACACCGGTGAGCGACACGTCACCGCAACGCGAGAGGCCATCGACAGTTGTCCGTGCGAGTCCGGCTGTCCGTCGTGCATTCAGTCGCCGAAGTGCGGCAACTACAACGAGCCCCTCTCGAAACATGGGGCAGTCAGGCTGCTGGCAGCGATGCAAGCATGAGCACACGGACTCCACCTGGTTCTCGGTTGTCGGCAGGAGGGCGCCCTGCGGGCTCGCGTTGGTCCGAGCCGCGCTCTTGCTGTTGGCTGTCAGCCGTCAGCTGTCAAGGGGCAGATACTCGGCCCTGCCTTTGGCTCTGACCGTTCGACGGCCGAGCCCGAGGACGTCGACGCGAATCTCGACAACGGTCTCGACCGTTCGTGGTGCCCACGTCCTGTCGCGAGCACAGTCGCATGAGAGGAGTTGTGCCCCGTTTGCCTCGGCGAACCTCACGGCTTGGTCGTATGGGTCACCGATGAACGTCGCCGGTGCAGCTGCGAGGGCCGCGGCGTCGGCCGCGGTTGACGCCTGGTACCGCGCGGCGAGCACCTGACCGACGGCTGCGATCACAATCCCGAGAACCAGGACGGCAAAGACGGTCCCGGCGAGAAGGACGGTGACCGATCCCCGGTCACCGCTCGACACGCATCACCGCCTTGGAGCGCAGCTCGACCGTCAGACCTCCGAGGGCGATCAGGCGCACCGGCACGACCACGGTCACCTCGGCCTGACGTCCGACGACCTGCGGGCGGCGCACCTGGACACGGGCCCGGTCGACGAGTTCCGGAGGCAGCGCACGACGAGCGACCGCGACCGCGTCGGCAGGGTCAGGTGCGGTCGCGGCACGACGTGCCCCTTCCCTGGCGGCGCCGGCCACCTCGAGTTGGGTTCGCGCCACGACCGCCACCTGGGTGACAGCCAGCAGAACCAGCAGCACCAACGGCAAGACGAGAGCGAACTCGACTGCCGCGGACCCGTTCACTTGGCGAAACCGATGACCTTCTTCAGGACGGTTCCGAACAGGCTCGAGAACAGGTTCGTGTGGCTGGCCCATTGGATGAGCGAGAGGGCGATCGCCGCCGCGGCGAGGATGACGAGTACGTACTCGACGGTGCCCTGACCCTCTTCCTCGAGGACCATCCACTTCCACAATCTGACCATGCAGGCTCCTTTCTGGGTGCCGGCGGCCGGCCGGCGCGGGGGGAACGTGGGTCATAGGAGACCTCCGAGGAGCTGTCTGACGATGGAGGCGACGGTCGGACCGAGGGTGAGGATGATGAACCCGGGCATGATCATCAGTGTCAGTGGGACGGTGAGAGCGACAGGAAGTCTGCGCAACTTCTCGAGCGTTTCGGTCCTGCGAGCAGTCCGGCGATCCGCGATGAACGCGGCGATGGTCCCCGCGACCGAGGCGCCGGTCATGTGTGCTCGGGCGAGACGGCGGAAGAGAGGTCCGGAAGGTCCGGTAGCCGTCGCGAGCGCACGCGCGACCCCGTGGATCTTTGATGTCCGGATCACGTGGCGTAGCTCTGCAGAGCCGAGTTCGTCGGCCGCGAGCCCCATCGCGGCGGTCAGCGGAAGCCCGGCGGTCATCCCGATGAGCATCAATCTGGCCGTGGCGTCCACATCGAGGGATGTCGCCTTCTTGGTACGGGGTACCCGCTCCAGTACCCGCGGCTTTCGACCGACGAGCACAAGGAGAACCGTGACGAGCACGGTCATTGCTGCACCCTTCTCACGATGGCCACCACTGTGACGACACCGCCGAGCAGCAGCGCGCCGCCCACACTCAGTACGCCGATCCCGACCGCACCGGTATCGACGAGTGCCGAGAGACGGCCGCTCACCCCCGTGTACGCCAGGTACGCGATGGGGATGCCGCCGACGATCCACGCCGACAGTCGAGCTTGGGCGGTCGCCGCTCGCGTCTCTCCTCGCAGCTCCATGTCTTCGCCTGCAACGAGCGCGAGTTCGTCGAAGGTGTCGGCGATCTTGCCCCCTGTTCGTCCCGCGATGCGCACGGCGGCCGCCGCGAGGGATCCGTTCCTGACGAGGGCGGCGTTCAACGGCTCGGCGAGTTCGTCGAGGGGACGGCCCGCCCGTGCGAGGCGCGCAGTCCGTGCGAGCAAGAGCGACGGGACCCGGTCCGCGGCGTCGGCGATCGCCACGCGGACCGCCGCGCCTGACCGTAGTTCGGCAGCGACCGCCTGAAGGAATGCCCCTTCGTCCTCGCCGGGTCGCACACGGGTACGTTCGACGATGAGAACGGCGCAGAGTCCCAGCAGCCCGAACACAGGCTTGTAGATGGCGACGGCCAGAGCGGCGAGGACAACCAACGGAACCCCGATGCCAAGACCCCACGCGAAACCCAGAGCGATCAGCATTCGTACACCGTCTCGTCGCGTGCGACGTCGACAATGCGGCTGACCAACCGTCTCCCCTCGCGTCGTTCGACCTGGACGACGAGGCCGATCGCCGCGAGGAGTTGCCGTCGAACCGCCGTCTCGGTCACGCGTCTGGTGCCTGACAGCGCCAGTGTCTCCAGGCGCCACAGGGCCTCGTCGGGGCTGTTGGCGTGCACGGTCGACATCGAGCCTCGATGACCGGTGTTCATAGCGCTGATCATGTCGAGCGCCTCAGGGCCTCTGACCTCACCGAGAATGATCCGGTCGGGCCTCAGCCGGAGCGCCGATCTGACCAGGTCTTGCAGCAGGATCTGGCCCGCACCTTCTGCGTTGGCGGGGCGTGCCTCGAGCCGAACGACGTGTCCGCTGAGGTGCAACTCGGCGGCATCCTCGACGGTCACGATCCGTTCGGTGGTAGGAATCTCGGTCGAGAGGATGTTCAGCAGGGTGGTCTTTCCTGTGCCGGTGGCACCGGAGATGAGGATCGATGTCCGGTTCCTGACGGCGTTCCGGAGCAGGGTTGCGCCTTCGGTGGTGATCGAGCCGGCAGCGACCAGCGCGTCGAGGTTGGGGACGGCCGCTGTGAATCGGCGGATCGCCATGATCGGACCGATGACAGAAGCGGGAGGCAGAACGGCGTGAAGCCTGCTTCCGTCGGGAAGCCGGGCGTCGACCGTTGGCGAGGCGCGGTCGACGCGGAGCCCGAGCGGACCGATCATGCGTTCGACGGCGGCGACGATCCCCTCGTTGTCCGGGAAGACGACGTCTGTCTTGACGAGTTCTCCGGAGCGTTCCACCCATACGTCGTCGGGACCGTTGACGAGCACATCCGACACAGCCGGGTCGCGCAGGAGCGCTTCGAGCGGGCCCAACCCGACGAGTGCATCAGCGATCCGCTCGGCGGTGCCGGCGGGAGCGAGCGGGCCCTCCACGGCGAGTAGCCGTCTCGCAGCGTCGGTGATCGCAACGCGTTCGAGTGGCACGTCGGACGCAAGCACGCGGTCCATGATGCGGCGGGTCACGTCCATGGCAGCTCCCACACGTCACACCACGCCTTGATCCAACGGCTCCGTGGGTCGACCCGGCCTTCTAGGAGCCCACCAATGGTGCGGCGCGACGGTCTCGGCAGGACAGGGCCTGGGGCTGCCGGGGTGACACGGAACCCGGCGTCCTGGAACACGGCGGGTTGCTTCCACGGGATCGAGAGCAGACCGGGGAAGAGGGGGATGACGGGCACGATCGGGACGAACAACCGCGTCTGGTCGCCCGGTGGAACTCTCAACACGACGTTGGGCCAACCCTCGCTGAGTGCGTCGACGACCTGCTCGGCGTCGACGTAGGCAACACCGCCGTTGCGAAGCACGGCGAGGCCGGTCCGTGACGGTTGAAGATCTCGGGCCGTCGGACCGTCGACGACGAGCCGGGCCAGTGACGCGTCGCCGGGGTATGGGGGACCGGTCGGATCGAGGTCGATCACGAGGGCGGTCTGGACCGACGCCGCCAGCCCCAGTGGCGCGAGCGCGGAGAGCACACCGTCTTGATGAGTCATGACGCCCAGAACCGACACGGGCCCCCTTCCATCCACCGGCAACGTATGGGACGGACACCGCATGGACAACCCCTTGTCATGAACCTGTCGGTGTGGCATGGTCTGATCACCGCGCCGGGACCCCATAGAATGGGACACCATGGAGGCGGCATTCTTCGACCTCGACAAGACGATCATCGCCGCCTCGTCCACCCTGATGATCGGCCGGCCGTTGTACAGGGCGGGCCTTCTCACCCGCAGGGCGTTGATGAAAGCCGGCCTGGCACAGATCTCGTACCGGATGTTCGGCGCCGACCACGACCAGATGGAACGCGCCCGGGAAGAGATGATGGCCATCGTCAAGGGGTGGAGCCGTGACCAGCTACGAGAGATCGCCAGAGAGACAGTCGACGAGGTTGTCGCGCCGCTGGTGTTCGCTGAAGCGCTGTTCATCATCGACGACCACCTGCGCCACGGCCGTCTCGTGGTCATCGTCTCGTCGAGCGCCCAGGAGATCGTCGAACCGCTGGCAGCGCATCTTCGTGTCGACAGGGTGATCGCAACGAAGCTGGCGGTCGACGACGCCGGCCACTACACAGGTGAGATGGAGTTGTACGCCTACGGGGAAGGCAAGGTGGACGCAATCAAGGAGATGGCGGTCAGGGAGGGGATCTCACTCGAGGACTCGTTCGCCTACTCGGACTCCCACACCGACCTGCCGATGCTGGAGGCGGTAGGGCATCCTCTCGCGGTGAACCCTGACCGTGAGCTTGCGAAGATCGCGGCGGAGCGTGGGTGGGAGGTGCTCGCGTTCGAGCGCCCGGTGACGATCAGAACACGTCTCGCCGAGCTACCGCGCCCGACACCCGTGGTGTCTGGTGCGGCACTCGCAGGGGCGATCGGGAGCCTCGCCCTCTACTGGCTGATGCGGTCCCGGCGAAGCTGACCAACGCCCGTCAACGCCGACCCCGGAGCTGCTTCGCTTGCCCGCCCGGCTATTGCGAACCGATTGCGATGATGTTGCCGTCGAGGTCCTTGAACCAGGCCGACTTGCTGCCGTCGGGGAACGTCGCGACTCCGTTCACCGTTGTCAGGTTTTCGAAGTCGTACTCCTCGAAGACGACACCCCGGCCACGAAGATCGGCAACCGCTCCTTCGAAATCGCCCACCCGCAGCGACAGGGCGGTTCCTTTGTTGGTCCCCGCGAACTCTGATTGATAGACGAAGAACGAGGTTCCTCCCCCGCAGGCGAAGAAGGTGCCAAAGTCGACCGACTCCGACGGTTCCGATCCGAGATGCGTCGTGTACCACGAGACGGCTCGCTCCAGATTCGACACTGGCAGAGAGGCGATCGCCTCCACGCTCGAAAGATCCATAGATTCTCCTTTCTCATCTCACAACGTATTCGATGATGGACGGTACAGGGGAAGTTCTTTGCGAGCCTGGGTTCAGAGATACGAACGGACCCAGCTCTCCGATCGGATCCAGAGTTCCTCGGCGAGGCGACCGTCGAGGGCGCCCGACCCCGGTTCGCGCAGCCGTTCGTTCACGCAGTAGCCACCGTCGATCAGGTGTGGCGTCGTCGCACAGTGGACGGTGGTGCGGGCCCCTTCTTCAGGAGTCAGAGCGTTGCGGTGCGAGAGTCGTTGGATCCATGACGGGGCGTTGCGCATGATGTCGGTGGCAACGAGTCCGGGGTGCAGCGAAACCGCCTCCACGTCATCGAAGCGGCGTGCCAGCTCCTTCGAAAACAGGACATTGCCCAGCTTCGAGACTCGGTACTCGTGGATCCCTATCCACGATCCGCGCCTGTGGAGTGCATCCCAGTCGATCGATGTGATGGGACGGTGCATCTCGGACGACACGTTCACGACCCGTGACGGCGTCGAGGACTCGAGCACCGGCAGCAACAGACGGGTGAACAGGTAGTGCCCCAGGTAGTTCACACCGAACGTGTGCTCGAACCCGTCCTCGGTGACCTTGCGCTGCCTCACCACGCCCGCGTTGTTGACGAGCACGTGCAACGGTTCCCCCCACGACAAGAACTCGTCGGCGGCAGCCTTGGCGGCGGCGAGTGACGACAGGTCGAGATGCAGAAATCGGGCATCGCCACCGCTCGACCGGATCTCTTCCACGACGGGAACCGTCCTGGTTTCCGACCGTCCGGCGACCACCACCCTCGCTCCACGTCTGGCGAGCTCCAGTGCGGTTGCCTTGCCGATCCCGGTGTTGGCGCCGGTGACGAGACACGTTCGGCCCTCGGCGTTCACGTTCTGCTCCTTCGGTTGGGGCCAGCGTACCGGCGAAGCATTTCAACCCAACAGGCCGCCGTGCACGACGCAGACCTGCCCTGAATCAGGGTTGCGCCGGCGGTACGTACACCTTCGACCACCGGGCCGAAGCGTCCCCCCGCGACACGTACGAGCGTCGGTCGGATCGGGTCGCGGTGCGGGTGCATTCGCGGGAACCACCGCCGTCGAAATCGCTTCGGTGGTTGCCGGAGAAGTTGTCGTGGGAACCCCGTGGCCGACGAAAAAGCCAATCCGCAGACGATGCGCCGTCGCATCCTCAAACGGCACAAGCACCCGGAGTGTCGGAGTTCTCCTATGCTCGACGGCGTGCCTCTGTCCAGATCACTTGCCAGACTCAACCGTCACTTCACGAATCGGATCCTCGGTCCTCTCGCGAAGGTGACCCCCATGTTCGGCGTCGTCCATCACATCGGCCGCCGATCGGGCAGGGAGTATCGCACCCCCGTCACCACGTTCACCTACCTCGACGGGTACGTCATCGCCCTGGTCTACGGACGGCATGCCGACTGGGTGAAGAACGTCCTCGCTGCGGGCCGCTGCAAGCTCGAAACACGAGGCAGGATCATGGACCTGACGGACCCACAATTCCTCCCGACGGTCGAGGGGCTTCACGCGGTACCCGCGCTCATGCATCTCGCACTCAACGGGCTGAACGTCACCGACTTCCTGTTTCTACGCGAGGTCGGACGGTAGACCGGCTTCTTCCCTGGCTCGGGGGATCGGTGTCAGTTGGCCAGCTTCTGCAGGACCTCGGCCCCCATCAAGATGCCTTCCTGAGCAGAGACCGCAGGTGTGCACTGGATGTTGAGCACGCTCTCCCATGTCAGCGAGAGCTCCAAGATCGGTGCGTAGCTGTCCGCCTCGAAAACACTGATGATCGCCGGGTCCGATGCGCCCGGCCGCCACCACTCACCGACTGGCCGCATCCCGTCCGGATACTGCCAAGACGCTCGACGCGCAAGGGCGGCCTTGACATCCTCATCCGACAGATTCTCTCTCCACGTACCCGTAAAGACGAAGAGCATCGACGCTCACCTCCCTCACGGTCACGAGGACGGGCTCTCGATGACCGGTAGCGCCCATCAACCCGCCGGCGAAGAAGATCCTCGAAGACAGCATGCCACTTCGACCGCGCCGGCGGGGTAGCGGGTTTTCGCGACCTTCCAACGTCGCCGATAGCGAACACCGACCTCCCCAGTTCAGGTGACGGCCGATCGGACCGCGTGCCTCGGGTCACGCCACTCGCCGGAGCCGACCACCTCGCGCACCGCGACGGCAGCATCCCACACGTCTACATAGCGCAGATACAGCGCAGCGAACCCGAACCGGGCGATGTCCGGTGTCCGGAAGTCGCCGATGACATTCCGTGCGATCAGCGCCTGCACGATCGGGAACGCGTGCGCGTGGCGAAAGCTCACCTGACTGCCGCGTCGCTCCGGATTCCTCGGCGTTACCACCGACACCTCATCCACCCACGCTTCGATCAGGTCCATGAACAGGTCGGTCAATCCAAGCGACTTCTCGCGAACGGCACCCATGTCGATGTCGTCGAAGACGTCGAGGGCCGCGTCCAACGCGGCCAGCCCCAGCACGTGAGGAGTACCGACCCGCGCCCGCGCGATCCCTTCGGCAGGCACGAACTCGAGGGAGAACTCGAACGGTGCCGCGTGACCAAACCACCCGGTGATCGGGTTCCGAAACTCGGCATGGTGCCGCGGCGCGACGTAGATGAACGCCGGAGCCCCGGGGCCGCCGTTCAGATACTTGTACCCGCACCCGACAGCGAAGTCGGCGCCCACATCCGCCAGCGCCACGGGGAACGCTCCGACCGAATGGGCCAGATCCCACACGACGACGGCGCCTGCGTCGTGAGCTGCAGCTGTGATCGTGCCCATGTCGTGACGGCGACCGGTTCGATAGTCGACCTGTGTGAGCGCCACGACAGCGACCGACCCGTCGATCGACTCGAGCACGTGGCCAGGCTCGACGACCCGCAGCTCGAGGCCGGCGGCGTCGGCTACGCCACGCATCACGTACACGTCGGTCGGGAAGTTGGAACTGTCGGTGACGATGACACGCCGATCGGGTCTCAGCCAGCGCGCAGCGTCGATCGCCTTGTACACGTTGACCGATGTGGTGTCGGCGGCGGCGACGCTTCCCGCCTCTGCGCCGACGAGCCGCCCGATCCGATCGCCGACACGGTAGGGAAGGTCGGCCCAGTGGTGTGTGTTCCACGAGCGAATGAGATCGGTCCCCCACTGCTCTTCCACCACCTGCCTCAGTCGCTCGGGAACGTGCGTCGGGAGCGGGCCGAGCGAGTTCCCGTCGAGGTAGATCACGCCGTCGGGAAGTGTGAACCGGTCCCGGACCGCTGCGAGTGGGTCCTCGATGTCGAGCGTTTCACAGTCGGCTCGGGTCATCATGCTGCCAGTCTGGTCGATCGAGCGAAGCTGTGACGAACCCCGTGCACGGCGCCAGATCTATCCTCTGTGACATGCAAACGCGCAGCATCGCCGATCTCGACGTGAGTGTGTTCGGTCTCGGCACAATGACCTTCGGCGACGAGAGCGACGAGGAAACCGCCTTTGCGATCCTCGATCGCTACTACGAGGCGGGTGGACGGTTCATCGACACCGCCGACGTCTACAGCCACGGGATCTCCGAGACGATCATCGGCCGCTGGCTGAAACAATCAGGAACGAGAGATCAGTTGGTCATCGCGACGAAGGCCCGATTCTCGATGGGCAGGGCGCCTGAAGACCGGGGCGCCGGGAAGATCCACCTCGAACGGGCGGTCGATGCCAGCCTTCGCCGGCTCGACGTCGACACCATCGACCTCTACCAGATGCACGCGTGGGACCCTGCTATCCCACTCGAAGAGACGCTGGAAACCCTCAACGGGTTTGTCAGGGCGGGGAAGGTGCGTGCCTTGGGGGTGTCCAACTACCTGGGGTGGCAGCTCGAGCGAGCCGTCCAGCTGACCGAACGCAACGGATGGGCACCGATCGTGTCCCTGCAACCGCAGTACAACCTGCTTTCCCGTGAGATCGAGCTCGAGATCCTTCCGCTGTGTCTCGATCGCGGGATCGGGGTGCTTCCCTGGTCACCACTCGGTGGAGGTTGGTTGACCGGCAAGTACTCGCGGTTCGAGCGACCGACCGGAGCGACACGACTCGGTGAAGACCCCAACCGGGGCGTGGAGGGGTACGACCTCCGCAACAACGACCGGACCTGGGAAGTGCTCGGCGAGGTCGAGGCGATCGCCCGACATCGCGGTGCCAGCATGACCCAGGTAGCGCTCAACTGGCTCCGCAACCGGCCGACGGTGTCATCGGTGCTGCTCGGGTGCAGGACCGTCGCTCAGCTCGACGACAACCTCGCCGCCCTGGACTGGAACCTCGACCACGAGGAGATGCGCACACTCGACGAGGTGAGCGCTCCCGGCATCCCCACGTATCCTCAGGGATTCCTCGAGTCGGGCGCCGACTACGACGTGTGGGAGCAGCTCCGGACGCGAAACGAGCCGGTGCTCTAGGCGGCCTTTCGGCCGCCGGTTCTGGGTTTTCGGTTGTCGGTCTTCGGTAGGAACTCGCTCTGCGGCCCTTCCACGTCGCGTTCTTACCGATGACTCACGACCGAGAATCGAAAACGGCCCGCGCAGCGAGCCGCCTGCCATACTCATCACATGATCCGCATCTGGCATTACCAGGACGGCTCGCTGCATCAGGCGGATCGCCTCGACGACCTTCCCGCCGACTG
>CAZQMF010000027.1:0-24067 GCA_964594235.1 uncultured Acidimicrobiia bacterium
CCGCCGTTCCGGACGTCCGAGCGAACCTTCGACCTCAGCTCATCCTTACGGCGCTGTTCACTGAGCTCGCCCCGGTCGTGTAGAGGGCTTTGGACCCTGGGCCGGTGGTCGCGCCCAGCGGTTGCGAGCCCTGGGTTCGCGGTGACGGGTCGGGAGCCGGAGCGGGGAATCGAACCCCGGACCTGCTCATTACGAGTGAGCTGCTCTACCGCTGAGCTACTCCGGCGCAGGCGTGCATCATAGCCGTCACCTCGCGGGCGGGAACCGAGGTGAGGCCGGGTAACCTCAGGGGCATGGCGGACCAGAAGAACTTCGAACGCGACGCGATGCCGTTCGCCCATCAGCTGTTCTCTACCGCGCTGCGAATGACCCGCAATCACGCCGAGGCGGAGGACCTCGTTCAGGAGACGTACCTCAAGGCGTACCGTGCCTATGACAGTTTCAGAGAAGGCACAAACCTCAAGGCGTGGCTGTATCGGATCCTCACCAACAGCTACATCAACCGATACCGACGCCAGATGCGCCGACCGGCGGAGACCGATCTCGGCGACGTCGAGGACCTCTACCTGTACCGCAGGATCGGCGACACATCGCAGGTCGCGCAAAGTGCCGAGGACGAAGCGCTCGACATGTTCGTCGACGAGGACGTCAAAGCCGCTCTCGAGTCGCTCCCTGAGCAGTTCCGTCTCCCCGTGCTGCTCGCCGACGTCGAAGGATTCTCGTACAAGGAGATCGCCGAGATCATGGATGTGCCGATCGGCACGGTCATGTCGCGGCTGCACCGGGGAAGAAAGGCGCTCCAGAAGGCGTTGTGGGACTATGCAGAGGAGCACGGTTTCAGAGGTGCTGATCATGAGTAGACATCGATGTGAAGACGCGATCGCGAACCTCTACCTGTACCTCGACAACGAGATGAGCTGGCCTCACCGATCGGTCATCTCCTGGCACCTTCACCGGTGCGAGGGCTGCGTGAGTCGGTTCCGCTTTGAGGAGTACCTTCGGGTCGTCGTCAGAGAGAGCGTTCAAGAAGAGCCTCGGGAGGAAGTGCTCGACCGGCTTCGGGCGTTCCTCGAAGAGCACGAACCGGGCTTCGGGCAGTAGGGCGTGGGTTCCGGCTCGATTCCGTGGCATCTGTCCAGCCGTGTCGCAGGTAGGGTCGCCGGCACCTATCCCCTCGAAGACTCCTACCACGAGCGGATCTTGGAGTTGGAGGCTCCCGAGTACGTCGCAAAAGCCGAGCCGCTCGTGTCGGAAGCGACCGGCCTCGCCTCCACGGGAGCACCCGAGGTGCGAGTCGTGTCGAGGGGGGAGTGGGCCGTCCGAAACATCGAGTTCTTCGAACACCTCATGGGCCCCGTCGAGGACCGACTCGTCGAACGGTTCGCAAGGCTCGGCGCCGTGGGGCAGGGGGCGTCGTTTCTTGCAGGACGTCTGGTGGCCGCCGAAACGGGGGCCCTTCTGGGTGTGATGGCGCGAAGGGTGCTCGGTCAGTATGAGCTCGCGCTACCCACGAAACTGAACGGTGACATCATCTACCTCGTAGGCCCCAATATCCTCGCCCTCGAGCGCGCTCATCAGTTCAGGCCGTCCGAGTTCCGGTTCTGGCTCGCGCTTCACGAGTGCACCCATCGACTCCAGTTTCTCGGCGTGCCATGGATGCGCGACTACTTCCTCGACCTCGTCCAGCGGCTCGTCGCTTCGGCAAAACCCGAACCAGGACGTTTGGTGCGAGTCGCCGGCGAGCTTCGAACCGCTGCTTCCGCCGGAGAGCCGCTGATCGGAGAGTCCGGATTGTTCGGCCTCTTCGCGAACGAGGAGCAGCGCGCGCTCGTCGACAAGGTTCAGGCGCTCATGTCCTTGTTGGAGGGGCATGGACACGTCGTCATGGACCGTATCGGCGACGAGCTGCTCGTGTCGCAGAAGAGGATGTCGAGCATCCTCAAACGACGCAGGACGGACCCGCGCATGGCCGCGTTCTTCCGCCTGACGGGCATGGAGATGAAGTTCAAGCAGTACGAGATGGGCGAGCGGTTCATCCTGCAGGTGGAACGTGACGCAGGCTGGGACGCGATCGCCGCCGCATGGCGCGGTCCCGATTGGCTCCCAACCAGACGAGAGATCGAACAACCGACGGCATGGCTGCAACGGGTCGCCTGAAATCCCTATCGGACGAGGTACTCGCTCTCGCTCGACTCCCCGGGGGTCCATGTGTCGTCGCCCTCTCCGGTGGGCCCGACAGCGCCGTGTGCGCCTGGGTCGCTTTGAAGGCCGGCGTTCCTGTGCGGGCGATCCACGTGGATCACAGGCTGCCTACTTCCCCCGTCCTTCGCGCTGCCGCTGTGAAGATCGCCGCGAACCTCGGGATCGATATGGACACGGTCGAGGTGACGGTTGGGCCGGGCCCGTCGCCGGAGGACGCTGCTCGGAGGGTTCGGTACCGGGCACTCGAGGATGCCCTCGAACCCGGTGAGACGCTCCTCACAGGGCACACCAGAACAGACCAGGCCGAGACGGTGCTCGGCAATCTCCTGCGCGGCGCGGGCGTGGACGGGTTGAGTGGAATCCCGACCCGCCGCGGCTCGATCGCGCGCCCGTTGCTCGATGTGTCGAGATCTCAGACCCGTGAGTTGGCGACCCTCCTCGCGCTCCCGTGGATGGAGGACCCCGCCAACCTCGACGAAGGACCTCGAAGGAACCTCCTCCGACAGAGCGTGATCCCGGAGCTCGAGCAGCGTCTGAACCCATCACTCGAACAGACGCTCGCACGGACCGCCCGCATCCTTTCTGAAGACAGGGCCGTGCTCGATCATCTCGCCGATACCGTTCCCTCGACGGTCGATGGCGGAACCGTACGGCTCCCTGCGACGCTGTTGAGCGTCATCCCCGTGGCCACCGCAGCAAGGGCGATCCGGCGCGCGCTTCGAGCCGTCGCCGGACCGCACGCAGGCGACGCTCGAGACGTGCAGGGCATCCTCGATGTCGCAACCGGAACCGCAGACCATGCGGCACTCACCGGTGGGCTGACGGCCCGACGCGATCGAGCGATCGTCGAGATCGGTACCGTCGGCGAATACCCGATTCCGGAACCCGTCGAATGGTCCGTTCCCGGAACGGCTCGATGTGGTGGCTGGACGTTCGATGCGACACTCGCCACTTCCACTCCGATCGCCTTCTCGCACAACCGGCATGTGGAGGTGTTCGATGCGGATGGGATCCCCCCGACGCTGGTTGTACGGGTTTCCTCCGGTGCAGATCGCATCGCTTTTCGAGGAGGACACAAAACTGTCTCTCAGGTGCTGGCCGAGGCCGGTGTCCCAGCCTGGCAGCGAGCCCGCTGGCCGGTCGTGATGGCCGAGGACCATGTGATGTGGGTGCCAGGGGTGCGAAGGGCGGACGCCGGCTGGATCGATGTGTCGACAACACGCTACCTTTGGGTCCGCGCGACACGGGAGGATGTGTGAAGGTCGGCAAGACCCTGATACGTGCGGAGGAGATCGAGACGGCACTCGCCCGGATCGGTGGGGCGATCTCCGCCGACTACGCCGGAAAGGACCTGCTGATGATCGCCGTGCTGAAGGGTGCGTTCATCACGATGGCGGATCTGGCTCGTCACATCACGATTCCCGTCGAATTCGACTTCATGGCGGTGTCCTCGTACGGCGCTGCCACCAAGACGTCCGGTGTGGTGCGAATCCTGAAAGACCTCGATCAAGAGATAGCTGGACGCCACGTCCTGATTGTCGAGGACATCATCGACTCCGGACTCACCCTCAACTACCTGCTGAGGAGCTTGCGTGTCCGGCACCCTGAGTCGCTCGAGATCGCCGCGTTGCTCGTCAAGAAGGACATCCAGCGAATTCCGATCGATGTGAAGTACACGGGGTTCGAGATCGGTCCGGAGTTCGTGATCGGGTACGGCCTCGACTATGCAGGCAAGTATCGCAACCTGCCGCATGTCGCCGTCATGGTCGAGGACGATGCGGAGGACGACGACACCACGATCGAGTAGGCCGGGAACCGGAATACCATGAAAGCCCGTGCTGCACTGGTGGCACGCAGTGATACCGTTGTCCCGAGGGGCCTAGGAGACTCTTGAACCGCACCTTCCGTTCGATTCTCGTGTACGGGATCATCGCCATGATCCTGCTCGTCGTCCTGCAGCAATACCTCGGCACGACACCGCAGTTGGAGCAGATCACCTACAGCCAGTTCTGGGACGACATCGCTGCGGGCAAGATCGCAACGGCAACCGTGAAGCAGAAGTCGCTCGTGGTGACGGGCACGTTCAAAGAGGCGATCGACGGCAAGACCGAGTTCTCGGTCGACTACCTCCAGCAAGACGAGGACGAGATGTCGGCTGCGTTGCGCGACGCGGGTGTCGACGTAAAGGTGGATCCCGAACCTGCGTCGTTTTGGGACATACTGATCACGTTCCTTCCGTGGCTTTTCCTCATCGGCTTCATGGTGTTCATCTTCATGCAGATGCAGGGCTCCGGGAACCGGGTGATGCAGTTCGGCAAGTCCCGCGCGAAGCAGGTGTCGAGAGACATGCCGAAGATCACATTCGCCGACGTCGCCGGAGTCGATGAAGCCGTCGAGGAACTCACGGAGCTGAAGGAGTTCCTCCAATCTCCAGACAAGTTCCGCGCGATGGGCGCCAAGATCCCGAAGGGAGTACTTCTGTTCGGCCCTCCCGGAACGGGCAAGACGTTGCTCGCTCGAGCCGTGGCCGGCGAGGCCGGCGTGCCGTTCTTCACGATCTCCGGATCGGACTTCGTCGAGATGTTCGTCGGCGTCGGTGCGTCCCGAGTCCGTGACTTGTTCGAGCAGGCGAAAGCCCAGGCACCCGCCATCGTGTTCATCGACGAGATAGACGCGGTCGGGCGTCACCGTGGTGCAGGTCTCGGAGGCGGGCACGACGAACGCGAACAGACCCTCAACCAGCTGCTCGTCGAGCTGGACGGGTTCGATGTCAACGCGGGTGTGATCGTGATAGCCGGCACCAACCGTCCGGACATCCTCGACCCGGCGCTTCTCCGTCCCGGTCGCTTCGATCGTCAGATCGTCGTCGACCGCCCCGACCTGCCCGGACGTCAAGCGATCCTCGCCGTACACGCACGCGGCAAGCCGCTCGCAGACGACATAGACCTCGAGGTCCTCGCACGACAGACGCCAGGGTTCACCGGTGCCGATCTCGCCAACCTCCTCAACGAGGGCGCACTTCTCGCTGCACGACGCGGCAGGGACATCATCGGGATGGACGAGCTGGAGGAGTCCATCGAGCGTGTCATCGCCGGACCGGAGCGCAAGAGCAGATTGATCTCCGAGGAGGAGAAGCGGGTCATCGCCTATCACGAGACCGGTCACGCACTCGTCGGGTGGGCGTTGCCGATGGCCGACCCGATTCACAAGGTGACGATCATTCCGCGGGGCCGTTCTCTGGGTCACACGCAGTCACTTCCGGAAGAGGACAGGTACATCATGCGGCGCTCGGAACTGGTGGATCAGCTCGCCATGTATCTGGGTGGTCGGACCGCAGAGGAGATCGTCTTCGATGACCCGAGCACCGGTGCTGGCGACGACATCGACAAGGCGACCGACGTCGCCCGCAAAATGGTCATGGAGTACGGCATGAGCGACCGGCTGGGACCCATGAAGTATGGCCACGCCAACGGCGAGGTGTTCCTCGGTCGAGACTATGGCCGACAGCAGGACTACTCGGACGAAGTCGCGGCGTTCATCGACTCCGAGGTCCGCAAACTCATCTCACAGGCGCACAGGGAGGCCCGCGAGATCCTCGAGACCCACCGGAACGCGCTGGATCGGATGGCCGAAGTGCTCATCGAGAAGGAAACGATCGACGCAGAAGAGGTCGCTGAGATCTTCAAGGATGTTCCCAAGTGGCAGCACGCCGATAGGGACGGAGTGCGGATCCAGGTTCCCGGTGGCGTAGCGCCGGCAACGGGTGTCGTCGCGGCGGATCAGCCGTAGATGGCCGGCGAACCCGATCTCGAAGCCATCGAGGGTGCCGTTCGGACGATTCTCGAAGCGATCGGCGAAGACCCGACGCGCGAAGGCCTCGTCGATACCCCGGCGCGCGTCGCCCGCCTCTACGCCGAGGTGTTCGACGGCCTGAGGCAGGATCCTCGCGAGATCCTCGAGCGGGTGTTCGTCCAGGACGAGCATCGTGAGCTGGTCATGGTCAAGGACATCCCGTTCTACTCGATGTGCGAGCACCACCTTGTCCCGTTCCATGGCAAGGCACATGTCGCCTACCTGCCGAAAGGGACGCTCACCGGCCTGTCGAAGCTCGCACGGCTCCTCGAGGCGTATGCCCGACGTCCCCAGTTGCAGGAGCGGCTCACCACGCAGGTCGCCGACATGCTCATGGAGGTCATCGATCCGTACGGTGTGCTCGTGGTGGTCGAGGCCGAACATCTCTGCATGAGTATGCGCGGCGTCCGCAAACCAGGATCGATCACTGTCACGTCGGCCGTTCGGGGAACGTTCGCACGGAACCCAGCGACGCGCTCGGAGGCGTTGTCGCTGTTGTTCGGAAGCCGATGAGCTGGCAGATCAGAGGTCGGGCTCCGCTCGATGGCCCACTGCTCATCGGGATCATCAATGTGACACCCGACTCGTTTTCGGACGGAGGAAGGTTCTTTGCGGCCGAGCAGGCAATCGAACACGGACGCAGACTCATCGCAGACGGAGCGGACGTCGTCGATATCGGCGGAGAGTCGACCCGGCCGGGCGCCAGGGCCGTCTCCGAGGAGGAGGAATCGCGGAGGGTGCTGCCGGTGATCGAGGCCCTCGTGTCAGACGGGGCGGTTGTGTCGATCGACACGTCGAAACCGACCGTCGCGCTGGCTGCAACCGAGGCGGGAGCGGCCATTGTCAATGATGTCTCCGCGTCGCCTGAGATGGTGGAGATCGCGGCAAGGACGGGTGCCGGGCTGGTGATCATGCACATGCAGGGAACGCCGAGAACCATGCAGGTCGACCCGACCTATGTCGACGTGGTGCGTGAGGTTCGCGACTTCCTGGTGCAACGTGCCGCGTTCGCGGTCGACCGGGGTGTCGACAAGGGCCAGATCGTCATCGATCCCGGCATCGGGTTCGGCAAGACGCTCGAACACAACCTCGACATCCTGACGCACATCGACGCGTTTGTCGCGACGGGCTATCCGGTACTGATCGGCACGTCCCGCAAGTCGTTCCTTGGGCTGCTCACCGGCGAGACGGTGCCCGAACGACGTGATCTCGCAACAGCCGCGACCACCGCTCTCGCAGTGGCCGCGGGGGTGTTCGCCGTCCGTGTACACAATGTCGCCGTTTCGAGGCCTGCCATGCAGGTGGCCAACGCTATGGTTCGAAACGCAGGGGTGGAGCAGTGACAGGACTCGAACCAAGAGCGTTCACGTGGGTGATCAAAGGTCGGCTCGCCGTGTGTGAGCGCATCGGTGGGTACGGAGTCCAGCATCGCCGTGTGCGGCGAGAAGAAGAGATCCTGTGGCTCCGCTCCCAAGCGAAGATCAACACGGTCGTGACACTCCTTGCCGGCGGGCAGAACGTCGCCAACTACCAGGAGGCGGGCTTCCGGGTCTTCCACGAGCCGCTGGTGGGCGAGTATGAGAAGGCGGACGTCGATCGGGTTTTTGTCACACTCGACGCAGCCCTCGCATCGCGCAGCAGTGTCGTGCTGGTGCACCGCGACCTGGTCGACGACACCATCGCGGGACTCCTCGCCGGATACCTGGTGCACTCGAAGCTCGTAACCGACCCGATTCTCGCGATCGCCATCATCCAGGAGATCGTCGGCCGTCCTCTTGGTCCGGAAGGCAGGGCACTCGTTCCGGTAGGCGCCTGACCATGGATGGGACGATCCGTCTCACCGGCCTGCGAGTGTTCGCCTATCACGGTGTGTTCCCGGAGGAACAGGCGGACGGTCAGGAGTTCGTCATCGACGTCGCCCTCGACATGGACCTGAAGCGAGCAGCCGAATCCGACGAGCTCGCGTTCACCATCGACTACGGGGCGCTCGCCGCTCGCATCCATCGACGCGTCGCCGAAGAACGCTGGAACCTAATCGAACGGGTTGCCGGTCGAGTCGTCGATCTCGTGCTCGAGGACGAGCGGGTCCTGGCGGTCGAGGTGACCGTTCACAAACCGAACGCTCCCATCACCGCCGAGTTCGACGACGTATCGGTGTCCATCAGGCGAAGCCGATGACCCGAGCCGCACTCGCGCTCGGATCGAATCTGGGGGAACGCCTCTCGCACCTGTGTCATGCCGTCGAGTCGTTGGGCACCCTGGGTGAGGTGGTCGCGACCTCGTCGGTGTACGAAACCGAGCCGGTCGGTGGCCCTGCGCAGGGACCGTATCTGAACGCCGTCGTGATCATCGACACGAACCTGGAACCGGTCCGCCTCCTCGACGAGATACTCCGCATCGAACAGGAGGAGGGAAGACGAAGGACGGTGAGATGGGGGCCGAGGACTCTCGACCTCGACCTGCTCCTGTACGGAGGTGAGACAGTCGACAACGATCGGCTCGTCGTGCCTCACCCTCGGCTGCTGGAACGACGCTTCGTCCTGGAACCACTGGTCGAAGCCTGGCCGGACGCGGCCACGCCGGATGGAATCCTGGCTCGCGACGCCCTGGTCCGTGTTCAGAACCAGGAGGTGCGGCGCACGAGACTCCGGCTGGAACCGAGGCGATCGACGTTCACGGCCCGAGGCGGCTGGTGGGTCGTCGCGCAGGGGGTCGTGCTCGCTGCGAGTCTTCTGGCGCTCGCCGACGACCCCGGGTCGCCGGCCGCGTGGATGGCGTGGCTGGGTGTCGCTGTCGCAGGCGCCGGGGCGCTGCAAGCCATCCTCGGGCTACGACACCTCGGGACGAACCTCACCGCCTATCCGCAGCCGCTCGAAACGGCGCGGCTCGTGGCGAGGGGTGTGTACAGACTCGTTCGACACCCGATCTACGGCGGGATCGTGCTGATGATGGTTGGCGCGGGGTTGTTTCGGGCGAGTGCCGCCGCACTCGTGATCGGTGTCGTCGGCGGTATGTTCTTCTGGTTCAAAGCCCGTTTCGAAGAGCGGATGCTCCGCTGCCACTATCCCGGCTATACCGACTACGCGACCCAGGTGACCAGGCGCCTGATCCCCTGGGTGGTGTGAGGTTTGGACGCCCGGCAGGCTTGAGGGTGTCAAGAACGGTCGTTCAGCGTCCGGCTATCGACAGCTCCCAAACCCGTGCGTTCCAGAGGAAGCGGGAACCGCGAGCGGTGACCTCGACGATCTTTCGCTCGATCAGATCTCTCAGAACCGGGCTCGCAGCAAGTGTGCTCGGCAGCGGAATCGGTCGATCGGCAAGGGCCTTGACCTTGTCGTAGAGAGACCGAGCACGTGCGAGGATCGATGCCTCGTCCTGCAGGGTTCCTGTTGGGAGGAACAGCCGACCCATGGGGAGCAGACGCTGCTTGGCCTGTTCGAGCATACGGATCGGAAGCTCGCTTCCTCGAGGACCGCCGCCACCTTTGGTCGGGAACCAGCCGGAATCGTCGGCGAGATCGTCGGGGACGCCGGACACGTCACCGATGATCACGTCGGCCTGCACGTCGGCGATCGGATCGAAGAGGTCGCCCTGCCTGAATACGATCTTGTCCTCCACACCGTGCGCGATGGCGTTCCTGGTTCCGACCTCCACCACGTCGGGACTCACGTCGGTGGCGAACACTCGCTTGGCTCCGAGTTTTGCGGCGATGATCGCCAAGATGCCCGATCCACAGCCGACATCGATGACGACCTCGTGCGGTTCTATGCGCAACGCGTCGGCCAACAGGGTCGAGATGGTCGATGGGCGGAAGGTTGTGTCCGACAACACGAGGCTCATCGGCCCCAGTCTGCCCTTCCACTCGAAGATCGAATCGACCATGTCGGTTCCACCTTATCCGAGTTTGGGATTCTGCGTAGGAGGAACGTCGACCACAATGTGGTTGTGATCATTCGCATTCTCACGGCCATGGGTGTGTGGGCTCCGGTGCTGGTGTTCCTCCTCGCAGCGGGAGAGAGCGCCGCGTTCCTTGGCCTGTTCCTGCCAGGCGAAGTGGCGGTGATACTCGGCGGGGTGCTCGCGGGAACGGGGATCATTCCGTTGTGGGTGATGATGCCGGTGGCCGTGCTCGGAGCGGTGATTGGTGACTCGGTCGGCTATTGGCTCGGGAAGCGATTCGGTCCATGGGTATTGGGTCGGCCGAGAATGGCGAGGTTCGCCGGTCGGCTCGACCTGGCCGAGTCCAGCCTCGCCCGTCGAGGATGGTGGGCACTCGTCGTCGCCCGCTTCACATCGTTTCTGCGGGCGGTCGTTCCGTTCGCCGCCGGAATGGCCGCCATGCCATACCGGAGCTTCGTCGTGGGAAACGTGATTGGTGGGGCTCTGTGGGGAAGCGCCTACACACTCGTCGGGTTCGTGGCGGGCGATTCATGGCCATCGGTGGAGCACTGGCTGGGACGTGGGGGACTCATCCTCGCCGGGGTGGCGATCGTGATCGGGGCGATCGTCTGGTCCGGTCGGTGGGTCGCGCGCAATCCCGGGCGGGTTGTCGACTGGTTCGAGCCGTTGGCTCGCACGCGAGTCGTGAGGGCGCTGACGCGAACGGTCGAAGGGCCTGCACGGCGGATCGCTCCGCTCTCGTATCTCTGGCCGGCTGCCGTGGTCATCGTCGGTGGGCTCTGGTTGTTCGCTGGACTGCTGCAGGATGTGCTCGGCGAAGACGAGTTCTTCTTCTTCGACCACAGGGTGATCGACTACGTCGCCTCTCACCAGATCCCCGCGATCACCAACACGGCCAGGTTCCTCGGTACGGCGACACCGATGTGGGTGACGATCGGCGGGTGCGCGCTGGTTGCGGTCGCGATGCTCACACGACGTCACCCTCGCCGAGCGGCGGGGATCGTCGTGGCGGCAGCCGGCCAGTGGGTGATCGTCGAGGTGACTCGACTCGTCGTCGCCAGGCCGGCACCGCAGGTCACCGCACTGGTGTCGCGGGGGGAGTACGGGTTCCCTTCCGAATACATGGCCGCGTTCGCGGCGCTCCTTGTAGTCCTCGCCTGGCCGTGGCGGCCGAGGCGATGGGAACGAACGGTGTTTGGCTTCGCCGCCGGGGCGTTGATAGTGACGGTCGCGGGGGCCTCACGTGTCGTGTTGCTCCTCGCATATCCGTCGGACATCCTCGCCGGTGTCGCCGTGGGCACCGGGTGGACGGTCCTGTCGTTGATCGCGAGCGACTCGCGCACCTTGCATGCCATCAGGGAGGCGGCGGCCCGATCTCTAGGGGGCACGCACCCGAAACACGATGTCGGCGATCCCGAATGACGGCTCGGCCAGTTCATCGACAAACCCCGATACGTCTGCTCTCCTGAGCATCAGTGATCTGAGCACCCCCGCGCCGGACGTGTCACCAGCGAACCGAAACCCGACGATTCGGCCATCCTCGACGAACACCTTGCGGAGGGTGTCACCAACACGCCACCGTCGCACTTCGGAACCAGATTTCCTTCCCACCGCCATGACCGGCATTCCCAGATGCTTGAGGCTGTTCATCGACTCTGCGCCCTCATAGATGGTGTCGAAGCCCGCCAGCCGTTCGGCGACCACGTTCCCCTGCGCGACCGCGTTGGGGAATATGGCGTGAACGTAGCGTTCGCCGGTGAGACGGTCGGGTGTCTCCGCCACGTCACCCACGGCGACGACATCGGTGACGTTCGTCATGAGACGGTCATCGACGCGTACCCCCCATTCGGTGTCGATACCGGATCCGGCGAGGAAGTCGATCGAAGGTTTCACTCCCGTCGCAGCGATGTAGGCGTCTGCAACGATTCCCTCCCCAGACTCGAGGTCGAGTTGTTCGACCCTGCTCGCACCTGCGAATCCTGCTGCTTCCGTCTCGAGCCGAACGTGGACGCCGCGCCTGTGGAGGAGATCCAAAACGATCGATGCCGTCTCGGGATCGAGAACACTGGGCATCACGCTGTCCATCATCTCGACGATGGTCACGGCCACCCCAAGGTCTGCCAGGAGAAGCGCGACTTCGAGGCCGATGAACCCGGCACCGACGATCACCGCCGACTCGATCTCGCCGGTCCTGACCGATGCGATCAGGTTCGTCGCTGCGGTGAGCGACTTGAAGTTGAACACGCCTGCGAGATCGGTTCCTCCGATCGGCGCATAGAGACTGCTGCCGGAGGCGAGCACGAGGCGGTCGTAGCGAAGACGCTCCCCAGAGTCGAGGACGATCGTCTTCACGTCGGGCTCGAGGTGCACCACCTTGGTCCCGGATCGGTAGTCGACCGACAACCGATCACATATGTCCTTTCCCTTCCAGAAGATCGTCGCCTCACGACCTGTCGTGAAGTAGTCGGCCATCGCCGGTGGGGCATACGGCGGGTGCGGCTCGGCCGACAGCATCGTCACATCTGCGTCGACTCCGAGACGTCTGACCCCCTCGGCGACGGTGAGGCCGGCAGGACCGGCTCCAACGATGATGAGTTGCATCAGCTCAGCTCCTGCTCCGTGTGAATGAGCGTGTCACGCAGCACCCCCACTGCATCCATGAACGACGAGCCTTCCCCATCGAGGAACGGATTGACATCCGGCTCGACTTCGAGAAGTCGGTCGTCGTAGGGGAGTGTGGTGCGCGACGTAAACGGAACGTCGCGATGTGCGACACGTTCGAAGGTTCTATCGATGTCCTTTGGTGTTCGGACGCGGTTCACGACCAGGTGCACCGCGGGGATGTTGAGGCCTCGCGCGAGTTCTGCCGTGTGCAGTGCGACGTTGATACCGTTGAAGGTCGGATCGGACAACACGATCGCCTGGTGGAAACCCTGGGCGAGTGCCCGTCCGAAGTGTTCGACGCCGGCCTGCGTGTCCATCAGGATCACCTCGTCCGTGCGAAGGGCGAGATTGCCGACGACCGCCTCGAGGAGCGAATTCTCCGGGCACAGACAGCCTGCGGCCGGCTGGGTCAGCGTTCCCATCACGAGAATCCGCACGCCGTCTGAGACGGGTACTGCGAACCTGTCGACGACGTCTCGGACGTCCGGGTTGAGGCGAAACAGCAGGCCCCATCCTTCCCCGGGGCGAGCCCCGGTCTTCTCTTCGACGTAGTCGGCGTTGTGGCTCAAGGGAACGATGTTGTCGGCGCCGGCCACCCCCATCGCGTAGGGCAGGTTCATCTGCGGGTCGGAGTCGACGGCGAGCACCTGGAAGCCGCGCCTGGCCAGGAGACCGCCAAGGAGGGCGGTGAGAGTGGTCTTCCCCACGCCCCCCTTGCCGGTGATCACCACACGAAAGCCGTCGAGCTCGCGGCTCGAATGCTCATGGTGGTCTTCGCTCATGCTCCTGCTCCTACCGTCGCGGGCACGTCGATGGTCTCCGGGTCGATGAACGGCAGACCGAGTGCCCGCCGCTTCTCCTCGATGTGTCTGCGGATCAGCACCGCCGCCTTCTCCGGGTCGGGCTCTATGCCGAACGTCGCTCCGACGACGCCCTCGAGACCCTCTGCGAGCAGATTGACGACGTGTTCGCTGCCGAAGATCGGCGGCTGGACGCCGAGCACGGTGTAGATGCCGCTCGCGACGACATACGCACCGATCGACACGGCCTTCTCCGAGTACCACTCAGGTGCCGCTCCTGCGAGCGGAAGGTCTGAGATGTCCACACCCAGATAGTTCGCGAGCGCGGCCGCCAGCACGAGGATCCTGCTGTTGTCAACGCACGATCCCATGTGGAGCACGGGCGGGATGCCAAGTGCACGGCACACCGTGCCGAGTCCCGGACCTGCGAGGTCGGCGGCTTCCGGAACCATGTGCCCGGCTTTGCCGTTCGCGACCGCTGCGCATCCGGTGACCACCACCAGGATGTCGTTTTCGATGAGACGTTGCGTCAGCGTGACATGGCCCTTGTCCTGAGGGATCTTCGGGTTGTTGCATCCGACGACACCGACGGCGCCGCGGATGTGTCCCGCCTTGATCGCGTCGACGAGTGGTTCGGGCGTGCCGCCGAGGGCGCCGAGGATCGCCTCCACGGAGAAGCCCGCCATCATCGGCAGTGGTTCGCCGGGAATCAGCACGCGTTCGGGGACACGTTCGGCGTACGCCTCGATCGCCGTTCGGACGATCTGCTTGCCGATCTCGAGACCCCTGTGAGGGTCGAACGAGATGTGGGTGGCGCCCGGGAACTTGGCCTTGTCGGCTGTCGAGATCACGCGTGTGTGGAAGCATTTGGCCACGTCTGTCACCGACGGCATGATGCACTGGTAGTCGACCACCATGGCTTCCAGGGCTCCGGTCATGATGACGAGTTCCTGCATGAGATGGTTGCCTGCCATCGGGACGCCCTTGCGCATCAGCAGCTCGTTGCCTGTGCAGCAGAGGCCGACCAGGTTGATGCCCGCTGCGCCCATGCCTTCGGCGAGCGCGACCAGCTCCGGGTCCTTGGCTGCCTGGACGATCACGTCCGATAGGAGCGGGTTGTGTCCGTGCAGCGCGATATTGACGGAGTCGGCTTTCAACGTCCCGAGGTTCACCGTCGACATGATCGGTTGAGGGGTTCCGAACATGACGTCCGACAGCTCGGTGGCGACCATCGATCCGCCCCACCCGTCCGACAGGCTGGTCCGCAACCCGTGGAGCAAGATGTTGACGTAGTCGTTGTCGACACCCATGTGTGTCCGGTGCATCATCTCGACCGTTTCACGGTCGATGCCTCGAGGCGTGATCCCCAGGGTGTCCCACAGGGTGCGCCGCACTTCCGGGGCGACGTTGGCGAACCCGACCCGATCCTTGCGACTTCCGTAGTCCTCGAGCATCGCGTCGGCGAGGTCCGTTGCGACATCGGCGATCGGGCGGTCCCCGTCTTCGAGGCCAAAGGTCGCCGCAAGGGCTCGTAGCTTCGCCTCATCCTTGATTTCGTAGCCACTCGTCTCACCTTTGGCGGTCTCGAGGAACACCTCGAGGATGTCGCGTCCATGATCCGAGTGGGCCGCGGCACCTGCGGCGATCGTCCGACCGAGGTTCCGCGCGACGATGGTGTCGGCGTCGGCTCCACAGACCCCTCTCTGCGGTCCCTCTCCGAAAGGATCGACCCTGCATGGTCCCATTGAGCAGTTCCGGCAGCTCACACCCATGAGGCAGTAGCCACATTGGGGCTGCTGGGCGGCGAGTCGTTCCCACACCGTGTCGATCCCCTCCATGTGCGCTCTTCGCAACATGGTCTGGGCGTCTTGGTTGATGCTTTGTCGTTCGTTCATCAGGCTCCTCCTACCATCTGCGCGACCTCTTTGCCCCACGCCCTCCAGTCCACCAAGGGATCTTCCTCGCGGGCTGTTTCTCCGGCCGATGCGTTGACGGCGAGGATCGCCTGCCGGTTGCGCCCCTCTTTGATGATGTCGTTGAGTTCCCCGTAGACGAGCGCTCCGACCTTGCACGCCTCCACGCACGCGGGTTCCATGCCGTGCCGTACCCGGTCGAAGCAGCCGTCGCACTTGGTTGCGACGACTCTGGGCGGCGCTGCGTTTGCCTGAACGTGGAACGTGATGGTGTCGAACGGGCAGACCATGGCGCACATCGCACACGCGATGCACTTGTCGATGTCGATGAGCACGATCTCGTTGTCGCGAGAGATGGCGCCCGTCGGGCAGACCTGCTGGCAGGGCGCGGGATTGCAATGGCGGCACTTGTTGGGGAATGAACTTCCCTGGTATGGCCCGATCTCGACGTGGATCCTGGGCTTGGGCGGGGGATCCTCGAAGATCGCGAGGAACGGTTCCTTGCTGTGGGAGTGCTCGACTGCGCACGCGAACTCGCACTGGCGACAGCCGATGCACTGCAGGGGGTCGACGAATACGGTCTTCACATGACCACCTCCTCGGGTTCGTCGAACCGGGTCGAGATGCCGCGTCGGAGACACAACCGCCGGGAACGAGGGGGCCGGGAGACGGCCCCCGGCGGTCCAGCGGCCACGGCATCGGGCACCAGCCCTTTGTGGTTTCCAACCTACTCCCGCGTTTTCGCGCGTGGCGCCCGCTAGCCTGATCAACGGTCGGGTACCGAGGACTCGAACCTGGAGGACCCTTTGGACATCATCCTCGCCGGTCCGGGGCGCGCCGGCGGCGCCGTGTGCATTGCCGCGAAGCGGGCAGGGCATCGGATCGTCGCCGTCGCAGGACGTACATCGGACACGGTGCAGCGCGCCGCTCAACTGCTGGACGCCGTTCCCCTGCGTCTCTCCGACGAGTTTCCGCCGGCGGATCTTCTCATGATCGCCGTTCGTGACGATGTCATCGCGGACGTTGCCTCCCACATCCGAGCGCCACATGTCGGCGCGGTTGTACATCTCAGCGGGCTCACACCGATGGACGCGCTCCTGCCACTCCAGCGGACGGGTACCGCCATCGGCGTTCTCCACCCTCTCCAGACACTCCCCACGCCAGAAGCTGGGGCAGACGCGCTGGCCGGTTCGTGGATGGCGGTGACGACATCCGATGAACGGCTTCGGCTCGTTCTCGAAGCGCTTGTGACCTCGCTCGGAGCGCGTTCGTTCGCAGTTCCCGAAGCGGTCCGTGCCGTTTACCACGCCGCCGCCGCGGCCGCCGCCAGCGGCACCGTTGCGGTTCTGGCCATCGCCGAGGAGCTGTTCACGGCGGCTGGAGTCCCCTTCGATGCCGCCAGGCCGCTGGTCGATGCGGTCGTCGCCAACGCGTTCGGGCTCGGACCCGGCGCTGCTTTGACCGGGCCGATCGCTCGGGGTGATGTCGGGACGGTCAGGGCACAGCTCGACGCCGTGCAAGAGCGGGCTCCGGAAGAGCTGGACCGATTCATCACGTTGGGCAGGCTCATCTCAGACATCGCCGGGACCGCCGAGCTGTTCAAGGAGGTGTGGTGGACATCGTGACGACCTTCGACGAGGTCAGGGTGGCCCGTCGCGGCGTCGTCGGGCTCGTACCGACGATGGGGTATCTCCATGAGGGACACCTCTCACTCATGCGGACGGCGCGAGATACGACCGATACGGTGGTCGCAAGTCTGTTCGTCAATCCGCTTCAGTTCGGCGAGGGCGAGGACCTCGATCGGTACCCGCGAGATCTCGAGCGGGACGCCGAATGTGCCGCGGGGGTCGGTGTCGACGTGCTGTTCGCGCCGACGGTGGAGGAGATGTACCCGGCTGAACCGGTTGTGAGGGTCACCGTCGGGCGGCTCGCCGATCACCTCTGTGGCGCGTTCCGGCCGGGGCACTTCGAGGGTGTCGCGACGGTCGTCGCCAAGCTGTTCGCCGGCATCCGGCCCGACGTGGCGTTCTTTGGCCGCAAGGACGCCCAGCAGCTCGTCATCCTCGAGCGTCTCGCGATGGACCTGTCGTTTCCCGTGCGAGTCGTGGGGTGTCCGATCGTGAGAGAGGCAGACGGGGTGGCCATGTCGAGTCGCAACGTGTACCTGTCGTCCGACCAGCGGGCGTCGGCCAGGGCCCTGTCGCGGGGACTCGCACGAGCGGTGGATGCAGTGACGGCGGGGGAGCGATCCGCCGCCACGCTCGTCGATCTGGTTCGCGCCGAGTGCGACACCACGCCCGGTGTCGACGTGCAGTATGTCGAGATGGTGGACGCAGCGGGGCTACAACCGATCGAAACGCTCGACAGAGACGCCATTCTGGCCATTGCGGCGTTCGTGGGTACGACCCGCCTGATCGACAATGCACACTTCTGGATCCAAGGGAACGAGATCGAGTTCGAACTCGGAGGCGCGTGATGCTGCTCGCAATCGACATGGGAAACACGCAGACGGTCGTTGGTCTGTTCGATGATCAGGGGCTGGTGCACCACTGGCGATTCGCTACCGAACAATCTCGGACGGCGGACGATTACCGGCTGCTGCTTCGCGGACTCTTCGATCTCGACGAGATCGACGTGGATTCGATCACCGGTGTGGTGCTGTCGTCGGTCGTGCCGCACGCGACGGAAGCGTTGAGGGATGCGTCCGAGATGATCGAAGGCGATGTGTTGATCGTCGGGCCCGGCATCAAGACGGGAATGCCGATCCTCATCGACAATCCGAAGGAGGTCGGAGCGGATCGCATCGTCAACGCGGTCGCCGTCCGTCACGTCTACGGTGCCCCGGCCGTGGTGGTCGACTTCGGGACCTCCACGAACTTCGACGTCGTAGGCAGAGACGGCGAGTACCTGGGGGGCGCCATCGCTCCAGGGCTGGAGGTGTCGATGGATGCGCTCGTGTCCGCGACCGCAGCGCTACGTCGAGTGTCGCTTGAAGCGCCGCGAGGTCCTGTCGGCAAAGGAACCGTGGAGGCGATGCAGTCGGGTCTGCTCTACGGGCATGCCGGTCTGGTCGACGGGATCGTGGGCCGCATCGTCGACGAGCTCGGTCCGGACACGACGACCGTCGCGACCGGGGGGCTTGCACCGGTCATCGTGCCACACTGCTCGACGGTGGATCACATGGACGAGTTCCTCACACTCACAGGCTTGCGGCTCCTGTGGGAGCGCAACGGAGGGTAAGGTGCAGCGCCGATGACTGAAGCGCACCTCACCGAAGACGCACTCGTCGCTCAACGTGCAGAGAAGGTGGACGAGATCCGCCGTCGCGGTGGAGACCCGTACCCACCGAGGTTCGCGCGAACCCGAACGGCGCTTGAAGTGGCCGAAGGGCACGCTGACCTTCCGCCCGGATCTTCGACGGGGGAGATCGTGTCGGTCGCCGGCAGGCTGATGAACATCAGACGTTTGGGGAGTCTGAGCTTTGGGGTGCTCCAAGACGTCACGGGCCAGATCCAGCTGTTCGTCGATCGTCGCACGATGGGGGATGAGGCATTCGAACGATTCGATGAGGTCATCGATTCGGGCGATTGGGTCGGCGCTACCGGCGAAGTCATCACCACCAAGCGGGGTGAGCTGAGCGTCAAGACCAACGAGGTCGCTCTGCTCTCCAAGGCGTTGCGTACCCTGCCCGAGAAGTGGCACGGGCTCCAGGACAAAGAGACCAGATTCCGGCAGCGGTACCTGGATCTGCTCACCAGCGAGGAGGCCCGTCGCGTCGCGAATGTGAGGATCGACGTCATCGCCGCGCTCAGGCGGGCGTTCACGGAGCGGGCGTTCGTGGAGGTCGAGACGCCGATGCTTCAAGCCGAGGCGGGTGGCGCGCTCGCTCGACCGTTCACGACTCATCACAACGCGCTCGACATCGATCTGTACCTACGAATCGCCACCGAGCTGCACCTCAAACGGCTCGTGATCGGCGGCATGGAGCGTGTATTCGAACTCGGTCGGGTGTTCCGCAACGAGGGGATCGACTCGACCCACAATCCGGAGTTCACGACGCTGGAGGCGTATCAGGCGTTCGCCGACTACCACGACATCATGGAGCTGATGGAAGGTGTCGTTCCCGAGACGGCGGTTGCCGCAACAGGGGGGACGGTCATCGAGTATCAGGGAAGGACCATCGACCTGACCCCGCCCTATCGCCGGATTCCACTGCTCGATCTGGTTGCCGAAGCGACCGGGGTGCCGGTGTCGTTCGGTATGTCCCGCGACGAACTCGCAGAGCTGTGCCGAAACCACGGCATCACGCCCCATCCCGTTTGGGGCAAGGGCAAGCTCATCGTTGAGCTCTATGAGCGACTGGTCGAGCCCGGGCTGTGGGAGCCGATATTCGTGATCGACTACCCCAGAGAGACGTCGCCTCTGGCCCGCAAACACCGAGACGATCCCGATCTCACCGAGCGGTTCGAGCTGTTCGCCGGAGGGATGGAGCTGTGCAACGCATTCAGCGAGTTGACCGATCCCGCGGATCAGCGACAACGGTTCCAGGCGCAGGCCCGAGCCAAGGCGGAGGGTGAGGAGGAGACCCACCCGATCGACGAGGATTTCCTGCGGGCGCTCGAATACGGCATGCCTCCGACCGGAGGTCTTGGCATCGGTGTCGACAGACTCGTGATGCTGCTCGCCGACGAACCGACGATCAGAGAGGTCGTGTTGTTCCCGACGATGCGTCCAGAGGGATAGCGACCCACCTGTTCTTGCGTGAGAGAGGTGTGAAATAGCCACCTATCTCACGCAAGAAGCGTCTAGACCGAAGATCGTTCCGGCGGGAATGTCGAGCGTCAACTCGTCCAGCGCAGTCACAGTCGCGTAGCGTTTCGTGAGGTCACGCACCGAGATGGCCGGTTCACTCATCGGCGGCATCGTACTTCCGACCGGAGGTCAGCCCGCTGCCCACGCGATCAGGCGGGACGCAGCATCGGCGATGTCCCGGGTCGACTCTGCATACGAGAACCGCACGTACTTGTGCCCGTCGACCGGGTCGAAGTCGATCCCGGGGGTGGCGGCGACCCCGAGGGTGTCCAGCCATGTGCGACAGAGCTCCTGGCTGTCGTCGGTGAGGTGGGAGACGTCCGCGTACACGTAGAACGCACCCTCTGCCGGCGCAAGCCGATCGATACCGGCTTCGCTCAGCCCTGACATCAGAAGGTCGCGGTTCGTCGAGTACCTTGCGACGTTGGCGTCCAGCTCATCCCTGCAGTCGAAGGCCGTCACCGCGGCAATCTGCGAGAGCGTCGGCGGCGAGATGAACAGATTCTGGGCAAGTCGTTCGACGGGGTCGATGAGCTCGGCGGGGAGAACGAGCCATCCCAGCCGCCAACCGGTCATCGAGTAGTACTTCGAGAAGGACTGCACGACGATCGCGGTGTCGGAGTGCGCGGCGGCCGTAGGGGCGTCGGCCCCGTAGGTGATGCCGTGGTAGATCTCGTCGGAGATCATGCGGATCCCGCGGGATGTCGAGTAGTCGGCGAGCGTCGCCATCTCCTCTGGTCGAAGGATCGTTCCCGTCGGGTTGGCCGGGCTCGCGACGACCAGGCCATCAAGCGGACCTGCCACGTCGAGGAGCCGTGGTGTGGGATTGAATCGCGTCTCGGGGCCGACGGGGATCGGAACGACCGTGACCTCGAGGGCCTGGAGGATGTTCCGGTAGGCTGCGTACCCCGGCTGGGTGATCGCGACCCGATCACCGGCGTCGAAGGCTGCCAGCGTGGCAAGGACGAACCCGCCTGAGGCGCCGACGGTGATCGCGATCCTCTCGATCGGGACGGGCAGACCGTACGTGTCCAGGTAGTGCCCCGATATGCGATCGCGGAGTTCGCGAATGCCCGTTGCTTCGGTATAGCCGAGCCGGTTGGAGGTCATGGCACTCTGCGCGGCCTGCCGTACCCGCTCAGGTGCCGGGGTAGACGGTTGACCGACCTCCAGATGGAGCACGTCGCCGATCATCCTCTGACGGCGCTCGGCGGCCTTCATGACCTCCATGACATAGAACGGAGCGACCCCTGAGCGTCGCGACGACTTCATGGCCGCAGTCTACGTTGGTGGGGACGGCCCCCTCCGTCCTCGGCCTTCGGCCGAGTCCACCTCCCCCAACGTCGCCCTTCGGGCTCCTGGGGGAGGAGACGGGCGGCGAGCTTGGCTTGTCGGTGTTCGGTGGAACATCGCCTTGCGGTCTCGTGTTGTCGCTGGCCGCGTGCCTACTGAGAACTGACAACTGAAGACTGACAACTGAAGACTGCGGCCAAAGGCCGCTCTTCACTACGTTCGCTCGACCGTTCCATCGACCGCGAAGCTGCGTTCGAGCGAGTCGACTGCGGAGAGCGTGCCGTCGACGACCACCTGGTCGCCTTCATGCACCGGCGTTGTGGATTCGACGACGACCTCGATGTGGATCGGTCCGAACAGCGTCGTGTCGATCGTCGCGACGTCTGACCAGATCCGGGTTTCGGTGCGCCTTGTCACTGTTCCCGTCCATCGGACGCGACGGCCGGAGTATTGCTCGTTGAAGGTCGTGGCAGCTTCGAAGCTGAGCAGATTCCCTCCGAACAGCGCCTCGGCAACCGTTGCCGGATTCAGCTCGCCGGCCGATGGGGAGCCCGCCGGAGTCGGTGTCGTCGGCGCCATTGATGAGGGCTCTGTCGTCGGCGCCATTGATGAGGGCTCCATCGATGTGGAAGGCTCGTACATCGGTATCTCGGACGACGCAGGTTCGTACTCGGGAATGGCAGAGTCGTACGAGGGTGCCGCTGACGAGGGAGTCATCGTTTCGTACGACGGAACGGTTGTGTCCGACGTTGGATCGTTGGGTCGCAGTACCGGTGGCGGCGGGGGAGACATGACCGGCGCCTGGGTGGCGAAGGGGTCGGGTGGAAGTGGGGCTGGTTGCTCCGTCTCCTGGGTGCGGCGTCGTCCCGTGATCACCTGGGCGGCTGTGACCAGCCGGCGGGACGTCGTGACGATCGTATTGACCTGACGATCCAGGTTTCTTCGCTCATAAATTATCTGATCGTCCTGCACCTTCGCTGCGGGCAGGTTCATCAGCAGGTCGGCGATTTCCTGGCGGACCTGTGGGGTCAGGAACAGTGGAAGCTGGCCCGGGTCGGACGTCTTGATGGAGACCAGCTGGTCAAACGGGTCATCGGATTCCTCGCCACCTCCTCCGAACAGCTCGCCGATTTTCGCGAGGCTCCCTTTTCGGGTGATGTCGAGGTCGATCCCGAGAGGGGGGTAGGACACGACGTAGCGCGTCATCTTGGCGTTGCCCGACGCTCGGACGGAGACTGATAGGTCTATCCCGTCGACCGTGCCCGACAGGCGCGCGTTCGACAACGCATTCTTCTTCGTGAACGTGACACCGAGGACTCTGGCGGCCGCACCCCACGCGGCAGCACTCCGGCCATTGGACGCGGCAGCGGCCGCGAAGATCCCTACCGCAATCATGATGAAGACCAAGAAGTCCATGTCGGTCCAGTCTACGGGGACGTGCGTGCGCGCTGCACCTGTCCGAGCAGGTAGTCGGCGAGATCGACCAGGACGGTTGCCGCTGGAATGCGGGGAAGGTCCTCGAGCACTTCAGCAGCCGTGCGGGCTCGCTCTGCCGCCTCGTCGAGGACCCGGTCGACGTGACCTCCGGAGCGGATCAACGCGATCACGTTGGCGATCGTGTCCTCGTCGTATGGTCGGTCCGCGAGATGCGCTCGGATTCGATCCCCGTCGCGGTCCCCCAGCGCGTAGAGGAGAGGGAGTGTGAACTTGCCCTCACCGATGTCGGAGCCTGCCGGTTTGCCGAGGTAGTCGTCTGTGGCGACGAGATCGAGGGCATCGTCGGTGAGTTGAAAGATGATGCCGAGTTCCCACGCCCAGCTGGCCAAGGTTTCGATGACGTCCGAGGCGGCGTCGGCCGCCATTGCGCCAACTCGGGCTGAGGCTCTGATCAAGGAGGCGGTCTTCATCTCGACGACTCTGAAGTAGTCGTCCGGCCCGTGGTCGAGGTCGAAGTCGAGTTGAAGCTCCAGGGTCTGACCCTCGACGAGTTCCGCATAGGTACGCGACAAGAGCTGCACTGCTTCGCGTCCGAGCGACTCGGCGGCGAGCTCCGTAGCTCGGGCCATCAGGAAATCGCCGGCGAGGATCGCAATCGTGTTGCTCCAGTTGGTGTTCGCCGATCCGGTTCCTCTCCGGGTGTCGGCTTCGTCGATGACATCGTCGTGATAGAGCGAACCGACGTGAATCAGTTCGACGGCGACTCCGGCATCGACGATTCTCCGATCGTGGGCAGATCCGAACTCGCCGGCGATCTGCGCGAGGAGTGGCCGGAATCGTTTGCCACCGGCGAGAAGGAGATGCTGGGCGATTTCCGTCAGGAAGGAGTAGTCCGAGACGGACACCTCGATCAGTCGCCGCTCAACGCGCGCCATTCGATCCCACACTGTGGGGATCGGCACGAGCTGGTCGAGGCGGGGTGTGTCCATCCCGACGAATGGTAGCGATGGGCCGGGTAGGGTGGGTCGGGGGCCGAATGATCCCTCAGGAGGGATGATCCCGACGCCGATGTATGTTGTAACCGATGGGGTAGCCTCATCGTAGGAGAGGCCCAAAGGTATACTCGCAAGCCTTCCCCATGGGAACAGACAGGAGGCAGCAGGTCGTGTTCGAGCGATTCACAGATCGAGCTCG
>CAZQMF010000028.1:0-21940 GCA_964594235.1 uncultured Acidimicrobiia bacterium
CAGAGATGCTGGGTGGCGACTTGCGGGAGATGGGACACGATGTCGATGTCGTGCCCGCCGTGGACGTGCGCGACGTCGGGTCCTACCAGGCGGTGATCGTTGGCGGCGCTCTGTACATCTTCCGGTGGCACCGGGACGCGCGCCGTTTCGTCAAACGATTCCAGGGAGCGCTGAGAGAGCGACCGGTGTGGTTGTTCAGCAGCGGGCCACTCGACGACAGTGCCCGGACCACTCAGATCCCACCCGTGCGGTTCGTCCGCAAAGCGATGGCCATGGTCGGTGCCAAAGGGCACGTGACGTTCGGGGGCCGCCTGACCGAGGCCGCGCAGGGGAACAAGAAGGCACTCGCGGTCGGTGACTGGCGCGATCCCGAACACGTGCGCGAGTGGGCCGAGGCAATCGCGACGGAACTGGCGGAAGCGAGCTGACAGCCAACACCTGACAGCCAACAGCCGGAGGGCGACACCATGTGCACCAAGCGGGGCGTTCCTGCTGTGAGCCGTTTGCTGTGAGCTGTCAGCTGGATCAGCGAGCCCCCAGCGCTTGCTGCACGGTTCGCGTACCCTGGTTCCATGAGATCACTTGCTCCTCACGGCATCGCGTCGATCAAGAACGTCTTCTGGGATCTGAAGACCCCCGAACTGTACGAACACACGCTCCGACGTGGGGAGGGATCACTTGCGCATCGAGGTGGCCTGGTTGTCAAGACCGTCCCCTATACGGGCCGGAGTCCCAAGGACAAGTACATCGTTCGGGAGGAGAGCACCGAGAAGGACATCTGGTGGGGTGACGTCAACCATCCGATGGAGCCGGAGGTGTTCGATGCTCTCTACCGGCGTGTCTGCGAGTACCTCGGACAACGGGACCTGTACGTGCAAGACATGTACGCGGGCGCCGACCCCAAGAACCGGCTGTCGGTGCGCAGCATCACAGAGAGCCCGTGGCATTCCCTGTTCACCCGCAACGCGTTCATCCTGCCCCGCAAGTTCGACATATCCGACGAGATCGAACCATTCGTCCCCGATTTCACGATCGTGCACGCGCCGCACTTCAAGGCGGACCCTGGGCGGGACGGCACCCGCAGCGAGGTCTTCATCTGCATCAGCTTCGACCACAAGATCCTGCTGATCGGTGGCACCACGTACGCGGGAGAGATGAAGAAGTCGGTGTTTTCGGTGATGAACTACCTGCTGCCGAAACGCAATGTGCTGACAATGCACGCGTCGGCGAGTGTCGGCAGGGAGCGTGGGGACTCGGCCGTGATCTTCGGTCTTTCGGGTACCGGCAAGACGACCCTTTCGAGTGACCCGGCTCGGCTCATGGTGGGAGACGATGAGATCGGCTGGGGCGCCGACGGGGTGTTCAACATCGAAGGTGGCTCCTACGCCAAGACGATCAACCTCTCCCAAACCGACGAGCCCCTCATCTATGCAGCGGCGAACCAATTCGAGACGATTCTCGAGAACGTCGTGATCAGTCCCGACACTCGTCGCCCCGAGTGGGCCGACGCCTCCAACACCCAGAACACCCGCTGCTCATACCCGCTCACCCATCTGTCGAATGCCGCTCCGACAATGACAGGACCGCATCCGGAGAACGTTGTGTTCCTGTCCGCCGACGCGTTCGGGATCCTGCCGCCCATCGCACGGCTCACGAAGGAGCAGGCGATGTACTACTTCATCAGTGGCTACACGGCGAAACTGGCAGGTACCGAAAGGGGCGTGACCGAACCGTCCGCGACGTTCTCGCCATGCTTCGGGGCGCCCTTCCTGCCGCTTCCGCCCGCCGAGTATGCGGAGGTACTCGCCGCGAAGATCGACGAACACCATTGCAAGCTGTGGATGATCAGCACCGGCTGGACGGGCGGTCCGTACGGTGTCGGGAGCAGGATGCGGATCCCCCATACGAGGGCGATGCTCAACGCTGCGCTGGAGGGCACGCTCGACGACGTCGAGTACGTCGAGGACCCGATCTTCGGATTCGAGGTGCCGACATCCGTGCCGGGGGTCCCGTCGCGAGTCCTCATACCTCGCTCGACCTGGGACGACGAGGAGTCCTTCGACCGAGAAGCACGAAAGCTGGCCGGTATGTTTGCCCGCAACTTCGAGACCTTTGCCGCGACAGCCGACGATGCGGTCGCGAAAGCGGGACCACAGGTTTGAAGTCAGACGCCACCGAGTGCCATACGATCCGTGGTATGGTTCTTTGTCCGCACCGGGTGGAGGCCAGCGCACAGTCGCTTCCCCGGTGATCACACGGCGCAGTTTCTTACCGGTTGGAACGCCTCTTCGGCCGACCCTCGTTTGACGAGGAAGAGATCGGCACAACCCAACCAGAAAGACACACCATGTCGCTTACCTTCGATCAGCTCGGCCTGCCCGGGCCACTCGTAGCATCACTCGCCACTCGTAGCATCGTGGAGACGTTCCCCATTCAGTCGACAACGATCCCCGACGCGCTCGCCGGACGGGACGTGTCCGGCAAGGCCCCGACCGGCTCGGGCAAGACCCTTGCGTTCGGTCTCCCGCTCCTCGCCAACGTCGGCAAGGCGAACCGGCATCGGCCCCGGGCGCTCGTGCTTGCTCCTACCCGGGAGCTCGCGGAACAGATCAAGCAAGAGCTGACCCCGTTGGCCAAGGCAGCCGATCGCCACGTTTTCGCCATCTACGGCGGCGTCGGGTATGGCCCGCAGTTGAACGCGCTTCGCAAGGGCGTCGATGTCCTGGTCGCCACTCCCGGACGTCTCGAGGATCTCATCGCGCAAGGCTCCGTCGATCTAGGGCAGGTTGACATCGTGGTCGTCGATGAGGCCGACCGGATGGCCGACATGGGGTTCTTTCCGGCCGTTCGCAGGATCCTCGACGGCACACCACACCATCGTCAGACCATGTTGTTTTCGGCGACGCTCGACGGTGATGTCGCGGAGCTGAGCCGCAGCTATCAGCGGGACCCCGTTGTTCATGAAGCGGGGACGACCGAAGAAGAGGCGATCGACGCCGAACACCACTTCTGGCTGGTCCAACATCACGATCGTGTGCAACACACCGCCGACCTGGTCGGTGCCGAAGGCCGATCCATCGTGTTCACTCGGACTCGACACGGCGCAGACCGGCTCGTCAAACAACTCTCCGGGCTTGGCGTACGTACGGTCGCCCTTCACGGCGGTCGATCACAGAGTCAACGATCGAGTGCGCTTCACGCCTTCTCGTCCGGGCGCGTCCAGGCGCTGATCGCGACTGATGTGGCGGCGAGAGGCATTCACATCGACGCCGTTGCCTCGGTGATTCACTTCGACCCGCCCGCGGACGCGAAAGGATACGTTCATCGTTCCGGTCGCACCGCACGCGCAGGTGCCGCCGGTACGGTCGTGACGCTCGTCACCGACGCGCAGCGGACGGCCGTTCGCCGCATGCAGCGGGAACTCGGCCTGCGGGTACCTATCGAGGTACCCCACGAACTCGATTTTCGCCAGGGTGTTTCGACGAGGCCGACCGGTACTCCTTCGGCCCCGCCCATCCGACAGGACGAACTGGAAAGCCTCTACGTGGCCAATCTCCCATGGCGGACCACCGCCGACGACGTCCGCGATCTGTTCGCTCGCTACGGCGACGTTCGCGAATCGACGATCATCACCGATCGACGAACCGGCCGATCGAGAGGTTTCGGGTTCGTCGACATGCCGACTACGGCCGCCCAGGAAGCAGTCAAGGCCCTCAACGGGTCCACCCTGGACGGTCGATACTTGAAGGTGCGTACTGCCCGACCTCGATCCAGCCGTCCCTGACCGACCTCGACGAAAAGGAGTGCCAACGATGGCACCACAGTCTTCATCCACCAGCGCGCGTTTCAATCACCTGCGGCGCGGCTCCGTCTATCGAGCCACCATGGCCGGCGATGATGTCGTCGTCGGCGAGTATCTGGGGATGGAGGCCCCGTTCGGCGGACGGGCCATCCTGCTCCGCCATGCAACCGGAACCGAATCCATCCCGCTCGGCGAAATCGTCGTGATTCGGTCGACGGCCGCCTGAGGGCCGGAGACGATCGTAACCGTGGGCCACATGCCGGCCCTACACCGCGTGGGCTCTCAAGTCGTCGAGGCTGACCCACTCGAGCGCTCCGGCGTGGGTGGCTTCGAGCACGACGGGCGGGGCAACCCCCGCGTCGAAGGCCTCTTGCCAGCGTGCTGCCACGAGACACCACTGATCTCCAGGCACCAACCCCGGGAACGCGTAGAACGGTTGCGGTGTCGACAGGTCGTTGCCGGATCGTTTGGAGAACTCGAGGAACTCGGTGGTGACCCGGGCGCACACCGCATGGACACCGACATCTCCCGAACCCGTATCGCAGCGACCATTCCTGTAGTAGCCGGTGAGAGGATCGAGCGAGCACGGTTGCAGCTCGGTGCCGAGCACATTGAGGGCCATGCACCCATGCAAGCACGATTGGGCTGCAAGTCTCGTAGAGTCATGCCCGTGGATCTGCTCACACCGGTGGAACGATCCGAGTTTCTTGGCGCGCACCCGGCATGGAGCCTGGATGGTGAAACCCTCGCGCGGACGTACACGTTCACGGATTTCGTCGAAGCGTTCTCGTTCGTGGCCAGAGTGGCCGTTCTCGCCGAGACGGCACACCACCATCCGGATATCCAGATCAGCTGGAACAAGGTCACGCTGCGCTTGACAACCCACTCGGCCGGCGGTCTGACGAGCCGGGATACCGACCTCGCCGCAACGATCGACGGGTAGCAGGCTCGTAGGGCTTCGGTGGGTCCTTTGGTAGGGTGAAGCTGAGAGATCCGCCACAGGCGTTCCTCAGCGCGGGCAGCAGGGCCCGGTGCGAGCGCCGGGAAGGAGCCAGGATCTTCATGGAGCACATGCCCGGTTTCAACCCTGCGAGAATCCTGATGCTCTCCCTGCACGGCTACTTCGCCGGCGAACCGGAGTTGGGACTCCCGGACACCGGCGGGCAGGTCGTCTTCGTTCTGGAACTGGCCAAGCAGTTTGTGGAGCTGGGCTACAGCGTCGACATCGTCACTCGCCGGTTCGAAGACCAACCAGAGTTCGATGACATGGGTTCTCATCTCCGCGTCTGGCGGATCCCGTTCGGTGGAGCCGACTTCCTCCGCAAAGAGGATATGCACGACCACCTCGACGAGTTCGTCCGCCGGTTCCTCGACACGCTGCGCGAGCGCGGACTCAACTACGAGTTCATCGACTCGCACTACTGGGACGCGGGCTTCGCTGGACAGCAGATCGCCGAGGAACTGGATGTGACGCATATCCACACCCCCCACTCGCTCGGCTCGTGGAAGCGGCGAGGCATGCAGGGCGACACCCAGAAGATCGAGTCGGACTACCGGTTCGAGGAACGGATCCGCAAGGAGTTCCTGGTGTATCGGAGATGTGATCAGGTGATCGCAACGACCAACCAGCAGGTCGAGATTCTGATCGGCGACTACGACGTGCCGGCCACACATATCACCATGATTCCGCCAGGGATCGACGAATCTCGGTACACCCCGATCACCCAGGCCGAGATCGCCGTTGCACGACGCCGAATCAAGTTCCGCAAGCACGACGTGTACACGGTTGGTCGAGCCGCCGCCAACAAGGGCTATGACTTGCTGATACGGGCGCTTCCTGAGTTGCGTGAGCTGGTTCCCAATGCCCGTCTTCAGCTGGCGATCGGTGCCAATTCGGATGACGACCAGCGCAGGGTCGACAAGTGGAAGACGCTCACCCGCGAGATAGGTGTCGCCGATCACGTCCGGTGGCTGGGGCACATTCCCGACTCGAGCATGGCCCAGTACTACCGTGCCGCGCCCGTGTTCGCCCTGCCCTCCCGCTATGAACCGTTCGGGATGACAGCCGTTGAAGCGATGGCGTGCGGGACGCCGTGCGTGGTGACTGTTCACGGCGGACTCGAGGAGATGTTCGACTTCGGGTCGCATGCCCTGTTCGCCGATCCCAAGCGTCCTCGCGAGTTCGCGGTGATGCTCTCGATGCCGTTGCGCTACCCGCGACTGCGGGAACGCCTCTCGATCGCTGGTGCCAGGTTCGCTCGCCGCATGTACGGTTGGCGTGGCATCGCTCGGCGGACCGTCACGACGTTCGAGCAGGCGAGGAGCCTGCACGAGAGAGACCGTATGTAGACACCGCGGCGAGCCTCACTGCCAGGTGTCTGCGGGCCTCACCTCGGCGATGGCACGGCGGGCTGTTTCGGTGGTGGCAGTCTCGAAGATGGTGCGTTTGTCGGGTTCGCTGTAGATGAGGTCACCACAGATCTCGAACCCGCCCATGAGGCCCTTGATCGCGGCGTGCGAAAGGCGGCGGTCCCTGGCGAATACGTGCACCGTCGGGTGAGCCACGTTGCCGGTGACGAGCACGTTGACTCGCCGGTGCTCGGGATCCGGCGCGATCCAGTCATTCACCTCGGCGAGCGCCGCGAGCGTTCCGTCGCCATCTAGCTGGATGCGCCGCAGTGCCGCCGGGTAGCGCGGCTCGTTTCCTTCCGGCAGGTCCTCGACCGGAAGGCGCTCGGTGGTGATCTGGTAGTGGAGGTGCCATGGGATCGTTGCTCCGGCCTGAGCCCCGTTGTACAACACTCGGTACTCGCCACCGGCGCGTCGATACAGGTCGACCATCGCGTCGAGGACGTGGGGGGTGAAGTCCTGGTCGATGTGTTCGGCTGCCATCACCGTGAAATGATTCTGTTCGATCCACGCGAAGTTCGCGCCGATCAGATAGTCACGGCCGGCCAGCCGAACGGGAACCAGCCGTTCCATCGGGTTGCACTCGGCGATATTCCGCGAGCAGAGGAAGCAGTGCCGGCCCGACGGGTCTCGCGGGTCACGAAACAGGATATCGTCGCGGCGGTTGGGGTTGAGGATGCCGCGCCGTTCGAGTTCGGCGGTGTCCGATCGGATCTCACGGTGTGGCATCCAGCGAAGCCGGTAGGCGACGCCGACAGGCTCATCGGGAAGGATGCGTTCCTCGATGCCCGCCGAATCGGACAGGAGAAATCCCTCATCGCTCTGAAGCCGCCATGTGTTGGTGAGCGTGTCGGCGAGATCGGTCACGATGCCAAAGTGTGGGTCGGGGTCACTCCGAGGTCGTCGAGGAGGTCACGGGTACGCCGTTCCCACGTGAAGTAGGGAACGGTGATGTGCAGTGCCCTCTCTCCCATGTCGGTCCTGAGCCGATCGTCGACGAGAAGCATGCCGAGCGCGTGTGCGAACCCGTCGATGTCGTCGGCCGGAACGACAATCGCACCGTCACCTTGGAGCAGGACCCGCCTCGGATCGGCGAGTCCGTCGAAACGAACGTGGGTGGGGCTACCGCCCAGCAGGTGTTCGGTGGCGAAGGGGACCAGATCGGAAGCGACCACTGGCTTGCCGGTGGCGGCTGCCTCCTCGGCGCTCATCCCGAAGCCCTCCATCACCGACGGGGTGCAGTAGACGGCAGAGACGGCATAGAGACATGGGAGCTGTTCCCACACGGAGCCGAGGACTGCCACATCGTCTTCGAGGTGAAGGTCGCGGATGAGGTTCATGGCCTCCTCGTAAACGGCTCCGGCACGCGGATCGAGCGCGACGACGAGGAACGAGTCGCTCAGGCGTTCGTGGACCTGCGCGAATGCCTTTATGAGGACGTCCTTGCGCTTCGTACGGTCGGTACGACTGATCTCGGTGACGATTGTGCGGGTTCGCAGCTCGGCAGCGGTGGGGTTCGAGTGCGCGGCCAGGAACTCGAAGATGGGGTCGCATTCGATTCCGGTGCGGGGTCGGTACCGTTCGATGTCGACGCACGGCGGCAGGAAGTACTTGGCCGTGTACGCATAGTCATCGAGGAACGTCTTGCGAATCGCAGTGGAGGTTGCAACCGCCCCGTCGAGCTCCGGGAGCAGGGCCTTCTCGTACTCGATTCGTTCGTCGATGCGAAGGCCCGGCCAGGTGGAGGGGTCCACGTTGCGTTTCTTCAGCGCACCGAGCGAGTGGGGTACCCACACGTGGGGCACGCGGGTCTCGACCCGAGCGTTGAGGTTCGCACCGAGGACACCGCCGTCCCAGTAGTGGGAGATGATCAGCTGGTAGGTGTCGCCGTCGACCACGAGTTTCGACTCGAGGTCGGCGACGAGCGCGGGGATGTGCCCCGCCATGTCCTCTTTGCGGACGAAGTGGGGGTCGCCGTCCTCCAGGTAGAGGATGCGGGCGTGGCCAGACGGGTGCAGGCGGGCACCGACCTGCGGCTGTCCGGTCGACGGGTTCGGGTAGCCGCCCCGGTTGACGATGGTTACCCGGTATCCCTGTGCGACGAGTGCCTCGGTGAACTGGTTCACGTACACGTTCTGGCCACCAGTGTCAGGTAGGCCCGGGATCACCTTCCACTCGTGGACACCGTGGTTGGTGATCATCAGGACGTGTGTTCGACCAGAATCCGCGAATCTGTCCGCCATCGATTCTCCTTGGAGACTGCTCTCTCTATCGGTCATCTCTGCTCATTCCTTGTGGTGAAAGCCAGCCGTAGTACTCCAACCCCTCCCTGATGCCTACCGCGTAGGGAGCGTCGGCATGGTAGATCTGTGGTTCCCTGACGGCAGCGAGCTCCTCGGTTGCGTTGCCGACGGCGATGCAGCTGAAACCGAGTTCGGCGCGCATCATGTCGAGGTCGTTGCCCGTGTCGCCCGCGACGACGACCTCGTCCATACCGAGTTGTCCGGCGAGGTAGCGGACAGCGCCTCCCTTGCCGGACCGGTGGGGGAGCAGGTCGAGGAACCTGCCGGCCGAGTAGATCACCTTGGCCCGAAGCCCCAGTTCGTCGAGGCGCTGTTCGATGTGGGCGAGGCCAGTGTCGACATCTTCCTCGAGGAAGTACGACGCCTTGAAGGGAGATTGCCACTCGGCGTCCTGAATGTGTGCACCGGGTAGTTCGCGCAGGATCGACTCGACTGCGTGCTTGTCCCACGCGTCGGAGATGTAGTCACTCCAACCAGGGTCTTGTCGGTATTCGTCGCCGTCGAGGAACCAGACCTCCGTACCGACCATGCACACGCACGCCGTCGCCCGACGGTCTTCGTGGTGGTTGGCGTAGAAGGCTTCAATCGCGGGGATGTGGCGGCCCGTCGAGAAGGTGAGGGTGATGCCCGCCACCTCGAGATCGTCCCAGAGTGCGTGCATCGCATGGTCGTCACCGATGAACGTTCCATCCATATCGGTGGCCACCATCCGCCTCATCACACGCACCCGCTCGAGTCTCGACGGGTCACCCTAGAGGGAGGCGCCGAAAAAGCCGAGGCAATCAGTGTCGTCAGCCTCATCACTGCCGACCGGATCGTGCACTGGCAGCGGCGACGCGACTGCACCATCAACTACCCTCTCCACAGTGCGGCTGATCACATGGAACGTCAACTCGCTACGAGCCCGCCTCCCGCGGGTCCTTGCCCTTCTGGAGCGGGAGCAGCCCGACTTCCTGCTGCTCCAAGAGACCAAACTGCTCGACCACGACTTCCCGTCCCTCGAGATCCAGGCGGCCGGCTACTACGCGGCCACACATGGGCAAGCGCCCTTCAACGGAGTGGCGGTCCTCTCACGCACCGAACCCGACGAGGTCACCGTGGGATTCCCCGACGACCCGATCTCGAACGAGGCGAGGGTTGTTGCAGCGACGTTCGGTGATCTAACGACCATCAGTGCCTACGTCGTCAACGGACGCGACCTCACCGACCCGATGTACGAGGTCAAGCTCGCGTGGCTCGATGCGTTCCAGGCGTGGATCGCCGAAGCGTTTGACCCCGGCGGCAGCGTCGTCATCGCCGGGGACTTCAACATCACCCCTGATGACCGGGATGTCTACGATCCGGATCTCTTGTCCGGCCAGGTGCATCACTCCGAGGCGGAACGCGGGCGCCTGGGAGCCTTGCTCGACTGGGGGTTCGTTGATCTGCTTCGCATCCACGACGATCAAAACGGTCCGTTCACCTGGTGGGACTACCGGGGTGGAGCATTCCATCGAGGTCTCGGTCTGCGTATCGATCTCATCCTCGGCACCCGGGCAATCGCCGAACGCTGTACCGAGGTTCGGGTGGACCGCAACGAGCGCAAACCGACCGCCGGTGAGGGCAAGCCGAGCGACCATGCGCCGGTGATCGCCGAGTTCACCGATCGCTGAGATCGACTAGCAGCGTGCCGTACCCCGGCACGCTCTCGACGGGCTTCTAGCCGCTGATCGGCCACCTCGAGCGCCGGGACGTCCGGCTCCACCATCGACATGGCTTCCACCGCTTCGGCGAGCGGTCCTGATGGGAGCGTCAGCTCCGAGATGCAATTCTCCGACAGAGAACGACGAGCAGGATCTGGGGGGTCGCTTCACAGTGAGGGAGGGGATACCGCCGGGCCTGCCTGTCAGGAGGGCCACCCGGAGAGGGCGAGCTGGTCGAATGGGAGCACCACTCGCACGATGCCGGCCGCGCCGGGAGCTACCGAGTACTGATCGAACAGGGCGACAAGCCCGCCTTCCGTGACAACGAAGTGGGCGAGGGAGAGGAGCTGGTCGGCCCCGCCGGCCGCGTCGATGACGTCGGCAGGGGCGTCTCCGAACTGGTGAGCGATCGAGGCGGCGATCGCATCGGTGACCTCGCCGGAGTTGGTGATGTGGTCAGACACGCTGATCTGATCTCCGTCGATGAACGTCAAGGTGGTCACCGTGTCGAAGGGATGCGCCGCTCCCGAAATGTACGTGGAGATGTCGATTTCCAGACTCACGAGCGTTGGGCCGACAGTCCCTGTCCGGTAGGAGACATAGAGTTGATGAGGGCCGGCGACTTCCTCCACTTGCGTCCGGGCTGCCTGGATCAAGAAACCGTCGACGACCCGGCCGATCGCCTGGGCGGTCTGCTCATTGATGCGGGTCGCGTAGTCGACATTCCCGACGATCGGCGAGTTCACGACCAGCTCGAAGGTGGCCGACTCGTCAGATCGGGTCTGTGTGGAGACGGTCGGTACTGGCGGCGCGGTGGTTGAGGTTGTTGTCGTGGAAGTCGTGGTGGTCGTTGCTGCGATGGTGGTCGTGGTTGTCACCGTCGTTGATGGTGCAGTGGTCGAGCCGGCGTCCGTCGACGTCGTCGAGGAAGAGACCGTGCAGCCAGCTGTTACGAACAGGGTGATGAGGATGAAGCGCCGCATCCCTCCACTGTATCGCCCGCGTGTGGGTTTGACGGTTGCACGAAGGGGGATCCCGTGGACGAGCCGAGGTACAGCCGTCTCCTCTCTGCGGCAACGCCGGGCCTTGCAGCCGAGGGGAGCGTAAGTCCACTCCTGGTCAGGTCGTCACTACCAGCGAATTGTCGTGGTTCAGCTGATCTTCTGAGCCGTATCGCTCGCTCTCGCGTGAAGGGCGACCGGCACCGCCCGTGTCACGGTGCCCTCCCCTCACACCGCGGTCACCTCTATGCGATGGATGCGGTGCCCACGCATCGACGTGATGCGAAACCGGTAGCCGGCGGCCGTCACTTCGTCACCAACGCTGGGGAGTCGTTCGAGGAGCCCAACCACGAGCCCACCCGCAGTGTTCCAGTCGCCGTCGGGAAGCTCTGCACCCAGCGCATCCCGGAGATCCTCCACGGGGAGCAGGCCGGCTACCGACCATGTCGAGTCGCCGGTACGAATCAGCTCATCCTGAGTGACCGAGCCGATCAACTCCTCCGCGATATCCTCGATCGTCACCAGACCGGCCGTTCCGCCGTACTCATCGATCACGATCGCGAGGTGTGTTCCATCGGCTTGCATCTCACGGAGCAGGGCGGTGACGTGCTTCGACCTGGGGACGGTCAGAGGTCGCGACGTGAGGTGATCGACGGTGATGGCCCGTCGGTCCGCCGGGACAGCCACGAGGACACGTAACGACACGACACCGAGGACGTCGTCAAGGGTTCCCCGGTACACGATCAGGTGTCTGTGCCCCGATTCGATGGCCACATCGATCGCCTGCTCGATGGTACCGGTCGAGGAAATCCCGACGATGTCGGTTCTCGGGACCATGATGTCGTCGGCCCTTCGGTCGCCAAAACGAAACGCCCGCTCGATCATCTCCCTGTCGGTCATCTCGATCTCGCCCTCGGCAGCGGCGCTTCTCGCGAGCCAGCGAAGCTCGTGCTCGGTGATCGTCGGCGACGCTGCGATGCCCTTGCCGGGGGCCTGGAGATCGGCCACCCACACCAGCACCGACACGACCGGTCTCATCAGCACGTCAAGCACGGAGACGGCCGACGCGACACGAAGGGCGACTCTGTCGGCGTGGCGGACCGCAAACGTCTTCGGGATTGCTTCCGCGTAGACGAACAGCAGCATCGTCAGCACGATCGATGCCACTGTCACCCCTACCGATCCGAACCATCGCGCAGCGAGCATTCCGGTCACGGTCGCAGAAGCGATCTGTGAGAGGAGTTCAAGCAAGAGGATCGTGTTGAGAACACGCGGGAGATCACCGATCAGGGCGGCAAGTCTCGCTCCCCGGCGGCCACTCTGTTGGCGGAGCATGGAGGCTCGTGCCTTGCTGATGCGAAGGAGGGCGGTTTCCGACGCTGCGAGGAACATTGCCCCGACGAACGCGACCATGAGGACGGCGACCAGCGGCCATGTCGATGACATGCCACGAGTCAAGCAGCTCTCTGCCGGTCGGCCGGCGCACTGTGGCAACATCGTCCGCTGCTACCTTCCGCTCGTGAAGTGGGTACGAGTCGTGTGGGTGCCGGCCGTTGTCATGATGGTGACCGTCTCGTGTGGCGGCTCGCCGTCCGAGATCCGTGTGTCGGCCGCTGCATCGTTGACGGACGCGTTCGCGGAGGTCGAGACGGCATTCGAGGCCACGCACGCCGGGGTCGACGTCGTGCTCAACTTCGGGGGGAGCTCGGCACTGCGGGAACAGATCATCGAAGGGGCTCCCGTGGATGTCTTCGCCTCTGCCAACATGTCGACCATGGAGAGCGTGGTTGCCGCAGGTGAGGTCGCCGTCGACCCGCGAGTGTTCGCACGGAACCTACTGGAGATCGCTGTACCGCCCGGCAACCCGGGCAACGTGACCGGTCTGGCCGATTTCTCCCGCCAGGACCTTCTGATAGGACTCTGCGCTGAGGGGGTCCCTTGCGGCGACTTCGGTCGACAGGCACTCGAGAAGGCGGGGGTCACTCCATCCATCGACTCCAACGAACCCGATGTGCGCGCACTGCTCACCAAGATCGAACTCGGTGAGTTCGACGCCGGCATCGTCTACGTGACAGATGTGACAGCCGCCAAGGGCCAGGTCGAGGGCATCGAGATCCCAGCCTCAGACAATGTCGTCGCTACGTACCCGATCGCCGTTCTGGCCTCGGCGCCGAACCCCGACGCGGCCGGCGTGTTCGTCGAGTTCGTCCTGTCGGACACGGGGAAGGCAATCCTGTCGCGCTACGGCTTCGCTGCGCCATGAGCCGACGGAGCCGTCCGCCCCGGCTACTCATCGTCCTCGCCGTGCTCGGCGCGGCCATCTTCGCCGTGCCGTTGCTCGGCCTGCTCGCTCGAACTCCGTGGCGTGATCTCCCGTCGCTGCTATCGAGCGACATCGTGATCGACGCACTGAAACTGTCGTTGATCTCGTCACTCGGCGCAACCGTCATTTCGGCTGTCGTCGGTGTTCCTCTCGCCTGGCTGCTCGCCAGGGTGGAGTTCCCAGGACGAAGGCTGGTGCGGGGGATGGTGTTGCTGCCACTCGTGCTGCCGCCGGTCGTGGGCGGCGCAGCGCTGTTGTTCGCATTGGGCAGGCGAGGGCTCGTGGGCGAACCGCTCTACAAGGCGACGGGCCTCGTGGTGCCGTTCTCGGTTTGGGGTGTCATCCTCGCCGTCACGTTCGTGTCCATGCCGTTCCTCGTGATCACGGTCGAGGGCGCGCTGCGCAATCTCGACGCGCGATTCGAAGGCGCGGCTGCGACCCTGGGAGCAACGCGATGGACCGTTCTGCGCAAGGTGACCCTGCCGATGGTCATGCCGTCGATCTCGTCGGGACTCGTTCTCACGTGGGCACGGGCGCTCGGTGAGTTCGGAGCGACGATCACGTTCGCAGGCAACCTGCAGGGACGCACCCAAACGCTGCCGCTCGCCGTGTTCGTTGCGTTGGAGAGCAACCGTGGGACGGCGATTGCGCTGAGTCTGGTCATGGTCGCGGTCTCACTGACAGTCCTCGTCGTTCTGCGAGAGCGCTGGTGGAAGACATGGTGACCGGACTCGACGCTCGAATCGTCCTCGGCCACGGCAACGGGTTCACACTCGATGTGACGATGGCCATCCCTCCAGGACGGACCGTCGCACTCCTCGGACCGAATGGAGCCGGCAAGTCGACGACAGTCGCCGTGCTGGCGGGCCTCCTTCCCCTCGACGAGGGCAGAGTCACGCTGGGCGACCGCGTGCTCGACGATCCCTCGACCGGCGTGTTCGTTCCGCCCGAGTCGCGACGCATGGGGGTCGTGTTCCAAAACTACCTCTTGTTTCCCCACATGACCGTTGCCCAGAACGTTGCGTTTGGAGCAGATCAGGGTGAGCACGCCGGTGACTGGGTAGAGAGGCTCGGTCTCGCGAAGGTCGCTCACCGCAAACCCCGTGAGCTGTCTGGCGGCCAGGCGCAGCGAGTTGCCCTCGCCCGTGCACTTGCCACCCGGCCGGATGTGTTGCTCCTGGACGAACCGCTCGCCGCACTCGACGTCACTACCCGTACCCGACTCCGTCGAACCCTTTCCGAACACCTCGACGCATTCGATGGACCACGGCTGCTGATCACCCACGATCCAAGCGAGGCGTTTCTTCTCGCCGATGAGATCTTCGTCATCGAACACGGGTCCATCACGCAGCATGGCACCGCCGAGGACATCCGACTGCGACCCCGAACCCCGTATGTTGCGGACCTGGCAGGCTCCAACCTGTTCAACGGCATCGCCGAAAAGGGCACGGTCGGTATTGGCCCTCACACGATTCACATCGCCGACACCACGATCGCCGGACCCGTACTCGCCACCATCCACCCCAGGGCAGTGTCGCTCCATCTACGGCAACCGGAGGGAAGCCCTCGCAACGCGTGGGAGACGACGATCGATCTCGTGGAGTCGCTGGGCGATCGCGCAAGGCTGAACGTTGGTGAACCTCTCCCTCTGACCGTCGAGGTCACATCGGACGCCGTTCGATCACTCGGGTTGGCTCCTGGATCCAACGTGTGGGTGTCTATCAAGGCAACCGAGATCGGCATAGAAGAGGGGTAGGGAGGCTCGTCCACAGTCCTGAGTCTTCAGTTATCGGTCATCGGTGCGCGACCACATTTGCGGTGACCGCGGGGGTGACATTGTCTTCTCGCCGGAGACAGTCCGGGGAGGTGTCGGGAAGCTCGTTGCCGCTGAAGGGTCCTGTACGGACAGCGCCCTCGCCCCGCGTGGGTTCATCAGAACGCCTCCCTCCGCCCTACGGGGTTCTCCCCCCAACACTCGCTTCGCTCGCTGGGGGAGAAACAGGGCGAGCGAACGGAACCGGCGCAGACACCTTCCTACCGAGAACCATGAACCGACAACCGCGAGCGAAGCGAGCTACCTCTCGCCGCGTACCAGCTTCACAAACTCGGCGACGATTGCGATCGCCGATCCGCCGATCGCGATCACGATGAGGACCCTCACGATGATCGACCAGTCGAACCCATACGGTGTGAAGTCGAAGGGAAACGTTCTGTACATCAGTACCGAGACGGCAAGACTGAAGCCGGCGATCACGATACGACCGATGGACCTGAACCACGGGGGATCGAAGGCCAGGAAAACCGCGTTGAAGACGATCGCCACGATCAGCGAGAGGCGGATCAACCCCCTGACTGTCACGAAATCGTTCGTGAGGAACGGCAGGAGGTTCCACTCGAGGAGATTGTTGAGGAGGTAGATCAACGCTACGTTGACGATGATCGCAGCGACGTAGCCACTTCTGTCCGACGCTCGCGTTACAGCCATGGTCCCCTCCCGTTGGATGTCACTCTACGTGAGATCGTGAACGATGACCAGGGTGAATCACATGGTCCGTGGTTCGACACCGAGCTCCGTGACGAGGTCACCGACACGTCGCCCGATTTCGTCACGAACCCGTCGCACGACGTCGATGGGTTTCCCCGCCGGGTCCTCGAGTTCCCAGTCGACGTAGCGTTTCCCGGGGAGCACGGGGCACGCGTCACCGCACCCCATCGACACGACGACATCGACGGCGCCGACGACTTCGTTGGTCCACGGCTTGGGAAATTCGTTCGTGATGTCGATTCCGATCTCTGCCATGGCCTGGATCGCCACGGGGTTGATCTCCGAAGCGGGCTCGGAACCCCCTGAGAAGACCGCGATCGCTCCACCTGAGAGATGGCGGAGCAGACCTGCCGCCATCTGGGATCTCCCTGCGTTGTGCACACAGAGGAACAGCACGGCGGGGCGCTCGTCGTTGACGAGATGCTCGGTCTTTGCCAGCGCGCGCAGCCGATCTCGAGCGAATCGCTCAACCAAGGTGGGGAGCCATGTCGCAATCGTTGCTTGTTCTGTCAGTGTGCTCAGTGACTCGGCGACGACGCGCTCGGTGATCTCTCTAGGGAAGATCTGCTCGTAGTCCCGTGCGATGCGGTCGGCAATCTGGCGGATGACGCCGGCGGTCACAACGCCCTCCCCAGGGTTTCGATGCGGTCACGGAGTGAGGCGAGCGCCCCGTCGAATGCCTCCGGTGTCGCTTCGTCGACCGGATCCGGCGTCGACCAATGCCACCATGTCGATCCCGGGGCGAGTTCTTCGTGCGCCCGATCGCACACGGTGATCACGAGCGAGGGCTCGAACTCGATTGCGTCGATCGACTGCGGCCGTGCGCCGCTGAGATCCAGACCCGCCCGCGCCGCGGCATCGACGGCGCCCGGATGGACCATCGCTGCCGGGTGAGTACCGGCGCTCGATGCCGGCGTGCCGATGCTCTCCGACCACATAGCTGCAGCAAGCTGCGATCGGGCAGAGTTGTGTGTGCAGACGAAGAGCACAGGACCGTCCGGGACCGGGAACGCGGTGCCGAGCCCCGTGAGCGCCTCGTGTCTGAGGCTGACATACCGACGGCGGGCGTCACCCGATGACAGCAGTCGAATGATCAACCCCGCCTCTTCGAGCACGTCGAGGTGATGGGCGAGGAGATTGGATGGCACACCATGCCGTTGCGACAGTTCGCCCGGCGAGCGATCCGAGGTGGATAGGTCGTCGATCAGAACCAGCCGAACCGTATCGCCCAAGGCTGCATGTCGTTTCGCTCTCGACTCGATGTTCATGCGCAGATGCTAATAGCTCAATGCATATTGAGTCAATGGTTATCGAGCTACTCAGCGGACGGCGCGATAGGATCCGAGCACGATGAGTTCGTGCATCGAGGCGGGTCGTGGCTGAAGAACCCGTTCGACACCCTCCGGTCCGGGCGCATGGAGAAGGTCGACGAAGAATCGGTATGTCCAGGCCGTGTCGCCCGGCCTCGATTCGATCCGGGTGAGGTTCGCTCCCCGAAGGCCGAGTTCGGTGAGGACGAGGGCCAGTGCTCCCGGAGTGTGCGATGTCGAGAAACAGATCGAGGTCTTGTCGGCATCTGCGGTCGGTTCGTGGTGGCCGAGTGCAAGGACCACGAACCGGGTGGCGTTGTGGTCTCGATCCATGACATCCGACATGAGGATCTCGAGCCCATACCGCTCCCGTGAGGCCGGCGGGGCGAGAGCCGCCAGGGCGGAATCTCCCTGCTCCGCGACGAGCCGAACTGCACCAGCCGTGTCTGGCACCGGAACCGGTTCCCACCCGTTGATTGCCAGCGTCTCTCGGGCCTGGGCAAGTGCCTCCGGGTGCGAGAGGACGCGTCGGATCGTCTCTGTCGTGGCTTCGGGCCGTCCGATGAGGGCGTGACGGACATGCCCGTAGTGCTCCGCCACGATCGAGGCGTTGGATGCAGCGAGGCGGTCGAGAACTTCCAGGATGCTCCCCGTGGTCGAGTTCTCAATGGGAACCACCAGCCTGTCTACAGAGGCGTCGGCCAGTGCAGCGAACGCGTCGGGGAAGCTCATCAGCCCCTGTGTCTCGGCATCGAAGAACATCTCCGACACCACCTGGTGACTGTACGAGTGCTCCTCTCCCTGGTAGCCGATCCTCATCGTTTTTCCTCTCTCGTGACGGTCAGCCCCTCGGCGGCGAGTGCCGCGCTCAATGTCGGAAGATCTGCGTTGTGTACGAACACTCGCAGGAGACCGCCTCCCCCGTAGGGAGCATGCCGAAGCTGCAGATCTCGTACATCGACGCGTGCGTGGTCCAGCGCGCGTCCAACGGCCGCGAGTTCGCCTGGTCTGTCGGGAAGTGCCACCTCGACGAGGCCGACCGGGGCGTGGAGCTCGCGGTGAAGGCGAGCGGCCTCGGAGAGCGAGTCGACCAGGTCGTCTGTTCGACGTGCTGCAAGGAGACGTGACATCTCGGTGAGGCGCCTCCCGAATGTGCCGAGCATCTCGATGACGAGAGTGCGATTGGTGTCCAGCAGCTCCGACCACAGGGTCGGATCGGATGCCGCGACCCGGGTGAGATCTCGGAAACTGCCACCGATCAGAGAGAGGCCTGGCACCGTTCCCGCCGCTTCCGTGATCAGGGTGGATGCAAGGATCTGAGGCAGATGGCTGATGGCGGTCACGACCCGATCGTGACGCGCTGCGTCCATCCGCTCCGGGTGAGCTCCCAAGAGCTGAACGACTCGCTCGAGTGTCGCGATGTCCGTTTCGGTGGCCCCATCGGTGACGATGATCCACGCGGCCCCATTGAAGAGCGAGGCGTCTGCTGCCTCGGGCCCGCTCACCTCCCTGCCTGCCATCGGGTGGCTCGACACGAAGCGGACCAGATGGGCGCCGGCCGCGACAACCTCCGCCTTGATCCCTGTGACATCGGTAACCAGCGCGTCGGTCGAGAGTCCTCTGAGCACGTGCGGGGTGACCTTCGGGGGTGTAGCAACGACCAACAGGTCGAGCGCTCGAGAGGTCAGATCTTCTTCAGATGCGGCCATCGACGAAACGGCACCGCGCGATGCGGCGATCGACAATGCGTAGGGATCCTTGTCCCAGCCGGTGACCTTCCAGCCGAGTCGACCCAACGAGAGCCCGATCGACGCGCCAATCAAACCGGTGCCGAGTATGCCGGCTCGCCGATCAGGCACCGATTCCACCTTGTACCGCCGCCAGCGTCGACCGTTGCTGCGCACGTCGTGACTCGCTCAAGATGGACTCGTACATGGCTCTCACGACGCGGGGATCGAGTCCGGCGCGAGCCGCCTCGTCTCCAACAACATCCAGGATTGTCTCTTCGCGTGAGGGGCTGAGCAATGGGAGCCCTCTGGCCGTCTTCGCCCGTCCAATCTCGATAGACGCCTCGACCCGCCGCGCCAGCAGGTGGACGATGCGATGGTCGATGCGATCGATCTCCTCTCGTCGCGAGTGGATGTCGAGAACGTCCATCAGCGAAGTGAACTGGTCAGCATCGAGTTGCTGGGGACCGTCAGACAGCGCCGTGTCCGGACTGGGGTGTACCTCGACCATCATGCCGTCCGCTCCGACAGCCCTCCCTGCGAGCGCCAGCGGGGTGATGAGGTCCCGACGGCCCGCTGCGTGACTGGGATCGACGATGACCGGCAAACGGCCGAGCGCTTTCGCGACGGGAACGGCACTGATATCGAGTGTGTTCCTCGTCTGCGTCTCGAACGTTCGGATACCTCGCTCGCACAGCACAACGTGTGAGTTTCCCGCGTCGAGGATGTACTCGGCTGCCAGCAGCCACTCTTCGATCGTCGCGGCGAAGCCCCGCTTGAGAAGCACGGGCTTTCCGGTCTCGCCGAGTGCTCGCAGGAGAGGGACGTTCTGCATGTTGCGCGATCCGACTTGAAGCATGTCCAGGTAGGTGGTCGCGATCTCGACCTCTCGCGGCTCCATCACCTCGGCAACCGTTGGCAGACCTGTGGCCTGGCCGGCAGAGTGGAGCAGACGCAGACCCTCGCGACCCAGACCCTGAAACGAATAGGGAGAGGTGCGAGGCTTGTAGGCACCTCCCCGAAGCATCGAAGCTCCCGCTTCGGCCACAATCCTCGCAGCCGCCATCAGCTGCGACTCGCTCTCGATCGCGCAGGGGCCGGCGATCACTGGATAAGAGCCATCCCCGAAGCTGACGGTGCCAACCGCCACGACGGTCGCCGCCTCGTTTCGATGGCGCATGGGATCCATGGTGTCTCGGTCCTCTCTCGGGACCGGAAGCGCCGGGAATGCAACAACCCGGAGCCTCCGGCTCCGGGTCTCGGGGTGTCTGGCTGCTACTTCCTAGCGCGTCCCCTCAGCCCGGGCCTCGGCCCCGGCGTAGAAGTACGCAAAGAAGAAGCGGTCTTTCATAGAGGGGCAGCGTAGCGGCCTGCGGACTTCACGCCAAGCAGGTTGTCGTAGACTCCGACAACCGTGAACATCGGCATTCTGCTTCCCGACCACATCCCAGACTTCCTTCTTTCCGTCACAGGCGACTACCCGAAGATGTTCGAAGCGCTGTTCGCCGACCACGATGTGACGCTGCGGTTCTACGACCTGACAGTTGGAGACGAGCCGGCTTCGCTAGGGGAGTGCGACATGTGGATGTCCGCAGGTTCGAAGGCCTCTGTATATGAGCATGGTGAACCCGGCCGACGACTCGAGCATCTCGTTGTGGGTCTGCACGAGAGCGGCCATCGGTTCGCCGGAGTGTGTTACGGACACCAAATGCTCGCTCAGGCTCTCGGAGGACGTGTTGCCAGGTCTTCACGAGGATGGGGCGTCGGCGTCCACACGGGCCGGATCCTCGAACAGACCTCCTGGATGCAGCCGACCACGACACGGTTGAACTTGGTGATGAGCCACCAGGACCAAGTTGAGCAGCTACCTCCAGGGGCTCGGCTGTTGGCTTCGAGCGACCACTGCCCCGTGTGGATGTTCGCCGTCGAGGATCACATGATCGGAATCCAAGGACACCCCGAGTTCACGGCCGACTTCTCGAGGGCATCCCTACCTCTTCGCCGGGAACGGATCGGCGACGCCACCGTTGATGCTGCCCTCAAGACACTCGATCGTCCGATCGACGGGGCTGTTGTCGCCGACTGGATCGTTCGGTTTGGTCGCGAAAACTGAGATCCGACCCCGTTTCAGGCCTCACTGCCGCCCGTCGGTCCTTAGTATCGGGGGCAATCGGAGTGGAGGGAGATCATGCATACGGGTCGACTGTTCATACTCGCAGGAGTGATCATCGGCGTCATCGGGCTCTTCATGAAGGCGCTCAGAACTGCCGGAGAGTCGGTGTTTCCAGCCATGCACGGAGGGAATGCCGAGTTCCCGGCCTCGATCCCGACGATCTGGGGAGGTCTGGACACGTGGGCGCAGATCGTGCTCGTCGTGCTGCTTGTCGTGGTTGTCGCGCTTGCCGTTCTCGGGCCGGTGTCGAAGGCCATGGGCAAGAACGCCTCGTTGACGACGGCGGTGATCGGGGTCGCGCTGCTCGCGTACGTTGTTGTCAAGATGATCGACGCATTCGACACGGCCGACACGCTCCAGGCCGGGATGGCGCAGGCGGCCGCCGGCGGGATGATCCCCACCGCGTACACCGTGAGCGCGGGATTCGGGTTCTTCGTGCTCCTGGTCGGCACGGTGCTCGTGATCGCCGGGGGTTTGAGCGCGCTCAGAGCCGACTGAGGCTCGCTCGGATGGTTGTCGGTCCCCCCAGCGAGCGTTGGGGGGAAAGTACCGCAGCGGCGAAGCCGCTGGGGTAGGGGGGTCGTGAGCAGGCGACGTTGGTGAGAACCGCCCCCTCCGTCCTTGGCCTTCGGTCGAGTCCACCTCCTCCAGCACTCGGCCTTCGG
>CAZQMF010000029.1:0-21368 GCA_964594235.1 uncultured Acidimicrobiia bacterium
CATCGCGCAGCGCCAACATCAGGTTCGCGGTCTCTGCCGTCACGTGCAGGCACGCCGCCACTCGCTTGCCGTCGAGCGGCTTCTCGGCGCGAAATCGCTCCCGGATGGTGGCCAGCACCGGCATTCTCCTGCCGGACCATTCGATCCTCCGAGCTCCTTCGCCCGCCAGTGATGCGTCAGCGATGTCGTAGTTCATGAGTCTCCCAGTGTCTGCTTGAGTTGTTGGATGGCATCGACGGCGACAGGGTCGACGCCTGCGGCTCGTGCGAGCCTCAGCGAGACGAGGTCACCGATGGCGGTGAGGCTCGCGAGCCGGGCAAGCCTACTCGTCCCCTGTGCCCACACTTCTCCCACGATCGTTGCCCCTACTCCGAGGAGCCGGGCCGTGGGCTGAAACCTCGCACCCACGGCCGGGGGCTCCGAGTCGTCGCGCAACATCACCACGCCCACGGTTCGTCGGAGTGCCGTGCCCAATGTCGTCCAGCCTTCGACCTCGTTGTGATCGGCTTCGGGAAGCACCGAAACGAATGCGGGGCTCTTGGCATTCTCGTTGATCTGCGTCTTCCATCGATAGGCCGCCACCGCCGTGAGACCCGAGCCCATGATCACAGCGATCCGACCGGCCAGTTCTTCGGCGAGATCGTCTGCAAGTTGGCGTCCTGGACCGCGCAGGCCATCACCAAGCAGCGTCGCTGTGATCGAAGCTGCCTCGTCGAGCCCGGTATCCTCGGCCAGCCCGGCAGCCTCGATCATCTGGACGACCGAGCCCGCCAGGTACCCGAACGCCGCCCGAGGTTGGAGCCCGCCCGGCACACGGATCAACGGCCATCCCTCGTCCGCTGCGAGTTCGGATAGTCGCCCCCCGCTGGAAACTGCAGCGATGGGCAGTCCGGCTTCACGAGCCGACTCCACCGCAGAGAGTGTCTCCTCGGTGTTGCCGGAGTACGACACGGCGACCACGATCGGCTCGGAAAGTGAGGGCACCCATGGAGGAAGCCCGAAGTCCTTGTGGACGAAGACCGGACCGTCCGCGACGGCCGCTGCCACATCACCCGAGATGCCGGAACCACCCATGCCGCACACGACGGCCGATCTCGCGCCAGGCACCTCAGGAACCCTGAGCCCTGCAGCCCACCGGAACTGGTCCGGCAGGGTTTCGATCATCGACTCCATCGTCACTCCCTGGTTGCCTCTTCGATCAGCATCACGGGTACGCCGTCACGGATCGGGTATCGGAGTCCACACCCGGTGCACGTGAGCGTGGACGCTTCCTCGATCAGATCCCCATGGCAGGCGGGACACACGAGGATGGCCTTCAGTTCTTCGGGAATCACAGCTCACCCCTCACAGCCGCCTTCACCAACTCGACCAACTCCGCGACGGCGGCGGCATCGCGGGCTTCGGCATTCAGTCGCAGAACCGGCTCCGTGTTGGAGGGTCGGAGGTTGAACCATCGGTCCGGCCACTCCACCGTCAACCCATCGAGGCGGTCCTGCGTAGCGTCGTGGAACCGTGTGGCGACCCGCTCGATAGCTGCTGCTTGATCGTCAACATCCAGGTTGATCTCTCCCGATGTCGAGTACGGTTCGAGGTCGGCTCGGATCTCCGAGAGCGGCCGGCCGTCTTCGGACATCACCTGGAGAAGCACGAGCATGGCGAGTGTTCCCGAGTCGGCGCGGAAGTTGTCCCTGAAGTAGTAGTGACCCGAGTGTTCACCTCCGAACGCTGCCCCTGTCTCGGCCATGATCTGTTTGATGAACGAGTGACCCACCCTCGTGCGGACGGGTGTTCCCCCGGCGGCCCGCACCACCTCGGGAACGGCATGACTCACAATCAGGTTGTGGACGATGGTGGCGCCGGGCTCCCGGCTGAGGAACCACCGTGCTATCAGAGCCGTCGTCGTGCTCCCGGGCAAGGGGCGCGAGGTCTCATCGACGAAGAACGCTCTGTCGGCGTCACCGTCGAACGCGACGCCGAGGTCGGCATGTTCGACCCGCATCGCAGCTTCGAGATCCCGGAGGTTCTCCGGCTTGAGAGGGTCGGCGGGATGATTCGGGAATGTGCCGTCCGGTTCCAGAAACAGCGGAATGAGTTCGGCGTCGAGCCGCGAGAAGACAGCCGGCAGCGCCACACCCGCCATTCCGTTTCCCCCGTCTGCCACCACACGGAGGGCGCCGATGCGAGCAGGATCGACGATCGAGAGCAGGTGGTCGACATAGCCCGGTATTGGATCGAAGTGTGCGACTGCGCCCTTCGTTTCACCCTCGGCCAGGCCGGATTCGGCGAAATCTCGGATGTCGAGGAGTCCAGACTCCACACCGATCGGGGCGGCCCCGGTGCGACAGAACTTCAGACCGTTCCACTCGGGGGGATTGTGCGATGCCGTGATCATCACCCCTGGGACCGCCCGACTGCCCGACACGAAGTACAGAGTGTCGGTGGCGACCTCTCCGATATCGAGCACGTTCACTCCCTGACCGGTCACTCCCGACGTGAACGCGGCGGCGAGCCGGGGAGACGATGCACGGCAATCTCGTCCGAGGGCGATGCCGGGCGCGCCGACGAACCGTGCGAAGGCCGCGCCGACACGATACGCCACCTCCTCATCGAGGTCTCCAATGTCGGTGCGCCCGCGCACGTCGTATGCCTTGAAGATGGGATGTAGGTCGCGCATCGAAAGCATTGTAGAGGGCTCGCTCCGCGAGCCGTCATCAGTCTTCGGTCTTCAGTCTTCAGTCTCGAACCACGGGCCGTCACTCCCGGCGAACAGGCAGCTGAGGATCGACGACTGACGACTCAAGACTCGGAGCCCCTAGACTCCTCCTGTTTTGGACGCCCCTATTTCTGTCGTGATGCCCGCCTACCAGCTGGGCGCCTCCATCCGGGTCAACATCCTGCGGGTGGCTTCCGTGCTCGAGAGTATGCCGGGCTCGGAGATCGTCGTTGTGGACGATGGCAGCACGGACGATACGTTTGCTCAGGCGGCCTCTGCCGGCGCAGCTCGCGTTCTCCGACACGAGGTCAATCTCGGGAAGGGTGCTGCGTCGAGAACAGGTGCAATGGTTGCGACAACACCGACCATCGTGTTACTCGACGGCGACCTCGACCTCCCGCCTGAGCAACTCCCCGATGTCGTGGACACCTTCCTTCAGAGTGACCTCGATGTGCTGGTCGGGACGAAACGGTACGGGATGAGCGGTGGACGGTACCCGCTGAAGCGCAGATTCCTCAGCACCATCTTCAGGATCGTCACCCGTGTTCTCTTCCGACTCCAAGTCAGCGAAACGCAGACGGGTCTCAAGGTACTCCGGCGCGATTTCGCCCAGTCGATCATGCCGGAGCTCAAAGTGACCCGGTACGCATTCGATCTCGAACTCCTCGTACGCGCGCAGCGCCTCGGAGCGAAGATCGGCGAAATCCCTGTGGCGCTGCGTGTCGGCGCCTCGTCGTCACCGCTGTCCGTCTCCACGCTGTGGGAGATGGCGAGGGACACGCTCAGGATCCTCAGGTGGTCGCTTCGGCGGTGACTACTCCGTCGGAGTGCTGTCGCGCTCTTCGGAGCGAAGCGCTTCTCCGAACACCACGTCGCGGTATCCGGCGAACTTGGGTATCAGGATGATCAGCGTCGCGACGATGTTCGCAGCGTTGAGGGCCAGGGGGCCCAACTCGCCGAGCATCGACTCCGCCAACTTGACGATGGCGACCGTCAGAGCCCATGCGATCACATTCACCAGATAGAACCATGCGGTCTCTCGAACAGAGAGCCGCCCATCCTTGAGTTTGAACGTCCATCTCCTGTTCAGCACGTACGACATGGCCGTGGCCAAGGCGAATGCGAAGGTGACCGACCAGAACGCCGACACATGCACCACCCAACGGAAAACGTTCAGCAAGAGGAAGTAGACGAGCGTGTTCAACCCGCCTATCAGGCTGAGTCTGATGAACTGACCGAACGCCTCCTTTGTCAGGAAGCTCCGAAGGTAGGTCCTCATCTCTCCACTCTCATGCGCCCGTACACGCCGAATCCCAGTAGGAGCAGCAATGTGACGATGGTGATCACGTTTGCTGACTTTTCGACAAGAGACGCGTGGAACTGGAGCACAACATCCTGCTGTGTGGGGATCACCACCATCGTCGATGGCGCCGCTCGGTAGGGGCCCTCCGCTCCGGTCGCCTTCCAGTCGGGGAAGTAGGACACCTTGATCATGTGGGGAACCCCAACGGCGGTGGTGTGAAACGAGATGCGGTCGTTCGTGAGTTGGATGTCGGACACGACCCCAGTGTCGGATTCGGGAATCGCCGGCAGGATGCCATCCCCCCCGACGCGAGGCCAGTCGTCCGGACCGTCGGCCACCAACCACCTGTCGAGCTCGCCGATGTTGTCGTACCAGTCAAGGGTTGCCTGGGTGAAGTTCGCGCCGTCGTACAAGGACGGAACATAGGTGGCCACATCGACGAGGGAGGATTCGGGAAGCTCGAAGATGGAGAACGGCCCGGAGTCGGTGATGTGGCGAAGCTCGGGCGTGTCCATCGCCTTCTCCTTCGCCTCGTCCGTGTAGGTCACGTAGTAGCGAATGTCGTACAAGGCGAGATGCTTGAGACCCCGTTCGAAGTCGAATCGGTGATAGCGCAGGCCTGGGATGGGACTCGATGGCTCGTAGCTCATCTCGGCCTGGTTGAGGAAGTGGAACGAGGTCGTCAGCGACGATTCGAAGAACAATCCCTCCATGGTCGGGTCGCGCTCTTCGGTCCAGTACGGAATGAGCATCAGCGCCATCGGCGTCCCGTACTTGTTCTGATCCTTGTTGTACTCCCACTGAACCCGGCCCGGCGGAAGCTGGTCGAGGGTGTCCATCAGGGCGAAGTACTCGGGGGCGTCGGTCTTGCCCTCATACCCCGTGTAGTTCCACTGCACCCAGCCCGGAATGAACGACATCCCTGCGAGAGCTGCAGCAACCACGACGAACGCACCACCTACCGGAAGGACCGTTCCGGTCGCCACCTGTTTGGGCAACACGAAGGTGGCAGCGATAGCAGACGCACCGATCCCGATCACAACCCAACCCGACCTGGCACCGAGCACCACCTTGTCCGAGACGAAGAACGGAACGATGGCGCCAACGACGACCATGCCTCGTACCCAGACGGCGCCCATGTTCCGAGGGAGGTGTCGCGAGAGCCACTTCAGCGCGACACCCAGAGCGATTCCTGCGAACACCCACACTCCGAAGTAGAAGAACGGCAGGAAACGGCCATTCCAGAGTTTGCCTTGGATCTGGTGGAATCGCTCCGGCAGCCAATCCGGGACCGCCTGGATCAACCAGTAGTAGACGACGGGGAGCACGGTCACCACGATGAGAGGAGTGCTCTTCGACGATCGCCGCGCGGCGATCACCAACCCGAACACTGCGGGAACGAGCAACATCCAGAGTTCCTCCGGAAGGACGTTCTTCCACCCGGTGAGGGGAACCCATGCCATGTCGGATGAGAATGCGATCCTCGTCAGGAGAGGGATCGCCCAGAACGCCGCGACGCCGAAGCCGACCGCCCAGCTGGAGGCGACCTTCTTGAGCCCTCCTTTCCATCGCATGATGGTGAGCGACGCGACAATCGCTGCGAGTGTGGTGACGAGATGGGTGAGGGCGGTCAGCCCGAGAACGAACCCAGCCAACGCGACTCTCCTGCGGCCGTCGCGAACGGCCTGAATGAGCAGAGCCAGGTAGATCACGACAAACGCGAACGACCATGAGAACGAGTACTCGCCGGCGAGCGTCGACGGGATGTTGCCCCCGTAGATGGAGAAGCTCTCCATGAACACGAACGCTCCGCCGGCGGCGCCTGCAATGGTCGACGTCATCCTCGAGAATCCCATAGTCCTCACCAGGAAGTAGGTCGCAGGCGGCAGCGCCAGGAGCCCCAGGATGGTGACGAGCTTGAAAGCGACCCCGTACGGGAGCAACACGTCGAGGAGCACGGTCGCGAGCGCCGGTAGGGGGAAGTAGAAGTAGAGGAACGGGAAGCCCGCGAACCAGTCGTTGCTCCATCCGAGAATGCGTCCCTCGGGCAACAGCATGTCCCGCAAATAGGCGGGGACGGCTGCGTGAGCCCCCATATCGCCACCTGTCGGGGTGTTGGCCCGCAGCAGCAGCGGAGGGTTCATCACCACCAAGATCGCCACGACGGCGATCCCTACGCCGATGGCGGAGACCCAGAGGGGAGTCGAGTCGTACCGTGGACCTGGTTGCTCAGGAGGGACGTTTGCGCGCGAGGTCGAGGACCTCAGCCAGGGGAAGGTGTTCGCCATCCTTGTCCCACCACTTCTCTTCACACTTGTGGCACGAGTAGAAATGGACCTCGGTGCCGTCGGGCAGCCGATGTTCGATCTCTATCACATCTTGAACGCCACACTTCGGACAGTGCACACGCCACCCCTTGTTTGCCGCCCATTGAGCTTACCCGAATTCCGAGTCTTCTTCGGACAGCTTGCCCACGTAGCGCGTCCGGCGTCGTCCGTTCTCCGTCCAGTATGCATACCAGTACGGACCGTGCGGACACCGTGTGCAGGTGGGTTTGCCGCATCTGACCCATTGGCGGCGCAAGCTCACGTCCTCGCCGGGGGTCACGGCGCCTGCAGACTCGAGGCGGGCACGGGCGAGGATCACGAGACGCTGCAGCTCGTGCGCATCGAGCTCCTTCACCGCGTCCAGCAAGTCGCGATCGATGGCCACTACGCCACTTCTAGTGGTGCGAACAGACGGACGGATGTTCGCTGATCTGTCAGGGTCCACCCGAGGGGAGGGGTGAGTCGGTCGGCGTGAGGGCCACACAGTGCATACCCCGCGCCGGGCTCGACGACCCGCAGATCGTCGAGCCACACCTCGCGCGTGTCGTATTCGTAAGACATGACGGCAGCCGCGGGCGTACCGCAGCGAACACAGGCGATGAACATGCCGCAACGCTACAGGGAGGAGAGAGGACGACCAAGGATCGTCATGGCACAGGGACACCCGACGCGAACCCGACTGCAGTACTCGTCTCATCGCTCCACGCGACGCTCACGGGTACATTCGACTCGACCTCCAGTCCGGTCGCCGCCAGCGGCAGCCCCGTCACCGCCAGCACCGTCGCCGGGGGTACCGCCACCTTGTCGACGTCACCCGACGCACCGCTCGCATCCACGGGCCGATAGGTGACGGTCGCCGTGTCGATTCCGGAGTTCATGACCCAGAAGCGGCTGGTGCCGACGATCCCGAAACCAGGCAGCATCCAGTGTGTCTGGGGCTCGGCGATGCCAGATGTCGCTGCGACTCGAGTCCCGTCCTCGGAAATGACCGTTGCTGCGACGGGCCCGCTCGTCGTCACCCGGATTCCGAACGGAGCCTCGGCGAGGCCGCTGAGCGGCAGGGCGACATGGCTGGCTCCGTCGACTGTCCCCGTGAGGACGGCGCTCTCCACCCCGGACGACGTATAGACGTCCACCTGGTAGTCCTCGGGATTGGCAGCGTCGTTCGACACGAACAGGGTCGCGTTCAGCCCTCCTGTATTCACGATGGGGAAGTCCCACTGTTCGGCCTGGCCTTCATTGGTCCACACCCCGATGTCGGTTCCCTCACTGAACACCATGACCGGTGTGAGCGCGCCCTGCTTCATGTCGATGGCGACTGAGAGACTCTGTCGAAGGCGAAGCAGAGCAGCGAGGTCGATGACCTTCCAGCTCCGCCCCGTGACGGTGACGGCCTCGAGGTCTGTCAACGCCTCAGGCCCAAGTTCGCTCTTCGTGGAGATCGACGCCCGAGCATCTTCGGAAAACGGGTTGAACAGCACGAGCTGGAGTGACTGCCCATCGAGCGTCGAGCCTCCGGGGAGATGCCAGATCTTCGAGGAGGAGGACGGACACGTGTCGATCGCCAGAACACCTTCACCGGCTTCGACGACGCCAGCGGCGGAGGGGCTGGACGAGAACTCGACAACGGCCGGATCGAGGCCCTGATTGAGCACGGAGGCCAGCGAAAGCGCGGTTGCAGCGGAGGCACCCTGATGGTCCTCTCGTGTCTCCCTCACTTCTCCAGTAACCGGGAATGTGAACCGGATGTCCGCAGGATCACCGGATTGCGCGACGAGATACGTGTCGACACTGGCATCCGAGTAGGCCCAGGGGCACGTCGAGTGGCTCGGCGTCGATGCCACGGCACTCGTCGTCGACGTGGTAGATCGTGCCGTCGGAGCTTGCGGCGCAGGCAGCGTCCACGCGAGCCCGGCGAGCACGATGACGAGCAGAAGCGTGAGGACGCGTTTCATGATCTCGACCTCACGAACGCGCTCACACCGATGAGCAACAGCAGATAGACACCGGCGGCCTCGGCGAGCAGCCTGAGCGTCACATCGGGGGTGAACTCTGCGACGCCCTGGGATCCGTCAACCTCGTTCGCCCACCCGGACTGCATCCAACTCGACCCCCACCCCGAGTTTGCGTTGACCTTGAGCAGCACCCGGTCCGCAGGATCACCTTCGAAGCGAGGCGGTATCCATGTCCAGGCCAGTCCATCGCTCGACTCGGCCAGCGGTGACTTCACCTCGCTTTCGAAGACCGTGAATCCAAGCCCTGGCAAAGGCTTCATGTCGAGCTGCGCATCAAACGCCGTGTCGAACGGAGTCGCGCCGATGAGCACGACCCATCGTACGCCGTACGCGGCGAGCGCCTCGCCTGGCCGTAGTTCGCCGGAGAGGATCTCCTGCAGGGTCGCCGCGAGCGCCTCATCACCGAGACCAGGATCCGTGAGGCGTCCTTCTGCCAGCGTGGGAACAGGACTGTCGATGACGCGGAACCAGTACCCGTCGCCGGACCGCGACGTCCCGGGGAGATCCGACTCGTGTTCACCGACGAGCAGGACCCGATCGGGACTATCGGCAGACGCACGGGCGGTCGTGAACGCGAGCGGCGCACCAAACTGGTCGGCGCCAAGACCGTCCCGGCCCGCAGGGATCATCGCAAGAGCACCCACGGCGAGCACGATCCCTCCGACTGCTCCCACGGCTGCAAGAACTCGCCGGGGCAGCACCGACGTTGCGAACCGCCCGCCTAGATCCACGGACGCGCCGGCGAGGAGCGCCGTGCCTATGGACGCCAGGACGAGCCCGGCTACAGAGGTTTCATACCCGCCACCTACGCCCGACGTCCTCGCGACAGCCGCACCTCCGGCCGCCAAGGCCGCCCCAAGGCCCCCGATCGCGGCCATCTCCCTATCCCCGACCGTCACCACCAACACCGCGGTCGCGGCCAGGAGACCGACGATCCAGATACTCGGGGACCAGTACAGCGAAGGCCCGTCGAGCAGCCCACTCGGAGAGATCACATAGAGCCATGGAAACAGGAGGGGGATGGCGAGCACTGCACCGACGACGCCTCGAACGACCGAACCCCAGCTCCCCTTCATCAGGGCGCCGAGAGTGAGTACGACGAGGGGCACCACCAGACCGACAGGAGCGAAGATGGCGAGCGCCCCGGTGGACAGACCGAGCCCCGCTACTCGTGCGATGCGATCCCACCAGGCTCGGGGCCACGGTCGCAACGCGACGGCGATCGCCCACGGTGCCACCCCAAGCGCAAGCAGACCCGGCCAGGCGTCAGCATGACCGAGCACCCTCGCGGCTGGGCCACCGACCAGCGCAAGTGCACCGACGATCCTCCCCCATTGACCGATGCCGAGACGTCCGAGCATTCGCCCGGCCCCCCACAGCCCGCCGATGAGGGCGCCGACGGTCAGAACGGCGGAAGCGAGACCCGCCTTCGAAAACAGGATGAGCTGCACGAGTGCGGCAGCTCCGATGGCGGGCATCATGGGAGAGGGACCGCCAAGACCTGCAGGGTTCCATCCTCCGGCGTACTCGGTCAGGGTCGCCCACGCCGACTCCGGGAGCGGGAGAGAGAAGCCACCGACGGGGAGCCGTCCTCCCCAAATCGATCTCGTCGCAACGACCGCGAACAGGACACCCGCAACTGACGCGATGAAACCCGGCTGCTGCCAGAAGCTGCGCCCGCGATCGATCATCTCCTCGAAGCGTCCCCCATCAGTCCGTTCGCGAAGCCGATCCCCCAGCTGTTCCCCGACCTCCCTGAGCGCGACCGATCCCTTCACCTGGTAGCGGAAGAGCTCCTCGTCGCCGACGAGTCGGGTACGACGCATGCGGCGGCGTTCGCGGATCGTCGAAGGCAGTCGGCGCACGTTCCACGCCCACGCGAGGAAGAAATGCAGAAGTGCGTTTCTCCGATCCAACAGCGTGTGAACGATGGCTGAGATCAGCCCGGTCGCGAACGCACCAGGCAGTACCCACGCAAGCGTGAGTCCCTGGTAGGCCTTCGCCACGGCCCTGATCTGGCCCGCATCCTCTCTCCAGGAGGAACCCGTCTCGCATGACCCTTCGTGCAGCACTTCGGCCGACGGCACCACCACGACCCTCCCGCCGGCAATCCGGGCCCGCTGTGAAAAGTCGATGCCCGCGGCGTTCGGTGCCATCGTCGTGTCGGGGCCCCCGAGCCCGAGGAAGAGGTCCCTCCTGATGAGCATGCACGCCCCCGACACATACGCGACGTCACGGACCACGTCGTACTGCTCTTGGTCGCGCTCGTTGTTCTCGAGGCCGGTGTAGGGCACGCCGAACACATCCGTGGCCGCACCCACCAGCTCGAGCATGTCCGGGTTGTCCGCCCTCAGTAGCTTGGCGCCGGCCACCGATGCGTCGGTGCGCTCCAGCTCACTCAAGAGGGCACCCAGCGCGTCCGGCCTCGGCAGCGCATCGTCGTGCAGCACCCATACATGCGTTGTCTGGGATCCCAGAACACCGGCCAACTCGCCCGGCGATGCGACCCAGGTGATACCACGAGCACCGGCGGTCTCCCGCTCGGCATCCCCACCTCCGACGACGGCGACGGATTCAGGCTCGTACACTTGGGCTTCGATCGCCTCGAGTGCGCTGCCGACCGACCCGGCACGCGCGATGACGGCGGCAAGAACGAATGCCTTGTGATCGGAGGTCGACATGCGGACGCCATTGTGGGGCCGGCCGGGCTCTACCGCAATCCGACGGGAGAAGCGCCGATGGCTCGGGTAGCGCTTCTCTCTGGTGGTGTCGGCGGGGCGAGACTCGCGCGTGGTCTGTACGCGCTCGACGGAGTCGACACCTCGATCATCGTGAATGTCGGAGACGATGACGTCGTCTACGGTCTGGATGTATCTCCCGATATCGACACCGTCATCTACACACTCGCCAACGTGGAGGGCCCGCACGGGTGGGGTATCGAAGGAGATGCCACCGACGTGATGGCACATCTCGAGGGCCTCGGACTCGACACGTCCTTTCGCATCGGCAACAGGGACCTCGCGACCAACCTGTTGAGAACACAGATGCTGCGGGACGGTGTGCCTCTCTCCGAGGTGACCCGCAGGGTCTCATCGGCGCTCGGCGTAGACGCGACGATTTCGCCTGTCACCGACGACACGGTGAGAACGATGCTGCGAGTCGACGATGGGTGGATTCGCTTCCAGGAGTACTTCGTCCTTCGCGGACAGAAGGACACCGTCCGCGACATTCGATTCGACGGTGCCGACCTCGCAACGCCCGCACCGGGGGTACTCGACGCGATCACAACCGCGGATGCAGTATTGATAGCGCCATCGAACCCGCCCTTGTCGATATGGCCGATCCTCGCCATCCCCGACGTCGCCGACGCCGTCGCCGGGTCACCCCGGGTGATCTGCGTGAGCCCACTGTTCGGAGGGCGAGCACTCAAGGGGCCGGCTCACGTGGTACTGCGTTCACTCGGCATGTCGGCCGGCAACCGTGGCGTAGTGGAGGCCTACCGGGGTCTCCTCGACGACCTCGTGATCGACATCGGGGATGCCCCTGACCGCAGTCGTCTCTCCGATATGGGTCTTCGCGTCCATGTGCATGACACCAGGATCTCGGAATCGGGTGCTGCCGCCGCGTTCGCAGAGTGGCTCATAGGTCTCCTGTGACCCTGTCGGTCATTCCGGTGCCGGGGATCGGTGAGGTGTCCGAGGGTGACGATCTCGCCGCCCTCATCCTGTCGGCGTTGCTGGCCAGTGGAACCGCACTGCACGACAGAGACGTCGTTGTGGTGACCCACAAGGTCGTTTCCAAGGCTGAGGGATCGGTGGAGCCATATGAGAGCGAATACGAGTATCGCCGAATCGTCGAAAGAGAGTCACAGGCGGTGATCCGACGCCGTGGGGATCTGACCATCTCGATCACACGCCAGGGTTTCATCTGTGCCAATGCCGGAGTGGACCGCTCGAACGTGCAACCGGGCCACGCGGTGCTGCACCCACGAAACCCGGATCGTTCGGCACACCGACTGCGGCAGCGATTCGAACACGAGACCGGCACACGCCTGGCCGTCATCATCACCGATACCTTCGGGAGGGTGTGGCGCAGAGGTCTCACAGATGTCGCGATCGGCATCTCAGGTATTGCCGCGCTGCTCGACTATCGCGGAACGGTCGACACGTGGGATCGGCGTCTCGAAGTGACCGAGGTGGCCATCGTCGACGAGATCGCCGCTGCAGCCGATCTCGTCATGGGCAAGGCAGACAACCTACCGGTCGCCATCGTGCGTGGGCTCGCCTGGGAACCCGGTGAAGGTCGCGCCACCGATCTCGTACGGCCCCCGGAAGAGGATCTCTTTCGCTAACGGAACGAATCGACCGTCCGGCGCAGACCCTCGTCGAGCGACGTCCATGCTCGCCATCCGAGGAGCTTGAGCGCCAGCGAAGGGTCAACCACGGATCTGTAGACATCACCCGGTCTCGGATCGGTGAACACCGGGTTCTGGTCGAATTCGGTGATCGAGGCCAGGCGTGTGAACAGCTCGACCACCGAGGTCTCAACTCCGGTGCCGATGTTGATGAGCCGCCCACCCTCGATGCCGCCTGCACGCACGCACGCATCGACCACATCCGTGACGAACACGTAGTCGCGTGTTTGCCCTCCGTCGCCGAGAATCACCGGCCGTTTCCTCTGCAACATGAGGTTCGAGAAGATCGACACGACCCCCGCTTCCCCGTGCGGATCCTGGCGCGGCCCGTACACATTGGAGAACGCGGCCAGCACATAGTCCACACCGGTCACGTCCTTGTAGTAGCGAAAGTAGTCCTCGACTGCCTTCTTCGAGATCCCGTACGGCGAATCCGGGCGTTTCGCGTAGGACTCCTTCGCCGGAAGTCTGGCGCCGGCGCCGTAGATCGCCCCTCCGGACGATGCCGCGACGACTCTGACCGCCTCCACACGCCGGGCGGCTTCCAGGACATTGAGTGTCCCGAGAATGTTGATCGACGCGTCCAGCACCGGATCGCGAGCGGACACGGCCACCGACGCCTGGGCAGCCAGGTGAAACACGAGTTCCGGTTGGAACCGCTCCACCGCGATGGCAAATGCGTCGTCTCTGATGTCGAGCTGATGGAATTGGAGATGGCCCTGGTTGCGTGCATCGGCGAGGTTGCCGAGATGGCCGCTGGAGAGGTCGTCGATGACCAGCACGTCCCACCCCTCGTCGATGAGCCGGTCGACGAGGTGCGATCCGATGAAACCGGCACCACCGGTAACGAGTGCCTTCATCTGACGATCGACCTCTTGGGGACGAACCGCACACCGATGAGTCGGAAGAGCGCGGGGATCCCGTCACGCCAGGAGATCTTCTTGCCTTCCGTGACCTCTCGGCCGACATATCGGATCGGCACCTCGTAGATGCGATAGCCGAGTCTGAGAATCTTGGCGGTCAGCTCCGGCTCGATGTCGAACTTGTCGGCGGTCAGATGGAGGGAGCGTGCGAGATCCCCCTCGATCAGCTTCGAGCAGGTCTCCATGTCGGAGAGCGTCGTGTTGTACAGCACGTTGGTGACCAAGCTGAGGAAGCGGTTGCCGACCCAATGCCAGAACAGCATGTTCCGCCGTTCTCCCGTGAACCGGGACCCGTACACCACCGATGCGTCTCCTTCCAGCGCCGGCCGGAGCAACGCCGGCCAATCTCTCGGGTCGTACTCCAGATCGGCGTCGTAGACGATGATCCAGTCACCTTTGGACGCTTCGATCGCCGTCCGAATGGCGGCACCTTTGCCGGCATTCTCCGGTTGATGGAGCACTCGCACCGTCGAATCGGCCAACTGGTCGATGACCTCGCCGGTGCCGTCCGTCGAGCCGTCGTCGACGATGATGATCTCGCGTTCGACGGGTAGGTCGACCCCGCGGGCCCTTCGAACGGCTTCGCCAACCGTCCGTCGTTCGTTGTACACGGGAATGAGAATCGAGAGTTTCACCCCGAGAAGGCTAGTTGCGAGCGAACTCACCGCGCTCGTCTGGCCAACAGCAGACAGCCAACAGCCCGCGAACGCGTGTCCAAGAAGACCCAGGTGGCCTCAGCGGCGGAGCAACGCTGGCAGGAGATTCCAGAACTCGACCCGGATGGTCGTCTTGCTGTCAGCTGTCAGCTGTGAGCTGGCGAGCGAAGCTCGCCTACCGCCCGATCCCCTGGTAGCTGAGTCCAAGCCTTCGCACGGCCACCGGGTCCAGGAGATTGCGTCCGTCCACGATGGCGCTGCCTCGCATGGCGCGTGCCACCTCGTGCAGGTCGATCGTTCGATACTCGGACCATTCGGTCGCGATCAAAAGGACATCCGCGTCCATAACCGCCGCGATGGGTGTGTCCACCTGCTCGAGTCCGTCCATGGTCACGTGTGCCTGCGGATCGTGAGCTCGGATGAGGCAGCCCTCTTCCAGAAGGCGCTCAGCGATTGCGATTGCCGGAGAGGAACGCGTGTCGTCCGTGCCGGCCTTGAACGCAAGACCCCACAGGGCGACCGTCTTGCCGGCCAGCGAGCCGCCGGCGTCGCGTCGAACATGATCGACCACTCTGTCACGCTGAATGTCGTTGATGCGGATCACACTCTTGAGCAGCGCGAAGTCGTAGCCGGCATCCTCTGCGACTGCGACCAATGCGTTCGTGTCCTTCGGAAAGCATGACCCGCCAAAGCCGGGTCCCGGGTTGAAGAAGTGAAACCCGATCCTGCTGTCATAGCCCATCCCCAGAAGCACGTCTTTGACGTCGGCACCAACCGCCTCGCACAGATTGGCGATCGCGTTCGCGAACGTGATGCGGGTCGCCAAGAACGCGTTGGCCGAGTACTTGACCATCTCCGAGGACACGGGATCAGTGACGACGAGCGGAGCCTGCAGACCCCGGTACAGCTCGATCATCGTCTCGGCCGCGCGTTGGTCCGTGGTACCGATGACGATTCTGTCGGGATGCAGGAAGTCGGAGATCGCCGATCCTTCCCGCAGGAACTCCGGATTGCTGATCGCGACGGCGTCGGACCCGTGATCGCGAAGCACCCCCTGGATTCGTGCGACCGTCCCAACCGGAACGGTGGATTTCAGCACGACGATCGCCCCCGGCGTGAGCACCCCGACGATCTCGTCGATCACGGCGTAGACGATGGAGGTGTCTGCAGCGCCGTCCTCACCCTGGGGCGTCGGGAGGGCGAGAAACACGACGTCCGTATCACGGGCCGCCTCCGCATTGGAGGCGAAGACGGTGAGACGTCCGTCGTCGACGGCGGCCTGAAGGAACTGGGTGAGCTCAGGTTCGTAGATCGGAGATTCACCTCTGCGAAGCCCGTCGACCCTTTGCGCATCGCGCTCACCGACCTTCACAGAGTGCCCGAGAGTGGCGAGGCCGACGGCCGTCGCCAAGCCGACGTAGCCGGCACCGATAACAGCAACATCCATCATCGAACGATACCCGACGAGTCAGCTCTGGACATCTCTTCCAACGATGACGATCACGTCGACGGAGCTTGGGACCGTTCCCGGCACCGCTTCGCCCACTCCGGCCTTCTGCGCGACCACACGGGCGAGTGCCAGGTTGTCGGGTGCCGCGATGATCTGCGTGGTTGCGAAATCGTCCCGTTCCGCGTCGCCCACGTCCGTGACCTCGATGCCATCGCCGTTGAGTCTGTCCGCCATTGTCCCCGCCGATCCGGCGATGCCGTTGCCGTTGAGGATCTGCACACGGATCGCGTCGGTCGTGTCGACGGTGAGCGGATCGCCGACGGTGAACGCTCCGAGCAGCGTGCTCGCCTCCGGTTCCTTCTGGATCTGGTAGGAGACTTGGTCGATCGTTTTCGAGTAGGTCGGAAGCGTCGCGGTCTCCATGGTCGACCCGTTGACGGACCGTAGCGACCACGCGAGACCGACGATCTCGTTCTCCGTCAGGGTCGAGTCCACGGTCAGATGGCTGGCAACCGTTTGCGTCAGCGAGGCTGCGGCGGTGATCGACGAGGGTCGCTTGATCTCCGCCAGGATCGCAAGGATGAGCTGCTGCTGGCGGCGCGTCCGGCCGATGTCGCTCGCATCGACCGATTTCCACGACCCGTCGATCAGCTCCTGGTAGTGGCGGGATCGTGCGTAGGCGAGTGCCGTCGCACCGTCGAGTGTCTGGGTACCGGCGTCGACGCTGAAACCCGATTTGAGATCTCTTGCGGGGTAGGGGAACGAGAGCTGCACGCCACCCAGTTCGTCGACGATTGCGGCGAAGCCGACGAAGTTGACCTCCATGTAGTGGTTGATGTCGAGTCCGGTCACCTGACGGACGGTGCGCACCATCAACTCGCTCCCTCCGAACGCGAAGGCTGCGTTGATCTTGTTCGTCCCATGGCCGTCGATGTCTACACGAAGGTCGCGGGGGATCGAGAGCACTTGCACACGGTCGTCTGACGGATAGACCTTCACGAGGATGATCACATCGGCTCGTTGACCAGGGAAGTCGCCGAAGTTCGTTCCAAGCGCATCGGTGACGCCTTCCCTCGAATCCGAACCGATGATCAGGAACGTCTGCGCCGGCTCCTTCTTGGTGCCTCCCGTGTCAACGCTCGTTGGAGCCGTCGTCGGGGTCAACACTTGTACAACGTCGGTGTCGCGGGTCAGATTGCCGCTGAACGTGTCGGACACGTGCTTGACCAGCAGGGCGGAGGCGATGGCAGCTACTCCGAGCACTACCGCGAGTGCGATCAGTGTGCGCAGGAGCCACTTGCCGACGCGAGAACGCGAAACAGGATGGGGGGAATCGAGGGAGTTCGACATGGACGATAGAAAGACTAGCGAGGTCTGGGGATGACGCAGCCGCCGCGGCTACGACTCCGACACCAGGTGCACCTCTCCCGAGGACAGGGCGACGAGTGACCCGCCGACGGACACCAACAGGCGGCCCAGTTCGTCGACCCCCATCGCGCGTCCTGCCCCATCAGGTGACCAGGTGACAGCCCTTCCGATCGTGGTGCATGTCGCTCGATACTCGTCGATCCCCCACTGTTCGGGGCCCGCGTCGAGCCGGCGTAGGAGTTCGTCCACCCAGCGTGATGCCAACCCCACAGCTGCACCAGGTCCCGGATCCGATTCGAACGCCCCGTCGGACTCCTCGGGTGCGTCGGGCCACCAGAGGTTCACACCGAGACCGCAGACGACCGCACTCCCGTCGGTCTCGGTGAGGATCCCTCCCACCTTGCGACCATCGATGACGAGATCGTTGGGCCACTTCAGCGAGCAGGCGAAGATCCCGTGGGCGGCGAGGCCTGCGACCAGTGTGATCCTGGGCCACGCCTCCGCCGGCCACGTAGGCGTCCACCTGAAGGAAGCGGCCAATGCTCTCGGCGCATTCCACCACGGCCGTCCTGACCTTCCCCTGCCGGCGGTCTGTCGTGCCGCCACTACCAGCACCGGCTGGGTACGGGTTCTCGCCTCGTCCTGGGTGGACGTCACCTCGTCGAGTGAAACGATGTCGTAATGTGTAGCCATTCGCAGCAATCGAGAGTCGAAAGCCAATCTACGCATGGGTACCGAAGAACGCATCGAGGAACTTCGCAGGCTGCGAGCCGAGGCGCTCCGCGCGGGCAGCCAGCGCGCCATCGACCGCCAGCATGAGCAGGGCAAGCTGACGGCGCGCGAACGCCTCGAGGCGCTGCTCGACAAGGGATCGTTCCAGGAGATCGACACGTTTGTTCGCCACCAGGCTCGTGGCTTCGGCATCGAGGACAAACGACCGTCCGGCGATGCCGTCGTGACCGGTTGGGGAACCGTCGACGGCAGAGTCGTGTTTGTGTTCGCCGAAGACTTCACGGTGTTCGGGGGTTCGCTCGGCCAGGCGGTCAGCGACAAGATCGTCAAGGTGATGGATGCGGCACTTCAGACGGGCGCCCCGCTCATCGGCCTCAAGGACTCGGGCGGAGCGCGGATCCAGGAAGGGGTCGCGTCCCTTGATGGCTACGGCCGCATCTTCGAACGCAATGTGCGATCGTCGGGGGTCATCCCTCAGATCTCGGTGATCATGGGACCGTGCGCCGGAGGGGCGGTCTACTCGCCGGCGATCACCGACTTCGTGTTCCAGGTCAAAGAGTCGAGTCACCTGTTCATCACCGGTCCGGACGTCATCAGGGCGGTGACCGGCGAGGAGGTCACGTTCGAGGAGCTGGGCGGGGCATTCGCTCACGCAGGCACCTCCGGCGTCACCCACTTCGTCGCAGCAGACGGAGCCGACGCCCTCGAACAGGTCCGCTATCTGCTCTCGTTCCTTCCCCAGAACAACATGGAAACCCCACCGCACTTCGCTCCTGCCGATCGGCCCGACCGGCTCGAGTCGGCACTCGACTCGATCATCCCCGACTCCGCCAACCAACCGTACGATGTCGTCGATGTGATCGAGCGGATCGTCGACGACGGCGAGTTCTATCAGGTGCACGAGCATTGGGCGCAGAACATCGTCGTAGGGTTCGCACGACTCGACGGATACGCCATCGGCGTCGTCGGCAACCAGCCATCGGTGCTGGCAGGCACGCTCGACATCGCCGCATCGACGAAGGCAGCCCGCTTCGTTCGTTTCTGCGACGCATTCAACATCCCGCTCATCACGTTCGTCGACGTTCCCGGCTTCCTGCCCGGTGTCGATCAGGAGCACGGAGGAATCATCAGGCACGGCGCCAAGCTCCTGTATGCCTACAGCGAGGCGACCGTGCCGAGGATCACGGTGATCACTCGAAAGGCGTACGGCGGCGCCTACGTGGTCATGAACTCCCGCGGCATTCGCGCCGACATCGTCTACGCGTGGCCTTCGGCGGAGATCGCCGTCATGGGCGCCCAGGGCGCCGTCAACGTCGTGTTCCGGCGCGACCTCGCGGCCACCGATGATCCGGATGGAAAGCGACAGGAACTGATAGCCGACTACGAACGGCGCTTCAACAATCCATACCGGGCGGCCGAACTGGGATTGGTGGATGAAGTGATCGAGCCGAGCCAGACACGACCCAGGCTGATCCGCTCCCTTGACATGCTCCGCACCAAGCGGGAGTCGCTCCCGTCGAAGAAGCATGGGAACATCCCCTTGTGAGCCAGCGAATCGCAGCACCGCGACCCATTACCTCCCTGCTTGTCGCCAACCGCGGGGAGATCGCCGTTCGTGTGCTTCGATCAGCAAAAGAGATGGGCATGCGCACGATCGCCGTCTACTCGGAACTGGACCGCGACGCTCTCCACACGCAGGTAGCGGACGAAGCATGGAACATCGGACCGGCACCGTCGTCGGAGTCCTACCTCGATTCGCACCGCATTCTCAGGGTTGCCAAGGAGGCCGGAGCCGACGCGATCCATCCGGGTTACGGGTTCCTCGCCGAGAACGCCGACTTCGCCACGGAGGTGGCCGACGCCGGACTCATCTGGGTCGGACCCCCGCCCGAAGCGATCATCACCATGGGTTCGAAGATCACGGCAAGGCGGGCGGCCACAGAGGCCGGCGTTCCCGTGGTGCCTGGAACGAGCGAGCCACTCGCGTCGGTCGAAGAGGCATTCACGGTCGCAGGGGAGTTCGGGTTTCCGGTAGCTGTCAAGGCCGCACACGGGGGAGGCGGTAAAGGGATGCGCATCGTCGAGGATGCGGTCGGTCTCAAAGAGGCGATCGAGGGCGCGAAACGTGAAGCGGAGGCGTACTTCGGCAATCCAGAGGTCTACATCGAGAAGTACATCGACAAGCCCCGTCACATCGAGGCGCAGATCTTCGCGGATGATCACGGCCACACGGTGTTCCTCGGCGAACGCGACTGCTCTCTCCAGCGACGCCACCAGAAACTCATCGAGGAGACGCCGGCCGCGAACCTACCCGAGCGCCAGCGACGAGCGATCGGACGTGCCGCCATTCAGATGGCGAAGGCCTGCGACTACCGGGGAGCGGGAACAGTCGAGTTCCTCGTCGACTCCGACAATGACTTCTACTTCCTGGAGATGAACACGCGACTCCAGGTCGAACACACCGTGACCGAGATGGTCACCGGACTCGACCTCGTCCAGGAACAGCTGAGAGTCGCGAGCGGCCTGCCGCTGTCGTTCACCAACCCCGAGCGGACAGGGCACGCCATGGAGTTCCGCATCAACGCGGAGGATCCCGCGGAGGGCTTCATCCCCCACCCGGGTCGGATCGTCGACTACAGAGAGCCGGCCGGGTTCGGCGTCCGCGTGGACTCCGGGGTGACGACCGGCTCAGAGATCAGCCGCTACTACGACACCCTGATCGCCAAGCTCATCGTGTGGGGCAGGGACCGCGACCAGGCGATCGCCAAAGCCAAGCGCGCGCTCGGTGAGTTCAGAATCCTGGGTGTTCCGACCACGATCCCGGCCCACCTGGTCATGCTCGACAACGAGACGTTTGTGCAGGGACGCCACCACACGGCGCTCGTCGAGAGCGAAATCGACTTCACGCACTTGGTGCAGTCGATCCATCCGCCGGTCGAAGAAGACGAGGCACTTGCACGACGCGACATGACCGTCGAGATCTCCGGGAGAAGGTACACGGTCACGTTCTGGGCGCCCGAGGCGCCCACCGCAGGGGGACGACCCCGGCGCAAGCCACCGAAGCTCGCTCGAACCGCGGCAGTCACCTCGGACGACGCGGGCATTGTTGCGTCGCCGATGCAAGGGACCATCGTGAAGGTGCACGTGGAGGCAGGAGACCGCGTCCGAAGCGGCGACCCGATCTGCGTGCTCGAGGCGATGAAGATGGAGAACGAGGTGCGTTCGCAGGTCGACGGTGAGGTCATAGAGATGAAGGTGCGGCCGGGTGACACCATCTCGACAGGTCAGGTGATCGCGGTCATCAGGTAGTGGGCGCTCTGCTCGCCGTTTCCTCCCCCAGCGAGCGAAGCGAGTGGTTCTCTCCCCCCAGCGAAGCCTGAGGCTGAGCGTTGGGGGGAGAAACAGTCGCCCTGCGGGCTCCTGGGGGGACCAACTGCGGACGGACGCAGTCCGTTCGCTACGGGCGG
>CAZQMF010000030.1:0-20355 GCA_964594235.1 uncultured Acidimicrobiia bacterium
TCGCGGCCAAGACACCGGAGACGTCGGTGACGACGTCGGTGATCGAGGTTCGTTCTCCGAGTCGGCGGCCGAGGTCGTCGAGTTGGTGTTCCATGTCGTAGCGAGTCCGGTTGAAGCGACGGTCGATCACCTTCTGGATTCGTTGTCGCGCCGGGTTGAAGACGGCCGCCGCGGCGAGCGTGGAGCCGGCGATGACAAGGTCGCTGGATTCGCCGAGGAGACGCGGGAGCAGGATGACGGGGATGGCGTAGACGGCGGCGACCAGCACGGCGAGCAGACCATAGGTGACGGTTCGCGAGACGATCCGATCGATGTCGTAGAGGCGATATCTGGTGATCGCCACCCCGATCGACACAGGAATCGAAAACACACCGAGCGGGAACAGCACCCCATCGACAGGGGTGCCCTGGAAGGCGAGTTCGGCGACGAAGCCAGCGAGGAAGAGCACGAACGCGGGCACCAGCCATCTGAGCTGAAGGCGCTCGACCCCGTCGGATCGGATCCATCTCACGGCCAGTGAGACGACCGCGGCGGCGACGGCGACCATCAGGACGCCCGTCCCGGCGAAGGAGGCACAGAGGCTCGGCGCCGTGCAGGTTGGACTCGCTGACACATCGCCGTGCTGTATGAACACCCAGATGCCTTCCCCTATCAGGATCATCGCCACGGCAGCACCGGTGACCCAAACCACCCATCGCCAGCGCGGTGAAGGTGGCGATCCGGTGGGGAACCAGAGTGGAATGAAGACGCCAAGGCTCGGGAAGAGGACGGCGTAGATCACGACCGAACCCAGGAAGTAGGTGGCGACACGGTCCACGGAGGCAAGGGGGATGAACACACCGACCCCGGTGGCCGCGGCCATGACCGCCCAGGACACCCGGTTGCCGGGGACGCGGATAGTGAGAATGAATCCAACGATGGCGAAGGCAGCGGCTCCGATGTAGATGCCGACATTCGATGTTTCGACGAATACGCCTCGTACCACACCGTAGACCGAGCCCGCCAGGAAGAGAGCCATCATCCCCGCGCTGAAGAGTCGCTGAATGGCCGACGGTTTGGACCCGATCCGAGTTGTCACTGGACCTCCTTGATCCACAGGGCCTGCGAACTCGGCGAGAGCGTGCGATCCAGCACCAGCGCAATCTCGTGGGTGAGAGTATCGAGATCGACGCTGGCCTCGAGACGCGAGGCGAAGATTCCCAACTCACGTCCTGCGTTGGCTCGCGTTCGGTTGAAGCGACGGTCGATCACCGTCTGGATGCGTTTGCGTGCGGGGTTGAATACGGCGGCTGCGGCGAGGGTGGAGCCGGCGACGATGAGGTCGCTGGACTCGCCGAGGAGGCGGGGGAGCAGGATGACGGGGATGGCGTAGACGGCGGTGATCAGCACGGCGAGCAGACCATAGGTGACGGTTCTCGAGACGATTCGGTCGATGTCGTAGAGGCGGTATCTGGTGATCGCCACCCCGAACGACGTCGGGATCAGCATGTAGAGAATGAGGGCCACGCTCCAGACGATGGTGCCGTTGCTGCCGGCCGTGAAGGCCGGATCGGCGATCAACCACCCCAAGAGGACGAGGATGTACGCACCGAGCACGGCCATGGTGGCGAGGACAGGCTTGTACCGCATGCGCAGCTCCGGGGTGGCCCGGCGCCCGCGGACTACTACACCGATGGCTGCAGCGATGAGAAACACTGTGACAGCGGCGTTGGCGACGACTCCCGTAGCCTCGGGAAGCCACCGGAGACCGGTGGGGTTCACGCCAATCACGATGCTCGGGTCGTTGACATCGGTGACGGTCGGAGTGAGGAATCCGCCGACAACCAGCCCGGTGGCGATCCAGCCGGCGATCATCCACCACCGAGAGGCGCGACCGTCGGGAAAGAGGATCAACAGCCATGTGAAGAGGGCGAACATCAACGAGAATCCCCAGCCGGACAGCCAGTTGAGCCAGAGGTTCGACAACCACGGCAGGTCGGTTGTTGTCAGTTGGAGGATCACGCCGAGCCCGCACAGCAGCCATCCGATCGGATGCGACCCGATTTTGCGCAGGATCACGTAGCCGGCGGCGTAGAACGGGAGGGCGATGAATGGACCCATCGGCACCCCTCCCATTCCGATGCCGACCGCGATCGCGAATGCCAGCATGACTACGAGGAGCAGGGCTGCTCCTCGCCCGGCCCGCTCGGTTCTCGGGGGGCGTGTCAATGCGGTGCTCATGAGACCTACGCATGGTCTCATTGGTGCGTGACGAGAGCGTTACGAAGGCACGACGTTGACGAGCTTGGGGGCCCTGACGATGATCTTTCGGACTCCGCCCGTGGTTGCGGATACCACCTTCGGGAGCGCGAGCACGCGAGTACTCAGTTCGTCTTCTGTGATGTGCGCCGGCACTTCGATCCGGTCGCGGACCTTGCCATTGATCTGCACGACGCAGGTGACCGTTTCGGCGACGAGCAGATTCGTGTCGGCGACCGGAAACGGCTCGTAGGTCAGCGTCTTGTGGTGGCCGAGCCGGTTCCACAGCTCCTCGGCGATGTGGGGTGCCAGCGGGGCGACCATCAACACCAGGGTCTCGGCCGCCTCGCGCGGTGCCCGATGGAGTTTGGTGAGCGCGTTCACCAGCTCGGTGAGCCGGGCGATCGCCGTGTTGAACGACAGGCTCTCATAGTCGCGCCGAACGGCGTCGATCGTCCGGTGAAGCACCCTGAGCGTCTCGCTATCGGGTGGATCGTCGGCCACGACGATATCGCCTGTGTCCTCGTCGATGATGGTGCGCCACAACCGTTGTAGGAACCGCCGGCTCCCGACGACTGCCCGTGTCTCCCACGGCTTCGACTGGTCGAGCGGCCCCATTCCCATCTCGTAGAGGCGAAACGTGTCGGCACCGTAGGCGGCGTACAGCTCGTCGGGGCTCACCGTGTTCTTCAAGGACTTGCCCATCTTTCCGAACTCCCGGACAACCGGTTCGCCGTGCCACCTGAAGCTGCCCGCCGGTCCTTCCTCGACCTCATCGGCAGGAACATGCTGCCCGCGGGCGTCCGTGAACGCCGACGCTTGGATGTAGCCCTGTGAGAAGTACGTGCGGAACGGCTCATCGCTGGAGAGATACCCGAGGTCGTACAGCACCTTGTGCCAGAACCGCGCGTAGAGCAGATGCAACACGGCGTGCTCGACGCCACCCACGTAGAGGTCGACCCCGCCGGGATCGCGGGTGCCGGGAACGACCGGTTCGTCGTGAGGTCCCATCCAGTACGCCTCGTTCTTCGGATCGACGAGTGCCTCGTTGTTGGCGGGGTCGAGGTATCGGAGGTAGTACCAGCAGGACCCTGCCCACTGGGGCATGACGTTGGTGTCTCGCCGGAAGTGACGCCGGCCATTGCCGTCGCCCAGATCCAGCTCGACGTTCACCCAGTCCAGGTTGTGAGCGAGCGGCGCCTCGAGTTCGGCGTCGGCGTCGTCCGGATCGAAGGTGGCCGGTGTGTAGTCGGGTACTTCGGGCAGCTCCACAGGGAGCATCGAATCGGGGACGGCATGGGCGATGCCGTCGTCGTCGAACAACACAGGGAATGGTTCCCCCCAGTAGCGCTGTCTGGCGAACAGCCAATCGCGAAGCTTGTACGTGACGGCGGCTGCGCCGAAGCCTTTCGCAGTCAGCCAATCGATGATGACCGCCTTGGCGGCGTCGATTCCCAGGCCGTTGAGGCTGACCTCGTCGTTGGCCGAGTTGATCGCAGGACCTTCACCGACGTACGCCTGGTCACGTGGATGTCCCTCGGGTGGTTCGACCGTGCGCACGATCGGCAGGTGGAACTTCTCTGCGAAATCCCAGTCGCGCTGGTCCTCTCCCGGCACACCCATGACCGCCCCGGTGCCGTGCCCCATCAGCACGTAGTCGGCGACGAACACGGGGATACGTTCGCCGGTCGCGGGATTGGTCGCGTATCCGCCGGTGAAGACACCCGTCTTGTCCTTGCCTTCTCCCTGACGTTCGATGTCGGTCCTGTCGGCGGCGAGACGGCGATAGACGGCGACCGCCTTGGTGGGGGTGGCGGCGCCTGCCGTCCACGACTCGTCGGTCCCCGAGGGCCATCGGCCGTTCGGCATGAGCGAATCGACGAGTGGGTGCTCGGGGGCGAGCACCATGAACGTCGTTCCGAACAGGGTGTCGGGCCTGGTCGTGAACACCTCGATCGGTCCGCCGTCGGAGAGGAACACGATGCGTGCACCCTGGCTGCGCCCGATCCAGTTGCGTTGCATGACCTTGACGTTCTCCGGCCACTCCACCCGATCGAGATCGTCGGCGAGACGGTCCGCGTAGGCGGTGATCCGCATCACCCACTGACGCAGGTTGCGTTTGAACACCGGGAAGTTGCCGCGGTCCGAGCGCCCGTCGTTGGTGACCTCCTCGTTGGCGAGCACCGTGCCGAGTCCAGGACACCAGTTGACCGGCGCCTCGGCCGTGTGCACGAGACGGTACCCATCGACGACGTCCGCCCGCTCGACGGGTGTCAGGTCGTCCCATGGGCGTCCGTCCGGTGTGGGGCGAGTTCCAGATTCGAATTGGGCAACGAGGTCGGTGATTGGTCTCGCCCGACCGGTTCCCCCGTCAGGGCGGGTGGCGGTCTCGTCGTACCAGGCGTCGAAGATCTGCGTGAAGATCCACTGGGTCCACCGGTAGTAGGAAGGGTCGATCGTTCTCACCGATCGGCGGTCGTCGTGACCCAGCCCGAGTCGTCGAAGTTGCCGCGACATGATCGCGATGTTCTCCTCGGTCGTGTCGCGCGGGTGGCGGCCGGTCTCGATGGCGTACTGCTCGGCAGGCAGACCGAAGGCGTCGTAGCCGAGACAGTGGAGGACGTTCACGCCGAGCATCCGGTTGAAACGCGCGTACACGTCGGTGGCGATGTAGCCGATCGGGTGGCCGACATGCAGGCCGGCTCCGCTCGGGTAGGGGAACATGTCGAGGATCAGGAGATGACCGTCGAACGCCGCCACCTCATCCGGCTCGGCCCACGGCCCTGCAGGATTGGGCGCGTGGAACGTGCCTTCGGCCTCCCAGCGATCCTGCCAGGCCTGCTCGATGCGGCCCGCCAGCTCTGCCGTGTAGCGATGTTCGGTCATGTCACTCCATGAGAAAACCCCTCCGGGGGAGGGGTACGCCGCGTCCGACCGTCTGTCAGCGCGGCCCGGGAAGAAGCAGGGTGTGGGTCATTCCGAGGACAGCGTACCGCAAGGTCCGCGGCTAGGTTTCGAGACGTGACCGGGTTGTTTGGTCGGAGGGTTCAAGGGAGCCTGTTTCTGCTGCCGTTGACGGTGATCGCCATTTGCGCGGCTGCAGCGCTGCTGGCTCTGGTCTTCGAGACGCAGAAGATCGACACGGGACTTCCGTTCCTGCTTTCGACGACGGCGAGCGGGGGCAGAGTGATCGTCACCACGGTCGCAGGAGCGACGATCACGGTGGCGGCCATCGTGTTCTCGATCACCGCCCTGTCCACTCAGATGGCCGCCAACCAGTACTCGCCCCGCGCGCTCCGTGGCTTCTTCGAGGATCCCTTCCAGCAGGTCGTTCTGGGTTTGGTGGTCGGGACGTTCATCTACTCGTTGGTCGTGCTCGGTGGGCTCGGCTCGATCCTCGACGACGGGGTCGACGCGGCCCGCAGTGTCTCGGTGACGCTCGCCATCGTGATGGGCATCGCGTCGGTGGTCGGGATCGTTCTCTACCTGGATCACTCACTGCGAAGGGTCCAGATCGACGCGGTGGTACAGCGCATCGCAGGCGCCGCCCTCGCGGCAGTCCGCCGTGAACATCGGGAAGTCGGAGATGCGAAGCCATCGCCCGAAAGGACGGCGACTCCTCATGGTGAGTCGATGACGGTGGTCGCCGATCGCTCGGGATGGATCTTGCACATCGAGGCACGAACTCTGGCATCCTCTTTGCCCGCGGATTCGGTAGCGATGGTCAGAGTTCGTCTCGGTGAGGCCGTCTCCGTTGGGGATCACCTCGTGACGATCTGGCCGAACCCCGGAGACGATGTCCGGTTGGCCCGCCGGATCCGGCGGTCGATCAGGGCAGGGAGAGAACGATCCGTTGCCACCAACCCGGCGTTCGGGATCCGTCTGCTGGTTGACATCGCCCTGAAGGCGCTGTCGCCTGGAGTCAATGACCCGACGACAGCCGTCGACGTCATCCACCATCTCAAGGTGCCCATCCGAGAGATTTTGATCTCTGATCCTCCGACCCGCGTGTTCAGCGGCCCGAAGCGCCAGCGGGTGTTCCTCGCCGAGACTCCTTCACGCTCAGATCACGTCCACGCGGCGTTCTCAGAGATCCGGCTCGCGGCGACCTCCCAACCGTTTGTTCTGCGGGCCCTCATCGAGGTGCTCGGTGATCTCATCGACGAACTTGGAGGGGCAGGACTGACCGGACGAGGCGACGCGCTCGCCGAGGAACTCGCCCTGACGATTGACGAGGCGAAGAACTCGCGCATGCCTCAACAGGACATCGCCAGAGTGCTCAAGCGGCTGAGTGACGATCATCCCTGAGCGGCGTGCAGCAACGCCTGCGCGCCCATGAGTACGTACTCGACGCGGGTGGCGCTGATCAGTCCGAGGAGCTGAGGATGCGTGGTCGCGACGGCCGGCTGCCGATGAGGTCGGCGGCCGCCGGCAGGGCGTCCAGCGCCGCGATGATGGTCTGCAGTGCGGTCTGAGCACCTCCGCCTGGTCGAGGCGACGGCCACTTCACCCTGAGTCGCCGACCGTGAAGATCGTTCGAATGCCATCGCCGGTCATACCAGGCTTGCATGCGGCGACGTAGCTTCCAGGGTCCGCTTCGACCACGAGGCTGCGAGTGAGCCCCGGACCGATGTTCTCTACTTCGCCGATGATCTGAACACCGTCCTCGGCCAGGAGGTAGAACTCTGTGACCTCCGTCCCCGCGTTGGTGACGTCGAACACGAGATGCCCGCCGGGTGCTCTGTCAGGCGCGACTTCGCAGGTGTGGTCTGTACTCCGGACGGTGATCGTATCTGGAGCGTGGTTCGAGGTGCAGGCGGCGAGCAGCATGGCGACAAGGACGAGGGGGGTTGTGAGGGAGCGCATCACGACGTTAGGTCACTCGGGCAGGAATCGGCGCGGTGGACGTCTTGACGGGCCTTGCACCCCTGACGAACAGCACGAGTACAGGTATCACATAGGCGAGCCAGGCCGACACCTCGAGCCACGTCGTGCGCGGGGAGAAGTTGAACGTGCCCTTCAGGAATGTCCCGTACCACGAGCCGGGAGGGATGGTTGCGGAAACGTCGAACGCCAAGGCGCTCAGGCCGGGAAGAAGGCCGGCTTCCTGGAGATCGTGGAAGCCGTATGACAACACGCCTGCCGCTACGATCACGAGGAGACCACCCGTTGCGGTGAAGAACCGTCGAAGGTCGAGCTTGATCGCGCCCCGGTAGATCAGCACGCCGAGCGCGGTCGCGGTGAGTAGTCCCAGTACGGCACCAACCAGGGGGTGCGTTGTCGAGCCCGTCGCCTCAGTGGCACTCCACAGGAATAGCGCGGTCTCCAGACCCTCCCGACCGACAGCGAGAAACGACAGCAGCCCGAGACTCCACCATCCTCGTCCGGCAGCCCTGTCGACGCGGTTCTCGAGGTCTCCTCGCAGCAGACGTGATGTGCGCGCCATCCAGAAGATCATCCAGGTGACGAAGCCGACCGCGACGATCGATGCGACACCTCCGATCGCCTCCTGGGCCTCGAAACTCAGTCCCTGAGGTCCGAACGTCAGCGCCGCTCCTGCGGCAAGGGAAACGGCAATCGCTGCGGCCACTCCGAGCCACACCCTGTAGACGAGTCGCGCACTGCCGGACTTGACGAGGTAGGCAACCAGAATGCCTACCACGAGTGCCGCTTCGAGGCCTTCCCGCAGGCCGATGAGGTAGTTGGCGAACATCCCGCTCCCTCGACTGTGTTAGCCACAGTTAACCTAAATGATTAGGCGCACCTAATCCAATCGGACCGGGGAGCATCAACGCAACGCCCGTGGAGGATTGGGCACCGTGCGTCACGCAACAGGGCTGGCAGCCACACCAGAAGCGATCGCCGCCGACAGGTGCACTCGCCCTCGGGTCGTTTCGACGAGGCATCCTCCGTCAGAGCCAACGGCCAGCAGTGTGATCTCGACACCGTCGGAGAGCCCTTCGTCGATCAGAAACGATCGGATGGCAGAGTCTCCGGCAACACTCGTCACGCGGGCTCGGCGACCGGCTTTCAGGTCGGTCAGGGGCGTCTCGAGCATCGTGGACTCCGACGCAGTGTCGGCAGCCGGGATTGGTTTGCCCCCGGGACCAACCCTTGGATCCCCCAAGAAATCGGCGAGTCGACCGGCAACCTCGCTGGGCGTGATGTGCTCGAATTCACAGGCCACGGCATCTGCAGCGGCCGGGGTGAGCCCGAGATGTTCGGCCAGGAAGACTGCCCACAGCCGCCGCCGTCGCAGCACGCTGTTGGCGATTGCCGTACCCTCCTGCGTCAGCGTCACGCCGTGGTAGGGCTCGTACCCGATGAATCCGCGACCGACCAGCTTCTTCGCCATCTCGTTTGCCGACACCCGGGAAATAGAGAGGCACTCGGCCAGGAAGGGCAAGGGGACAGGAGCCGGACGCCCGTCTTCGATGGCGCGTGCCACCGTGATGAGAAACATCTCCTCACTTTCGGACGTGGTCCTGGAAACAGCGGCTTGACCGTTCGCCACTTCATCTCGAATCGACAACGTGCTGCTCGCTTCCTTGGCGATGCGACGAGGTTACTCAGTCGATGCCTGGGTGTGCTGCGGCGGCAGGGACACCGGCCCGGTCGACCGACCTGATGATCGGGTCGACCCGTGTAGCCTTCTCCGGACGTGGGAATCGAGAGGGGAACGATGAGATTCCGTCAGAGGGCCGGTGTCGCACTCACCCTTGCAGTCGCGCTCGTGATGACGATTGCCACCGAAGCTCTTGCGGCGTCCGACCCCTACGCAGGCGATCCGAACCATCTGGTCCCGTTCCGGGACACCGTCTCCACCTCATATTCGCTGGGCCGGGATGTGTGGGAAGTGTGGATCTGCGACGTGCCGGAGTGGGACATCTCTCTCGATGTCCGTTCGGTCACCGAGGATCTCAACGCCCACATCACCCCTTACTACCGGTGGCTCTCCGAAGGTCTCTACCAGCCCGTCTTCCGAGTCGGGGGGACCGTTGCGTCCAACGACGTCATCCCCAAGGACCCGTCTGATGCCGCCTACTGGACACCACCGTGGGCCCCGGGATGTGAAACACAGGTCGCCGCCGCGTCCACCTCGAAGCCGGACGGGGTGGTGATCGTCACGAACGGCGGGTATGGCTCCGGGTACGGAAACCCTGGGTGGTTCTGCGCGGAAACCGTCGGTGGGTGCGCCACCAACTACCCCGACTTCGCCATCTACCCGGGCAGTGGTCGGAGCGTCATCGTCGGCGCCGGAGCGGTCACGACGATTCCTCCCTACCAGAGTGCCAGCTGGAACACCGTCGCTCACGAGATCGGCCACGCCATCTGGTGGCCCCACTCGTTTGGAGGGTTGATGCCCAGTCCGACAGGAGGCGCGTTCGAGTATGACAACCCGGTCGACAACATGAGCGGGTACGAAGTGGTTGGCGAACCGATCGGCACGACCGGCTACAACCGCTACGCCGCAGGTTGGATCGACTCCACGGAGGTCGGCATCTACGACGGGGGAACACAGACATTTCGGCTCGCAGGCGTAGGCGGCGATGGGTACGGGATGGTGGTGGTCCCAAAGGGCGCGGACGGCTACTTCTACGAGCTGGACTACCGGGCGCCCGACGCATGGGACTCCCTCCTGTTGAAGAGCGGCGTCGAGGTGTATGTGGTCGACTCGAGACGGTCTGCGTGTTCAGGAGATGGCTGGCTGCCCGATACCTACCCGTGTTTCGGTACCGAGACCAGAGTCGCCCAGATCCCGGCCGAGGCTACGACGACCGGCACATCCCACGTACACGATGTCGGCGATACGTTCTCCCTGGGTCCGTACTCGACCCGCATCCTTCAGGATGGTGCCGGCCAGGTGTATGTGCGGCTGAGCGACGGCAACTACGCGGGTCGCTTCGTCGATGACGACGGCGATTTCCACGAGGCGAACATCGAAGCGATCGCGTCCGCCGGGCTGACAAACGGGTGCGATCCGCCGGCGAACGACAGGTACTGCCCGAGTGATCTCGTGTCCAGGGCATCCATGGCCGCGTTCCTGATCCGGGCAATGGGGGAAGATGTCAGCTCCATGCCCTACCACGGGTATTTCGTCGACGTTCCCGCCGGTCAGTGGTACACACCGTACGTCGAGCGCATGTACGAGTTGGGGATCACGACAGGCTATTCGGATGGAACCTACCGCCCCGACCGGTCGGTGTCGCGGGCCGAGATGGCCGTGTTCCTCATCCGAGCGTTTCACCACACTTCGGACCTCGAAACGGTGCGAGGAGTGTTTACGGACGTCGATCCGGGCGCCTGGTACGCACCATCCGTCGAGTTGATCTATGACCTCGGTATCACGACCGGATGCTCGACCAGCCCACGCGCGTACTGCCCCGACCTGATGGTCCCACGGGACCAGATGGCCTCATTCCTCGCAAGAACGCTTGGGATCGGAAGCTGAGCATCGTCTCGGCGGTTGCGGGATGATCGCCGCAGCACTCCCGACGAGGAAGGCGGCCCGCATCGACGTGCTTGATATCATCGCCAACGACCAACCCGAACGACCCCCCATGCGTTCGAACGGTTCGAGGACCACGGTTGACTCACGTGACCCGGCAGAAGCTGCCCGCCGGTGGTAGGTTCCCCGGTCGTGAGTAGTGGGGCGCCCAGAGGGTCGGACATCAGACGCCGCGCGATGACGACGATCGTCGCGTTTGGCATCGTCAGTCTCCTCGCCGACATCGTGTACGAGGGTGCGCGCAGCATCATCGGCCCCTATCTTCTGACCCTCGGGGCGACTGCCGGAGTGGTCGGCCTCGTGGCCGGTGTCGGTGAGTTCGCCGGCTACGCCCTTCGATCCGTCACCGGTTTCCTCGCGGATCGAACCCGCGCCTACTGGGCGATGACGATTGCCGGGTACGCACTCACCGTGATCGCCGTTCCGCTTCTTGGACTCGTCGGACGTGTCGATCTCGCCCTGGCCCTCGTCGTCGCCGAACGGTTGGGCAAAGCGGTTCGCTCACCTGCGAGAGATGCCCTGCTTGCCGACGCCGCTGAGCCACTCGGCATGGGGTGGGGATTCGGCCTCCACGAAGCCCTCGACCAGACCGGAGCGGTCACCGGCCCGATCTTGCTGGCGGCCATTCTTGCCGTCCGACAGAACGACTATCGGTTCGCGTTCCTTGTGCTCGCCATCCCTGGCGTGCTGACACTGGCCTCGTTGCTGGTCGCGAGGCGACAGATGCCCCCGACCCATCACGCTGTCGAGGAGGACAGCGCCGGCTCGCGACAGCTCGGCGACGGCAACGCACGCCGGTATCTGGTGTTCGTGTTCCTGGCGGCCATCGGGTTCGCTCCGTTCCCGTTGATCGCTTTCCACCTCAGCGATCGGCACATTGTCGGCGATCCGCAGATTCCCCTGATGTTTGCGCTCGCGATGGCCGTGGATGCGCTTGCCGCGCTGGTCTCGGGCAGGCTCTACGACACTCGGGGACTTCGTGTGCTCATCGTCATGCCCTTCTTCACCATGCTCGCCCTGTTCTCGTTCACGTCGGTGGCATGGGTGGGATGGGCAGCGATGGTCGCTTGGGGCGCTTCGATGGGTGTGCAGGAGTCCACGATGCGGGCTGCCGTCGCCACCCTCTCGCCGTCCACGCGGCGAGCGACGGCCTACGGGATCTTCAACACCTCCTACGGGATCGCCCTGTTGACGGGCGGAGCGATGCTCGGATTCCTCTACGAACGGTCGCTGGCCGTGATGGTCGTGGCCGCGTTGGTCGCGCAGATCGCTGCGTTCGTCGTGCTTCGTCCGATCGTGGGAGAGCCCCCAGGCTGATCCCGGGAGCTCCCCGTCAGCCGAGAGGCAGCGGACCTGGTGGACCCGGGCAGCGATAGCCGGTACACACTTCGGCTCGTTTCACCAGGACGGTGGGTCCCGCCGGGTGGAGGAGAGACTCATGTCCCTCACCTGACCGTAACGGTACGTGGGGCGCGGCAGGAGAACGTGGGATGAACTCGCCTCGAATTCTGGAAAAGTACTGGCTGGGTAGGATTTGCGTACCAGGGAGAAGCCACGAACCACGCCTCGACCAAGGAATCGTCCCATGACCACGGAACCCTCGCCTCCCACCGGCCTCGCCGCGTGGAAGGACCTCGAAGCACACCACGATCGGTTGGCGACACACGATCTACGCGATCTCTTCAGGAGTGATCCCGAACGCGTCAGTCGGATGACCGTCGAAGCCGTCGGTCTCACCGCTGACTTCTCGAAGCATCTCGTCGACTCTCAGACACTCACGTCGTTGGTGGATCTGGCCCGCCAGGCCGGCCTCGCAGACCGGATCGAGGCGATGTTCACCGGTGCCCGCATCAACGTGTCAGAAGAACGGTCGGTGCTCCACACAGCCCTCCGTCTCCCACGAGACGCGAGCCTGGTCGTCGATGGAGTGGATGTCGTCACCGAAGTGCACGAGACGCTCGACAAAATGGCGTCATTCTCAGATGAGATCAGATCGGGCATCTGGAAGGGCGCGACCGGACATCCCATCCGCACCATCATCAACATCGGCATCGGCGGATCCGACCTCGGTCCGGTCATGGCACACGAGGCGCTTCTCGCCTACAGCCGGCGCGACCTCCAATTCCGGTTCGTGTCCAACGTCGATACCACCGACCTCCACGAGGCCATCGGCGATCTGGATCCCGCCACGACTCTGTTCATCGTCGCCTCCAAGACCTTCGGGACACTCGAGACGATGACCAATGCGTCCGCGGCGCGAGAGTGGATCATGAAGGCGCTCGGACCGGACTCGGTTGCGAAGCACTTCGTCGCAGTCTCCACCAACGAAGAGAGGGTCAGAGCGTTCGGAATCAATCCCGACCACATGTTCGGGTTCTGGGACTGGGTCGGCGGTCGATACTCGATGGACTCGGCGATCGGTCTCTCCACGATGATCGCCATCGGACCCGACAAGTTCCACGAGATGCTTGCCGGTTTCCACGCGATGGACGAGCACTTCCGGACGACTCCCTTCGAGCGGAACCTCCCCGTGCTGATGGGGATGCTGGCGGTCTGGTATCGGAACTTCTTCGGCGTCCAGTCGGCAGCAGTCATTCCCTACGCCCAGTACCTGCATCGATTTCCGGCCTACCTTCAGCAGCTCACCATGGAATCCAACGGCAAGAGGGTCACGGCCGAAGGGAACCCGGTCTCATGGGACACCGGGCCGGTCTCTTGGGGGGAACCGGGTACCAACGGACAGCACAGCTTCTTTCAGCTCCTTCACCAGGGCACCACGGCGATTCCCGTCGACCTGATCGGCTTCGCCATGTCACCCCAAGGGGAACGGCAGGACCTGCTGATGGCCAATATGCTCGCCCAGGCCCGTGCACTCGCGTTCGGAAAGACCGCCGAGGAAGTCCTGGCCGATGGAACCGATCCGGCGGTCGTTCCTCACAGGGTCATGCCGGGGAACCGGCCGACGACGGTGATCCTGGCCCGGGTTCTCGACCCGTACCGTCTTGGGACACTCGTCGCGCTGTACGAGCACAGCGTGTTCACCCAGGGCACCGTGTGGGGGATCGACTCATTCGATCAGTGGGGAGTTGAACTGGGCAAGACGCTCGCCGTGCAGATCGCACCGATGTTGAAGGGCGAGCAGGAACCTGCTTTCGACGCTTCAACCAACAACCTCATCACACGCTATCTCGCTTTGCAGAAGGAGACATCATGAGCACCGACCGACCGATGCAACTAGGAATGATCGGACTGGGGCGCATGGGCTCCAACATCGTCCGGCGCCTCACCGCAGACGGACATCACTGTGTCGCGTTCGACGTGAACCACGATGCCGTGGTTGCACTCGAGAAGGAGGGCATCCAGGGCGCGCGTTCCCTCGAGGAGTTCGCCTCGGCGATCTCTGCACCGCGAGCAGTGTGGGTGATGGTGCCCGCAGCCGTGGTTGGCAAAGTCGTCGACCAGCTCGTCGGCGTGCTGGAGCCGGGCGACATCATCATCGACGGGGGGAACTCGTACTACCGCGACGACATCGCCCGACACGCCGATCTGAAGGCAAGAGGAATCCACTTCGTCGACTGCGGCACGAGCGGTGGCGTGTGGGGGCTCGAGCGCGGCTACAGCCTCATGATCGGTGGCGACGACGAACCCGTTCAACATCTCGATCCGATCTTCAAGTCGATCGCGCCGGGCAGCGATGCCGCAGAACCGACCCCCAACAGGACGCGCACCGACGGTACGGCGCCCGACGGCTACCACCACTGCGGTCCTGCCGGCGCCGGGCACTTCGTCAAGATGGTTCACAACGGCGTCGAGTACGGGATGATGGCCTCGATCGCCGAAGGGCTCGCCATCATCAAGGGTGCCGACGCCGGCAGGCAGACGGCCGACATCGACGCCGAGACCACACCGCTACGAGATCCGGAGGCATACCGGTACCAGATCGATGTGTCGGAGGTCGCCGAGGTGTGGCGGCGGGGCGCCGTGATCAGCTCATGGCTCGTCGATCTCACCGCAAACGCGCTTGCAGAGGACCCGAACCTCTCAGGGTTCGAAGGTCGGGTCTCCGATTCGGGCGAAGGTCGCTGGACGGCCATCGCGAGCATCGAAGAGGGTGTTCCGGCTCCGGTCATCACCACGGCGCTCCAGGAACGTTTCGCGTCACGCGGGCTGGCCGATTTCGCCAACCGCGCCCTGTCCGCGATGCGTCAGCAGTTCGGCGGGCACGACGAGAAGAAGAGCTGAGTGTGGAGATTCACGCAGAGGCCACCGCAGAGGCGGCGGCCGAGTATGCGGCGGATCTGGTGCTGGAAACCGCCAAACGCGCCGTGGCGGACAGGGGGACGTTCACGATCGCTGTCAGCGGTGGCCACACGCCATGGCCGATGTTTCGGCGGCTTCGTGAACACACGGGGTTCCCGTGGGGGCAGACGACGTTCTTCCAGGTGGATGAGCGGATCGTTCCCCGAGACGATCCCGACCGCAACCTGGAGCACCTGATCCAGTCGCTTCCCGACACGGCAACGATCCAGCCGATGCCTGTCGACGACGATGATCTCGAGGCGGCATGCAACCGGTACACGTCGACGTTGCCCGACCGCCTCGACGTGATTCATCTGGGCCTCGGCGACGATGGACACACGGCGTCGCTCGTGCCGGGCGACGCCGTACTGAACGTCCGCAATCGCCGAGTGGCGCTCACCGCTGGTACCTACATGGGACACCGGAGGATGACCCTCACCTACCCGGCACTGGCTGCCACCCGACAGGTGCTGTGGCTCGTCGCCGGGGCGAGCAAGCAGACGGCCGTGTCACGTCTCCTTGCCAGGGACCGGTCGATCCCCGCCGGTGCCGTCGACGCACCCAACGCCGTTCTCATCGCCGACCGGGCGGCCCTCGGGTAGCCACACGCTGCGAGCCCTGGGTTCGGCGCCGGTCAGTCGTCGTGCGCAGAGATCTCAGTCGCCGGCGCCCGCGGCCGGCGGCCGCGGGTAGACGGGCTGCATGGCGGGGATCTGCGGGGCCGGCAGCTCGACATCAGGTCCGGTGAACTGGGTGTTGTAGAGGGTCGCGTAGGCGCCGCCGGCGGCCATCAACTCATCGTGCGTACCATGTTCGACGATCCTGCCGTCCTCCATGACAAGGATCAGGTGAGCGTCGCGGATCGTCGAGAGGCGATGCGCGATCACGAAGCTGGTCCGGTCGCTCCGCAGCGCGGCCATCGCGTGCTGCACGAGTAGCTCGGTGCGGGTGTCGACCGAGCTGGTCGCCTCATCGAGGATCAACAGCGGGGGATTGGCGAGGAACGCCCTCGCGATGGTGAGTAGCTGCTTCTCGCCGGCGCTTATGTTGCCACCTTCGTCATCGACGATCGTGTCGTAGCCATCAGGCAGGCTGTGGACGAAGCGGTCGACGAATGTGGCCTTGGCCGCCTCGAGCATCTCTTCCTCGGTTGCGTCCAGCTTCCCATAGGTGATGTTCTCACGGATCGTTCCCTTGAACAGCCATGTGTCCTGAAGCACCATGCCGATCTCCGACCGCAGGTCCTGGCGGCGCATGTCTGCGACGTCGACACCGTCGAGCGTGATGCGGCCTGCGTCGAGGTCGTAGAAGCGCATCACCAGGTTGACGAGTGTTGTCTTGCCGGCTCCTGTCGGGCCGACGATCGCAACGGTTTGGCCGGGCTCCACCCTCAGCGAGACATGCTCGATGAGCGGCCGATCCTCTTCGTACCGGAACGACACGTCATCGAAGCTCACCTGGCCGTGCGGGTTCTCGATCAGTCGAGGCTGATGCTCGTCGGGTTCCTCCTCTTCGGCGTCGAGCAACTCGAAGACCCGCTCCGCCGACGCGACGCCGGACTGTAGGAGATTGACCATCGACGCGACCTGCGTGACCGGCTGAGTGAACCGCCGCGTGTACTGAATGAACGCTTGGATGTCGCCCAGGGTCAGTGTTCCACTTGCGACACGTAGTCCGCCGACGACAGCAATGACGACATAGTTCAGGTTGCCGATGAACATCATGATCGGCATGATCAGACTCGAGAAGAACTGGGCTCTGAAGCTTGCTTCGTATAGCTCCTCGTTCTCGATTTCGAACGTCTCCTGGACCTCTCTCTGGCGTCCGAACACCTTGATGAGTGCGTGGCCGGTGAACGCCTCTTCCACCTGGGCGTTGAGCACACCCGTGCTTCGCCATTGGTTGACGAAGTGGCCGCGAGATCTGCCCATCACCTTTGCGGCGACGAACATGCTGAGAGGGACCGTCGCGAGCGTGATCAGCGCCAGCGACCAGGAGATGTCGAACATCATCGCCATGACGAACACGATCGTCAGCACGGATGTCATCACCTGACTCATCGTCTGCTGAAGGGTCTGGGACACGTTGTCCATGTCGTTGGTGACCCGGCTCAGCAGTTCACCTCTCGGTTGGGTATCGAAGTAGCGCAACGGCAGCTTGTTCAGCTTGTCCTCGACCTCCGACCGCATGTCTTTCACCGTGTTCTGAACGACATCGTTCAAGAGATAGCCCTGAAGGAACGTCAGAAGAGCGGCGACCCCATACAGACCGACGAGGATCAGCAGCACATCCCCGAGCGCTGTGAAGTCGATGCCCTGGCCCGGAACCACATCCATTGCGGAGAGCATCTCCGCGACCTTGTCTTGTCCCGCCGCCTGCAGGCCGGCGACCGCCTGGTCCTTGGTCATGCCGGCGGGGAACATCTTCCCGACGGCGCCCGAGAAGACGATGTCGGTCGCGTGACCCAGCACCTTCGGTCCGATGGCCGACATGGCGACGGCGATGATCGCGGCCAGGATCACGACGGTGATCTTCGCCTTCTGAGGGCGCAGTCTGCGGATGAGCCGTTTGGCGGATGGACCGAAGTTCATCGACTTCTGGCCGACCATCCCGCCGCCGAATGGTCCCCGACCGTGGCCCATTCCGCCCCCACCGATCCGCTCGGTCTCCTGCATCTTCTTCGGCGCGGTCATGATGCCTCCGCCCCGATCTGCGACTCGACGATTTCCAGGTAGGTCGGGCAGGTCACCATGAGTTCGGAGTGTGTTCCGAGACCGACCACCGCACCGTCCTCGAGGACGACGATCTGGTCGGATTCGATGATCGTCGACACGCGCTGAGCGACGATGAGCACCGTCGCTTCTTTGGTGACGGGCTTCAAGGCTCGTCGAAGCCGAGCGTCGGTGATGATGTCGAGCGCGGAGAACGAGTCGTCGAACAGGTAGATCTCCGGCTCGCGGATCAAGGCCCTGGCGATCGCGAGCCGCTGACGCTGTCCGCCCGACACGTTCGTTCCGCCCTGTGCGATCGGCGAGTTCAAGCCCTCTGACATGGCTTCGACGAAGTCCTTCGCTTGTGCGATCTCCAGCGCCGACCACATTTCCGCATCGGTGGCATCGGGCTTGCCGTACCTCAGGTTGGAGGCCACGGTCCCTGTGAACAGGTAGGCCTTCTGGGGAACGATTCCGATCCTGTTCCACAAGCTGTCGGGATCGAAGTCGCGCACGTTGACGTCGTCGATGAGGACCTGTCCGTCGGTGGCGTCGAACAGCCGCGGGATCAGGTTCAGCAAGGTGGACTTGCCTGCACCGGTCGAACCGATGATGGCGGTCGTCTGGCCCGGGAGGGCAGTGAACGAGATGTTGCGTAGAACCGGATGGCTCGCTCCTGCGTACTGGAATCCGACGGAGCGCAGTTCGAGCACGCCTCGTGTCGACACTTCGCGGATCCCGTGGTCCGGTGGGACGACTGAGGACTCGGTCTCGATCACCTCTCCGATGCGGTCGGCGGAGACGGAGGCGCGCGGGACGAAGACGAGCATCAACGTCGACATCATCACCGCCATCAGAATCTGGATCAGGTAGGACAGAAAGGCGACCAGCGCGCCGATCTGCATGTCGCCGTTGCCGATCCTGATGCCACCGAACCACAGCACGGCGATCGTCGACAGGTTCATCACGAGCATCACCGAGGGGAACATCGCCGCCATCCACCGCCCGACGTTGATCGACACGTCGGTGAGGTCGGTGTTGGCGTTCCCGAAGCGGTCGGTTTCGAAACGTTCTCTGACGAACGCTCGAATCACCCTGATACCGGACGCTTGCTCGCGAAGCACCTTGTTGACCGTGTCCAATCGGGTTTGCATCTTCCTGAATCCTGGGACCATGTTCCGAATGATGAAGCCCACGATCACGATGAGAATCGGCACCGCCACGGCGACCAGCCACGAGAGACCGGCGTCCTCTTTCAGAGCCATGATGACCCCACCCACCATCGTGATGGGTGCGGCGATCAACATCGTGAACGTCATCATCACGAGCATCTGCACCTGCTGGACGTCGTTGGTGTTGCGGGTGATCAAGGACGGTGCTCCGAACTGGCCGACTTCCCTGTTGGAGAACGAACTGACTGTGTGGAATATGTTCGATCGCAGGTCGCGACCGAAAGCCATAGAGGTCTGGGAACCGAAGTAGACGGCGATGATCGTGCAGGTGATCTGGAGCAACGTGACCGCGAGCATGATCCCGCCCGTCTTCACGATGTAGCCGGTGTCGCCCTTGACGACGCCGTTGTCGATGATGTCGGCCATCAGGCTCGGTAGGTAGAGAGACGCGATCGTGCCGACCATCTGAAGGGACGCCAGGATGATGATCCACTTCTTGTAGGGACGCAGGTGTTCGCGGAGGATCTTGAGCAGCATCAGGCTCTCTCCCCGTTCGAAGGACCACCCAGACCGGCCCGGAGCATTTCGAACGCGCGGTGCATGGCCTCGCCGAGCGTCGTGCGTCGGTTGCTTTGGAGCCACCAGCCGATCGTCGAGCGCATGGTCGCCACCGCCGCCGCTACCACGAGCCGGGGGTAGGGATCGACGTTCGGGTCGACGCCGAGGCGGGTGGCGACTGCACTCGCAAGTGCCCGCTCGAGCTGGGCTACCGCCGCGAGGTGGCGGGGGAGGAGTTGTGGGAAACGCCGCGCGAGTTCCATGCGCTGCTTCCACCGCTGCGCCAGATCGGAGCTGTCCTCGAGTTCGAGGACAGTCTTGAGCGCTTCGATGCGCTCACGGAGGGCCTGTTCTGACGCTCCTCCTTCGAGAGTCGACTCGATCTCGAGGGCTTCAACTCGTTGTCGCCAGTGGTCGGCCAGATCGGCGTTCTCCTCGGACGTGAGGACCTTCTCGAGCGCCGTGAGGGGGTCCTCGTCCGGTGGTCGCTGTTGGACCTGTTCGGCGAGGGCGGTGACCATCGTGGGTTCCGAGCCGACGATCGCCTCCTCCTTGCAGGAGAAGTAGTTGAAGAACGTCCGCGGTGACACGCCGGCGAGATCGGCGATCTCCTCAACGGTGACCGCGTCGGGGCCGCGCTCGATGGTCAGCGTACGGGCGGCCGTGGCCAGCGCGTGGTACGTGGCGAGCTTCTTCTTGGAGCGAAGATCAGACACGAATGTGCAGTCTACGCAAACTTGCACACTGTGCAAGTCTTCAGGGCACTCAGCTCGTCGTCTCGCCCAGTTGCCGTGCTCCCCAGAACATGATGAACACACCTGCGTAGAAGATGAGGCCTCCGAGGATGCTCCCAAGACTGTCGAGGAAC
>CAZQMF010000031.1:0-19131 GCA_964594235.1 uncultured Acidimicrobiia bacterium
AGCATCGCCAGCGGCATGCCTCCGATGAACCCCGACAGGGTTGTCTCCCACGTATGGAAGTCTCCATGGGCATCGAACCACACGACAGTCGGTTCAATTCCTTTGCGCTGGAGCCCCGCCAAGACTCCGATCGTCGCGACACAGTCACCTGCATAGACAAACGGCCGGTCGGCGTCGGCAACGTGTTCGGCGAGTACCCGGTAGAGCTCCCCCATCCGTTGTTGTGGTGATCCAAGCGGAAGTGGAGAATCGACGACGGCATGAGGGTCGGGAACGACGAACCCGGGCATCGGTTCGCCCATGAAGAAGGGGACGGCGATGCGATCCACGGGCACACCCTAGGGTTCTTGTCAGCCTGAGCACTGCTATGCGAGGCTGAGCTTGACAAGAAGGAGAGGTGTTTGTTCTTGTCAACCTGAACCCCGCGTGCCGGGGCCAGGCTTGACAAGAACGGGCTAGGTGATGACGACGTCGTCGAGGTTCCCCTCCGCCTCTGGGTACTCCATCTGCAACTCCTCCAGGGTGTTCACCAGCACCGAGCTGATGACGAGATTGCGGTACCACTTGTGGTCGGAAGGAACGATGTACCACGGCGCCCACGAGGTCGACGTCTTGGAGAGCGCCGCTTCATAGGCGTGCTGATACGAGTCCCACAGTTCGCGCTCCGCGAGGTCACTGCGAGCGAACTTCCAGTGCTTCGTCGGGTCGTCGAGGCGCGCCTGGAGCCGTTCCCTCTGCTCTTCCTTCGAGATGTGCAGGAAGAACTTGCGGATGGTCGTGCCTTCCTCGGTGAGCATCCGTTCGAACTCGTTGATCTGGTCGTAGCGCCTGCTCCACATCTCTTCCGGCACGAGCTCGTGCACCCTGACAACGAGGACATCCTCGTAGTGAGAGCGGTTGAAGATGGCGATCTCACCGTTGCCGGGCGTATGAGGGTGAACCCTCCACAAGTAGTCGTGGGCGAGTTCCTCGTGGGTCGGCTGTTTGAACGAGGCAACCTTCACTCCCTGCGGATTCGTGCCGTCGAACACGTGGCGGATCGTTCCGTCTTTGCCGCCGGTGTCGATCGCTTGGAGTACGACCAGCAACCGGTGAGCTCCTTCTGCGTAGAGCAGCTCCTGTAGTTCCTCGAGACGGGCGTTGAGCCGTCGCGCCTCACGACGTCCCGCTTTCTTGTCGCCCTCGAAGGCTGAGCGATCGGCAGGGTCGATCTGTGTGAGGTCGATGTGGGTTCCCGGTTCGACGCGGTATCGCTGCATGAGACTCCTTCGTCGGGCACCAACCTACTTCACCTGCCCTGACCGAGGTGATACAAGGATCGAGTCCCTTGAACCGATTCGCTGCATTCGTCGCTGTCGCGGCACTCGCGCTCGCGGGGGCCGCGGGGTTGTGGTTCGGACGCTCCCGGCCGGCGTCCGCGCCGCTTCCGGTAACGACGTCCGCGGTGATCGAGGTACGGACGTTGACGGTCCACGTCTCGGGTGCGGTGGTCCGACCCGGTCTGGTGCAGATCGTCGCGCCGGCGAGGGTTGCCGACGTGATCGTCGCTGCGGGAGGCGCGCTCGGTGACGCTGAGCTCGGTTCACTCAATCTGGCAGCGTCCGTCTCGGACGGCCAACACATCCAGATTCCCTCCTCTACCTCGGAATCGGGAGATCCGGGATCGGGGAAGGTCGTGATCAACCAGGCGAACGCGAAGGAGCTCGAGTTGCTGCCTGGTGTGGGACCGGTGCTCGCTCAGAGGATCTTCGACTACAGGGAGGCGCATGGTCCGTTCGAGGTGGTAGAGGACCTTCTGGACATCCCAGGGATCGGTGAGGCGAAGCTCGCATCGTTGCGCGATGCGGTAGTCGTTCCGTGATCCGACCTGAGCGCGCGGGACGCTGGGTGCTCGCAGGGGGTGCACTCGTCTGGATGGTCGTCGCGACGGCCAGGACGGTTGGCGGCTGGTCGATCGTCGCGTCTGTCGTCGTCGGCGTTCTGCTGATTCTGACGTCTCGGCGGGAGTGGGCCATTGCTGCCGCCGGGCTGATGGTGGCGGCGGCGATCTCGGGAACGCTTTCGTCCGCGAGAGAGGCTGCAGTGTTGGAGACGTCGATCGACGGCGGTCCGGTCGAGATAGCGGGGCTTGCACTCGACGATGTTCGGGACGGGGCGTCCGGGCCGTGGTTCCTCATGCGGCCGACGCACGCGCGCCGGGAAGGAGCATGGGTGGAGTGGGCTGGTCCTCCGATGCTGGTATCGCTTCGGGATACCTTGGAGATCTCGGCTCGTGACGGGGTCGTGGTGAGGGGCGTCGCCGTGGGCCGACCCGGGCTGGCGCGTGGAGACCCATACGCGGGAATCATCCGAGGCGCGAGAGTGATCGCGGTCGCTCCACCTTCAGACGTGCTGTTCGTCGCCGGGAATGCGATCAGGGCCCGTATTCACGTGGCACTCGGCGGTGGCGGCGCGGCGAGCGCGCTGCTGTCCGGGTTTCTGATCGGCGATGTTCGGGAGTTGCCGGCCGTGTCCGCCGACCAGTTGCGAAGGGCCGGTCTGTCGCACTTCGTTGCGGTCTCCGGATCGAATGTCGCACTGTTTCTGATCCTCTGGTGGGTGATCGTAGGTCCATTCGCCTTCGGGCCGCGTCGTCGGGCGGTAGTCGGACTCGTTGGTCTCGCCATCTTCATCGTGGTGACCAGGTGGGAACCGTCGGTGCTGCGCGCTGCCGGCATGGCGGGACTTCTGCTGACCGCCCGGGCGATCGGAGTGGCGCTCACCCCGTGGGTCGCTCTTGGAACGTCGGTGTCAGGGCTGCTTCTGGTGTCTGGAGAGCTGAGCAGCGACGTAGGCTTCCAGCTCTCGGTTGCAGCGACCGTGGGTGTCATGGCAGGAGCCGGCATGTTCAAGGGAAGGCTCCCGCGATGGGTCGGAACTCCGCTTGGAGCAACTATCGCCGCGCAGGTTGCGGTCGCTCCGGTGCTCCTCGTGCACTTCGGGTCCATCCCGCTCCTGTCCCCGCTGGCGAATCTGGCGGCGGGCCCATTGGTCATGATCGCGACGGCGGCCGGTGGTGTGGGGGTGCTTGCAGGGATCGGGGTGCTCACCCACATCGGAGTCGTTGCGGCGGAGGGTGTTCTGGTAGTCGCGCGGACTGCCGCGGGCTGGCCGCAACTCGGACCTGTCGCAGCGCTCTCGGTGATCGTCGGAGGGATGCTCGCAACCTCTCGACGGTTTCGCCCGCTGGTGGTGACGGGTGCCGCGTGCGCGCTCCTGGTGTCGGTGGTCGGGCATCGTCTCCCAACACCAGCGACTGTCTTCTTGGACGTGGGCCAGGGCGATGCCGAGCTGCTCGTGGGACCGAGTGGGGAGACCATCCTGATCGACGGAGGACCTGATCCAGTGCTGATTCTGCGCAAGCTCGACGAGTACAGGATCGATCACATCGATGTCATGGTGCTTTCGCACCCTCACGACGACCACGCGACCGGGCTGGTGTCGGTGATCGAGCACCTGCCGGTGAGGGCAGTGTGGGAACCCGGACACCGAGGGGGTGGTCCGGCGACGGAAAAACTGCTCGCAGCTGCTGACGAGCGTCGGATTCCGACACTCGTTCCCATCGCAGGTGATCGTTTCCGTGTTGGGATGTTCATCATCGACGTGCTCGGCCCACTTCGCCGCTATGCGTCACCGAACGATCAGTCGCTGGTGCTTCGCATCGATGCGATGGGCATGACGATGCTCTTTCCCGGAGACGTGGAGAAGATCGCCCAGAGCGAGCTCGGAACACTGCCCACCGATGTGCTGAAGGTTCCCCACCAAGGCGCGGATACCTCGGATCTGTCGTGGCTCGTCGCAACCGGGGCACGTGAGGCGATCATCAGCGTGGGCCCGAACATGTTCGGTCATCCGTCAGATTCGATCATTGCGGGCATGGCGGCTGCGGGCATGCAGGTGCGACGCACCGATGATGAAGGGGATATCGTCGTTCCCTTCGGAGCTAGCTCTCGATCGCCCTGAGTCTCGTCTTGAGCTGCTCGAGGTCATCCTCAGGAAATGTCACTGATGAGTCCACAAGATCTACCGGTCCCAGACCGTGCTTCTCCATCCACTCTCCGAGCTTCCGTACGAGTGTCGACGAGAAGACGCGAGCTCCCTCTCTTCCCGTCTCGGGGAGAATGATGATCAGGAGGTGACGATCGGACTCGATTCCGTGGCCCGCACTGTCCGCGCCGCGGATCCCGTCGGATATGTTCCGACCGAGCTCCTTCAGAACGGTCGCACGTCTGCGCCGTCGGAGCGACTCGAACGCCGCACCGGGGATCTCGACGAGCGACACCGAGAACAAGGTTCGGTAGCGCAGCGCCCGGCTCTGTTCCATGTCGATCGTCTGAAGGGCGGCCCGTGCGTTGAGCATGCCGGTAGCGTCATCGATCTGGTCGTAGAGGTCGAGCTTCTCCATCGATGCTCGAAGCTGGCTCACTGCCCACCCCCCGACACCGCCAAACGCGAGGTAGCCGGCGCCTCGGCCGAGGACGAGGCCAATGAACCGGCCGGTGCCGATGGCATCCAGGGCGGGGTAGCGCAGCACGGCATAGCCAGCCGCCGCCGCCAATCCGAGGACGACACCTCCGGGGAACCCCCAGAACATCAGTCCAAGGAAGACGGGGATGAACAGCAGGGTTCCGACGACCTCGATCGGTTCGACGCTCCGCACATACATGATGAGGGCGGTCAACGCGAGGATCACGAGTCCGATTCCGGTGAGGAGGGCGCGGACGCGGCGAGCATCGGTCACGGTCTGGATGGTAGCCATAGACATGGGGCGTTCAGGGAATGGACGAGCCGGTCGTACACTGCGCCCGTGCCGTCCGTGCTCAAGTCGAGAATCGCGATCGTCCTGATCGTTGGGATCTTCCTCATCCCGATACTGGTGTCGTCCTTGCGAGGGCTCACACACGTGCTGACATGCTCGGAGGCCGTGGCAGCCCCGTTCACGGTCTTTATCGCGCCGGACGACAGCGCCGTTGTTACCGGTTCGGCAACGGGCCAGGCCGACAACCGTCAGGGGTTGTGTGGGGGCCTGTCGGTCGACATGAGGACAGGGGCCGTCGTCGACGATCGGCTCGCGTTGACCATCCTCGTGACCAATGACTCGCCCTACCCATGGCAGGGGACCGTTGACGTGTCGCTGAACAACTCGACGATCCCCATCTCGATCGGGAGGATCGATCCAGGGGAGACGGGAACGGACTCGGTTCCGATCCGACTTGACCAGGGAGTCAACGAGCTGGACGGGTCGCTTCTGGTGGGACCGTAGGCTCGCTGCGCGAGCCCGTTTTCGGTTCTGAGTTGACGGTCCTGGGTAAGGCAATCGCCCCGCGATCTCGCGTGCCCCCACGCCGCGCTCCTACTGACGACCGGAAACCGACAACCGAGAACGGCGAGCGAAGCGAGCCTCGCTACTCTCCGAGGGGTGAGCGCGTTCAGGTTCGATGCGGGCGGCATGAAGTTCGACTTCACGGGCGATCGCACCTACGTGATGGGTGTCATCAACATGTCCCCGGAGTCGAACAACCAGCAAACGGTTGCGGACTCGCCTGCATCTGCTCTCGAGATGGCTCGCCGCTACCGGGACCATGGCGTTCACGTGATCGATATCGGTGGCCAGTCGTCGCACTATCTGGCCGGGGAGTTGCCCATCGAGGTGGAGCTCGACCGTCTCCTGCCGGCGATCGGGCTGCTCGCCAGTGACGGGTTCGTCGTGTCGGTCGACACGTGGAAACCCGAAGTGGCTCACCGTACCCTCGACGCCGGAGCAGCGATCATCAACGACACGGGCGGGATGCGCAACGCCGAGATGGTGGACGTGGTCGCTGCACGAAACGTGCCGGTCGTTGCCACGTATGTGGAGGGCGACACGCCGCTCACTGTCGGCGCCATCGAGTTCGTGGAGGACAAGGCCTCTCAAGTGGCCGAACGATTCGCACCGCTCGTGGACGCGCTCACCGAACGTGGCCTCACGAAGCTCATCCTCGATCCCGGGATCGCCATCAACTACCGCGGCGACTACGAGGAGTACACCCGCCAGCAGCTTCGCGTCATCAGGCACATCGACGCCATCAGGAGACTCGGACATCCCGTGCTCCTACCGATCCCGCGAAAACGCGAGTTGTCTCGCGTCCTGGCCTATGTGGCGATGGCGCTCGAGTATGGAGCCGACATGATTCGGGTCCACGATCCCGAGGAGGCGTGCGACTTGGTGCGTCTCTTCGAAAGGGAGGTCCCGTGAAGGCGGTCATGGCAGTCGAGGGTCCGTCGGGTGCCGGCCCCGGAGAGCGAGCGACGATGCTCGAGCATGCCGCGAGGCTCTTGGAGCAGTCAGGGGTGACCGAAACGGTTCGCATCGATGTGCCACCCAGAGGCGCTGACGAGGCGGGAGACGGAGGTGTGCTGCGCAGTGGCGTTGAGCCTGTCATCCCTGCGCTGCAATCGGGTTCGCTGTTCGGGGACAGGCTCGGTATCGAAGTCGTCGACGCTCAGCTGCTTCAGAAGGCGGAGGCCGAAGTCATCCTGGAGCTTCTCGAGAAGATCGACCCCAAGGCGGTTGTCGTAGTGTTCGTGAGTGCTGGAAGCTTGCCCGGCGCACTGGCGAAGTACGTGAGGGCCGCCGGTGAGATCGTCAAGGTCAAGAAGCTGCGCGAGAAAGACGCAGGCGACTGGCTGTTCTCCGAGATACGCCGGCGTGGACTCCGAGTGAAACCTGATGCTGTGGCAGCGCTCCTCAGGAAGTTCGGGTCGAATGTTGCTTCGCTCGCGCGCGCACTGGATCAGCTCGAAGGGTTGAGTGAGGTCACGGTCCGCGATGTGGATCTCCGATTCGCCAACCGACCCGACGAACCGATCTGGCTGTATGGAGATGCGGTGTTTGCCGGAGACGTCGGGCAGGCGCTGCGTCGTTTGTCGGACTTCTTGGTCCACGGACACCCACTCCAACTCCTTGCGTTCCTCGAGGGTGACCTTCGCAGGAGGGCGATGGCGGTGTCGGCTCCCAACATGGAGACGCTCGGCGAGTGGCTTGGCCAGTCGGGGTATCCGGTGAAGAAGGCGTGGGAGAACCGGTCCAAGGTCTCCGACTCGTCACTCGGCAAGGCCCTCGACGCGCTGGCTCGAGCCGACCGCATCATGAAGACGAGCCCACCAGAGATACAGCAACTCACCCTGGAACGGTTGACGGTCGCGTTGTGTCGCTGGTATGGGGGTCCAAGAAGGGCCTAGCGAGCTCCCCGGTGGATTCTGGGAACGGGGAGCTGGAACCGGACTATTTCGAGAGTCGCTTTGCGAGTCGAGACTTCTTGCGTGCGGCGGTGTTCTTGTGGATCAGGCCCTTCGCCGCCGCCATGTCGATGCGCTTCTGGGCTTCACGGAACGCCGCCTCGGTCGCTGCAGTGTCGCCCGACTCCGAAGCGGCGATCGCCTGCTTCGCGCGAGTCTTCAGCTCGGAGCGCTTCGCCTTGTTGGCCTCGCGAAGCTTCTCGTTCTGACGGTTGCGCTTCATCTGGGACTTGATGTTGGCCATGCCTTCATCTCACATTCGAGGATTGGGCGGGGATGTCCGCCGAGCGAGGGAGCCTAGCAGCGGAACCCGCGCAGGTACAATGCAGCGCTCTGATTCGCAACTTCTCCATCATCGCACACATCGACCATGGCAAGTCGACCCTCGCCGACCGATTCCTCGAGAAGACGGGGGCCGTCTCCGCGCGCGACATGCGTGATCAGGTGCTCGACTCGATGGAGCTCGAACGCGAGCGAGGTATCACCATCAAGGCTCAGGCAGTTCGACTGGCATATGAACATACCGACGGAAAGACCTACACACTCAATCTGATCGACACGCCGGGGCACGTCGATTTCAACTACGAAGTGTCGAGATCGCTTGCCGCGTGCGAGGGAGCGATCCTGCTCGTCGACGCCGCCCAAGGTGTGCAGGCACAGACGCTGGCAAACGCCTACCTGGCGATCGACGCCGGGCTGGAGATCATCCCTGTGATCAACAAGATCGATCTTCCGGCTGCCGATCCCGAGCGGGTGTCGGACGAGATCGTCGCACTGCTCGGCGTCGATCCGGAGCGGATCGTGCACGTATCGGCCAAGACGGGAGCCGGGATAGACCTGCTGCTTCAGCGGATCGTCGAGGAAGTCCCACCTCCGGGCGGTGACCCGGATGGCGCCCTCCGCGCGCTCGTGTTCGACTCGTACTACGACTCGTATCGAGGGGTCGTGTGCTACCTGCGAGTCGTTGACGGGGAGCTGAGTCGGGGAGACGAGATCACCTTCACTGCGACGCGTGAGCGTCACTCCGCGGCGGAGGTGGGCGTGGTGACGCCGGCCGCGCGACCGGTAGAGAAGCTCGTCGCAGGAGAGGTCGGCTATTTGATCACTGGTGTGAAGGACATCAGCAGGATCAAGGTTGGTGACACGGTCTCGCACGATCAAAGGGTGACGCCGCTGCCGGGCTACGCGGAACCCAAGCCGATGGTGTTCTCCGGCATGTTTCCGTCGGACGGCGAGGACTTCGAGGACCTGCGCGAGGCGCTCGACAAGTTGAAGCTGAACGACGCCGCTCTCGTGTACGAGCCAGAGACGTCTCGGGCTCTGGGGTTCGGGTTCCGTTGTGGGTTCCTCGGCCTGTTGCACATGGAGATCGTGCGGGAACGGCTCGAGCGTGAGTACGACCTCGACCTCGTCGCAACTTCGCCATCCGTCGCCTACAGAGTCATTCGGACCGACGGATCGACGGAGGAGATTCGATCGCCGGCCGACCTTCCGGATGCGGTGATGATCGACCATCTCGACGAGCCGGTGATCAAAGCCCTGATCGTCGTTCCAACCGAGTATGTGGGAACCGTCATGGATCTCGCACAGAGTCGAAGGGGCATGCTGGACCACATGCACTACCTGACCCCCGAGCGAGTGGAACTCACCTACGACATTCCTCTCGCCGAAGTGGTATTCGACTTCTTCGACGCGCTCAAGTCTCGGACGCGTGGCTACGCCTCGCTCGACTACGAACCCGCCGGGTATCGAACCTCGGCACTCGTGAAGGTCGACGTTCTGCTCAACGGGCAGCAGGTCGACGCGTTCTCGGCGATCGTCCACAAGGACGAGGGGTACCAGTACGGCCGCAAGATGGTCGAGCGCCTTCGAACCTTGATCCCGCGGCAGTTGTTCGACGTGCCGATCCAGGCGGCGATCGGCAGCCGGATCATCGCCCGCGAGACGGTCAAGGCCCGCCGCAAGGACGTGATCGCCAAGTGCTACGGCGGAGACGTGACTCGCAAGCGGAAACTGCTCGAACGCCAGAAGGAAGGGAAGAAGCGCATGAAAATGGTCGGGAGGGTCGAAGTTCCCCCCGAGGCATTCATCTCCGCGTTGCGACTCGATGACCAGTAGCGACGTCGAGGACGAGGCAGCGCATCGAGCGGTCATACGTTGAGAGGCTTCGGTGCTTGTGTCTACCCGTGCTGCGATCGTCTGTGAGGACCACGTTGTGGAGCACGCGACCATGACCTTCGCGGAATCACGCGAATGGTACGACCACTGACCGGGCGCGCCGCGCGCACGCTGTCCGATACCCGCTACGAGATGGACCAGATCGCGCGGTTCACCAGGTTCTCGAGTTCTTCCTGCCTGCCGGAGACGGGCTTCGGATCGATCTCTCCAGAAGCGACCTCCGCTTCGAGCGATGCCAGGTCGCTATCGCCGTTGAGGATCGACGTTCCGAGATCCCCCCTCCAATCCGCGTAGCGACGGTCACGTGCGGCCTCGAGGGAACCGTCCTCGAGGAGTGCTGCAGCGACCAGCAGCGCCCGGGCGAGCGTATCAGCGCCTCCGATGTGCGCGTGGAAGAGATCATTGCGGTGCACGGACTGGCGTCGCAGCTTGGTGTCGAAGTTGAACCCGCCACCTTTGAAGCCGCCCCCGCGAAGGATCTCATACATCGCCAAGGTCATCTCCTCGACCGAGTTGGGGAATTGATCGGTGTCCCAGCCGTTCTGGGGATCTCCCCGATTGGCGTCGACACTTCCGAAAATGCCATTGTCGACGGCGTACGCGATCTCGTGATGGAAGCTGTGGCCGGCCAGTGTTGCATGGTTCACCTCGATGTTCACGTACAACTCACCGAGCAGGTCGTATCGTTCGAGGAAACCGTGCACCGTCGCCGAGTCGTAGTCGTATTGGTGCTTCGTCGGCTCGGCCGGTTTGGGCTCGATAAGGAGCCGTCCCTCGAAACCGATCGAGTGCTTGTAGTCGACAACCATGTGCAAGAACCGCGCGAACTGATCGGCCTCGTGCTTCATCCTGGTGTTGAGCAACGTCTCGTAGCCCTCACGGCCGCCCCAGAGGACATAGCTCGAGCCACCGAGGCGGTGCGTCGCATCGAGGGCGTTCTTCACCTGCGCAGCCGCGTACGCGAAGGCCGCAGGATCGGGGTTCGTTGCGGCCCCAGCAGCGAAGCGTGGATGTCCGAACGCATTCGTCGTTCCCCAGAGGAGCCGGACGCCGGTGGCGGCCATCATCTCCTCCGCATACCCGACCATCGTCTCCAGATTGGCCCGTGTCTCGGCAAACGTGGTACCGGCGGGAGCGATGTCCAGGTCATGGAAGCAAAAGAACGGGAAGCCGAGTTTGGCAAAGAACTCGAATGCGGCGTCCATCTTCATGTGCGCCCCGACCATCGGGTCGAGAGACGGATCGAGCCAGGGCCGGTCGAGCGTCCCGGCACCGAACACGTCGCTGCCCGGCCAGTTGAACGAGTGCCAGTACGCGACGGCCATGCGAAGGTGATCGCGCATGGGGGCGCCCATGATGACGCGGTCCGCGTTGTAGTAGCGGAACGCGAGCGGGTTGTCCGTCTCGGGTCCCTCGTAGCGAATAGGTTCTACACCTGTGAAGAACTCGGCCATGGCGGCCCTCCTGACGACGTGCGTGCTGTTGGCGGCCCGGCCGCGGCCGAACGCCACATCATCCAGAGTAAGACGTTAGTGTCGCCTAGGTGCCCGCGATACCGGATCGGGGAGACAGGGGAGGGGGCGTTCTCGTGACTGCGCACTCGATGCCGACGACCGTCGACGGCTGCGACATCGACGCGGTGCTCGCTGCGTTGTCTGCGGTCCCGGAAGGAGGTCCTGGATGACCCACTACCTGGGTATTGACGTATCCACCACGGCCACCAAGGCGCTCCTCGTCGACGAAGCGGGGGTGATCGTCGGGATCGGCCGGTCAACCTACGGCTTCGACACCCCACGGCCGCTTTGGTCAGAGCAGGACCCCGCGTCGTGGTGGGACGCGACCCGAGCGGCGATCAGAGAGGTGCTCGCGGTCGCCGGTATCGACGCGGCCGATGTCCGAGGTGTCGGGCTCACGGGCCAGATGCACGGCCTCGTCATGCTCGACGACCGTGGCGGTGTTCTGCGACCGGCGATCCTATGGAACGACCAGCGCACCCAGGCAGAGTGCGATGAGATCCGTGAGACCGTGGGCAAGCACGAGCTCATTCGGCTCACCGGCAACGACGCACTCACCGGATTCACCGCTCCGAAGATCCTGTGGGTGAAGCACCACGAACCTGCTGTGTTCGATCGTACGGCGACCATCCTGCTCCCGAAGGACTACGTCCGCTACCGGCTCACCGAAACGCTTGCAATGGACCGCGCCGGCGGATCCGGGACGATCCTGTTCGACCTCGCGCGTCGCGACTGGTCAGACGTCTTGGTCCACGCGCTCGGCATCCCGCGCACGTGGCTGCCTCAGACGTTCGAAGGCACAGAGACAACCGGCACGGTGAGCGCGGCAGCCGCAGAGGCGACTGGGCTCATGCAGGGAACACCGGTGGTCGGGGGTGGTGGGGATCAGGCGGCGAACGGTGTCGGTGTGGGTGCCGTGCAGCCGGGCATCGCTGCCGTGAGCATCGGAACGAGCGGTGTCGTGTTCGCGCCGACGGATCATCCGGCCGTCGAACCCGAGGGCCGCCTCCACGCGTTCTGCCACGCCGTTCCGGGCATGTGGCATCTCATGGGAGTGATGCTGTCCGCGGCGGGGAGCCTCGAGTGGTTCCGGCGGGTGCTCGCACCCGACCGTTCATTCGCCGAGATCGACGCGGCGGCGGGAACGGTCCCCGCCGGCTCAGCCGGTCTGCAGTTCCTTCCGTACCTGAGCGGGGAGAGGACCCCACATCCGGATCCGCTGGCACGAGGGGCATTCGTGGGACTCACTGTACGCCACGAGTTCGCCCACATGGCCCGAGCGGTCCTCGAAGGGGTGGCGTTCGGGTTGCTCGACTCGCTCCGACTCGTACAGCGGGCGACGCAGGTCGACGAAGTTCGAGCGTCCGGTGGCGGTACCGCGTCTCGCCTGTGGCTTCAGATCATCGCGGATGTGCTCGGCGTGCCGGTGCGCCCGGTCGACACTCCGGAGGGCGCTGCCCACGGAGCGGCTCTGCTCGCGGCAACCGGGGCAGGCTCCTTCGTCGATGTCGCCGAGGCATGCAGTGCTGCAGTGCAAACGGCGACGGTATCCGAGCCGTCTGAGGATGCGGCACTCTACGCGCGGGCCTACGACACCTACCGCCAGCTCTACCCGGATCTGCGTGGCGTGTTCATCACGCTGTCGAACCTGGACAGGTAGGGCTGTCAGCGGCGTAGTCACCCCAAGGCCGACCGGGCGCCTTCCGACCTGACGGCCGGTGGTAGGTTGCACCATCATGTGGAACCGCCGCCGAGCTGGACGTGTTCTCGGAAATCGTCCTCGAAGCCCCTTCGGTGTCATGGCGCGACGACTCGATGACCAGTAGCGACACTGTCGACGCAGCGGTGGATCGAGCGGCCGTCTACGTCCACATCCCGTTCTGTGCGCGGGTGTGCCCATACTGCGACTTCAACGTGATCGCCGGCAGAGACGATCTCGTCGATCGTTACACGAAGGCGGTCGTTGCCGAGGTCGGTCGAGCTGCCGTATGGCGGACACTCGACGCCATCGCATTCGGTGGCGGGACTCCCAGCAGGATGCCCGCTTCGCGGCTGCATCGGATCATCGAAGCGATCAACGACCGTTTCGGACTGGTCGGCGCCGCAGAGATCTCCTTGGAAGCCAACCCGGAGGACTGGAGCCCGCGCCGTGCCGCTGAGCTGCGTGAGGCCGGCTTCACGCGGGTGTCGTTCGGTGTGCAGTCGTTCGACCAGAGGATCCTTTCCTCGCTTGGTCGCATCCACACGCCCTCCAAGGCTGTCGCCGCGGTGGTCGAAGCGATCGAGGCTGGCTTCTTGGTGAACATCGATCTGATCTTCGGGACGCCCGGAGAAACCCTGGAAGGGTGGATCCAGACCGTGCGAGCGGCGATCGCGCTCGAACCCGACCACTTGTCGACGTACGCACTGACCGTCGAGCGTGGGACCCCGCTGAGTCGTGCAATCTCGGCCGGGGCACCCGCTCCTGACGAAGACCTGCAGGCGGCGGAGTACGAGGCTGTGGAAGCCCTGGTCGGGGGCCTCGAACGGTACGAGGTCTCGAACTACGCGCGACCGGGTAGGGAATGTGTCTACAACCTGATCACCTGGTCGCAGGGGGAGTACCTGGGGTTCGGAGCAGGAGCACACGGGCACAGAAATGGGGTTCGAACACGCAACGTCCGACGGATCGATGCGTATCTGGACCGGGTGGAGCAGGATGAAAGTCCGATTCAGGGAACGGAACGTCTCGACCCGTGGGGGAGGGAACAGGAGCGGCTCGTCCTTGGCCTCCGGCGCACCGGAGGGGTCATCGCAGGACGTGGCGGCGACGCGCTCCTCGGCTCGGTGTGGGGTGGGCGCCTCGTCGAGGCAGGGGTGATCGCCAGACGCGGCGATCGGATCATGGTGCTACGCCCCCTGTTGACCGACGAGGTCAGCCGGGCGGTCTTAGCACTCTCGGAGTGAGACTGCTAACCTGTCGGCATGCTCAGCGAGCGCAAGGCACAAATCCTGCGGACGCTCGTCGAGGAGTACATCCGGACAGGCGAGCCCGTGTCGTCGAGGACCGTGTTGGAGGCCTCCCACCTCGACGTGTCGTCGGCCACTGTGCGCAACGAGCTGGCTGCACTGGAGCTCGACGGTCTGGTCGCGCAGCCACATACGTCCGCGGGTCGGGTTCCGACAGGCAGCGCGTACCGCTACTACGTGGATCACTGTGTGCCCGCACGCCTCCGCTCACACACGCGAGCCCGTATCCAGACGTTCTTCTCGTCGTTCCATCAGGGCTTGTCGAGTCTCCTCAAGTCGACGACCGAGCTGCTGAGCGACATCACACACTATCCGGCAGTCATGGTCGGTCCCGGGGTTGCGCTGGAGCGGGTCAGGGGAGTGCACCTTGTGCCGCTCGCGTCGCAGGTAATCCTGCTGGTCGTGATCTTCAACAGGGGCCGCGTGACCCAGGAGTTGGTGCGTCTCGAGCGGCCGGTAGACCCGGGCGATGTGGCGGAAACGGAACGAGTGCTCGCGGACCTGTTCGATACGGCGACGGTGGACGAGATTCTCGCAGGAACTTCGACCACATCTCTGAACATGCAGGCCTCCGTCTCGGGGCTGGTTCACGAAGTGATCGAGGCCGTAGGGCGCATCGAACGAGGTTCTCGAGAGGTGTACGTCTCTGGAACTGCACAGATGACGAATGTCTGGGAGGATCTCGCAGCGATCAAATCCATCCTGGAGCTACTCGAACGCGACGCGATGATCCTGTCGATCCTTGCGGACCGGCCCGAGGGAATGGGTATTCGGATCGGCAACGAACTGGACATGGGAGACGACCTCAACCTCGCCGTCGTCTCCACCCGGTTCAAGCTCGGACAGGACGGTGACGGAAGCATCGGGGTCATCGGACCGATGCGCATGGACTACCGTCGTACGATCTCGGCCGTCGAAGAGGTCGTGGAGACTCTGGAGGAGAGCCTGGGATCATCGTGACCGGGCGCCGTCATGCGTAAGGACTACTACTCGATCCTGGGTGTTGGCCAGGACGCGACCCAAGAAGAGGTCAAGCGGGCGTTCCGACGGCTCGCACGGGAGACACACCCCGACGCCAATCCCGGTGATCCGACCGCCGAGGCACGATTCCGGGATGTGGCGGAAGCCTACGAGGTGCTGGCGGACCCTACCCGTCGGCGCTCCTACGACCGGGGAGAGACGGTCGACTTGGGCGACTTGCTCATGGGAGGGCTCGACGATCTGCTCAGATCGGTTTTCGGCACCGGCGGTGTGTTCGGATTCGGCGGTCAGCAGGGACCCGCGAGGGGCCGGGATATCGCCATCGAGAGCCGGATCGAACTGGCCGAGGCCGCGTTTGGAACGACCAGAGACCTGACGTTCCGAGCGCTATCGACCTGCCCCCAGTGCGAGGGGACGGGCGCGGAGAAGGGGGCGGTTGTCGAGACGTGTGGTCGATGCAATGGCACGGGAACCATGCAGGTCGCGCGGCGATCGATGTTCGGTTCGATGATGACGCTCACGACCTGCGATGCGTGCCATGGCTCGGGCAAGCTCATCTCGGAACCGTGCTCGATGTGCAGCGGAACCTGCGTCGTGCGCCAGGATCGCAGCGCCACGGTGCAGATACCGCAAGGTGTCTCGACGGGAACCCGCCTGCGCCTCACCGGGCAAGGAGAGGCAGCCCCCTACGGCGGCAGACCGGGTGATCTGTACGTGGAGATCAGGGTGCTGCCAGACGAGCGGTTCGTGCGCGACGGTGACGATCTGATGTACGAGTTGGAACTCGACATCGCGCAGGCCGCCCTCGGGTCCGAAGTGTCCATCCCACTCGTCGAAGGAGACACCACCTCGTTGAGCGTCCCGGCGGGTACCCAGCCCGGGCAGCGATTCCCCATCGTCGGGAGGGGAGTCGGTCGCCTCGGTCGCCGTGGCAGGGGCAATCTCAACGTCATCGCGAAGGTTGTGGTTCCCACCAAGCTGTCCAAGGAAGAGGAGCGTACGCTGCGCGACTACGCCGAGCTTCGCGGAGATTCGGTCAAGTCGAAACGACGATTCCTCTGATGAGACATATCCCTCATCTCCTTGTGCCGCCGCCGTGGCATGGGCAGTCGCTCACCCTCAGCAATCAGACGGAGCATCATCTGCGGAGGGTGCTTCGATTGAACGATGGCGCGGCCCTGTCCTACACGGATGGTCAAGGGCGCACCGGCGAAGGAGTCCTGGAAGGTGGGGCCATCCGTCGAGGCAACGAGTCGTGTCTACCGCAGCCGGTCGCGAAGCTCACCGTGGCTGTCGGCCCACCTCGATCGACCGACAGGGCGAGATTCCTCGTCGAGAAGCTCGGCGAACTCGGCGTTGACCGTCTGGTGTGGCTGCAGACGGAACGGACCATCGGTCGTCCGCCTCGAGCAGACAAGGCAAGGGCGTGGGCGCAGGAGGCTCTCGAGCAGTCGCGGGGTGCCTGGATGATGCACATCGACGATGCGATGGTTCGAATCGCCGATCTCGTCGGAATGATCTTGGTCGCCGATCCGGACGGGGCGCCGGCCATGCCCATCGAGACGGACTCGACCCTGATCGTCGGCCCCGAGGGGGGCCTCACGCCCGAAGAGCGAATCGGAACACCGGTACGTCTCGGAGAGAGGATCCTTCGCGTCGAGACGGCGGCCATCGTCGGGGCAGCACTGCTCAGAAGAAACACCACGGAGAGGGGTGACAACCGGCGAATCAGCCGGTAGAGTGTCACTGTGAGTGGTGCGGCGTGGCCCCACTCGAGAGGGAGTTGGCTGATGACGGAGGCGAGCTACAACCAGGCCGTGGGCAGGCGCCTGCGTGCAATCCGACGCCAAAAACGGCTTTCACTGCAGGACGTCGAGGAAGTCTCGGCGTACGAGTTCAAGGCTTCGGTCCTTGGTGCATACGAGCGGGGTGAGCGCGCGCTGTCGCTCCCGCGCATGCACAGGCTTGCGTCGGTGTATGGCGTGCCGGTCGAGCAACTGCTGCCGGAGGCGGGTCGTGTCACGACACCTTCATGGCAGAGCGGTGGGATCACGATCGACCTCGAGAAGGTCGAGCAATCGGAAGGTGGCCAGATCATCGAGCGCTTCCTTCGTGCCATCCAACTGATGCGCCAGGACTTCAACGGCAAGGTGCTCACCCTTCGCAGAAGTGATCTTCGCATCCTTGCCGGTTTGCTCGAGTCGGAAGATGACGTGGAAAGCGTCCTCACCGACCTCGGACTGGTACCCGCGAATCAATAGTCGGCCCCGGCACGCGATACGCTGTCATCCGTGCCAACTGTCGCGCTCAGAACACTCGGCTGTCGACTGAATCAAGCCGAAAGCGATGAGATCCTCATCGCTTTCGCCGATCGTGGTATCGCTGTCGACAACGACGACCCGGAGATCGTCGTGGTCAACACGTGCACCGTGACGGCGGAGGCCTCCTCCGCGTCCCGCAAGCTCATCCGTCGCACCGTGAAGGAGCATCCGGAATCGGTTGTGGTCGTCACCGGCTGCTACGCCGTCGCCCACGAGAACGAGGTGCGCGCCATGGCCGGCGTAGATGCCGTGCTACCGGCGAAAGAAGCGCTGCCGCCGACCGTCGCCGATCGGGTCGGGAGGCACGCATCACTCCAGTTCGGTTTCGAGGGCCCTCGGCGCAACCTGAGGGTGCAGTCGGGGTGCGATGAGATGTGCACGTTCTGCATCGTGCCGATGACCAGGGGCGGGCTCGAGAGCAGACCCCTCGACGAGGTGTATACGCACGCGAGACGCCTGGTGGAGTCCGGGACGACCGAGCTCGTATTGAGCGGCGTGCATCTGGGCACCTACGGGAGAGGCACTGGACAGGGTCTCGTCGATCTGATCGAGGTGTTGTCCACGATCGATGGTCTGGCCCGTATCCGGCTGTCATCGATCGAAGCATCACACGTCAACGCGGCCCTGCTCGAGCTGATGGCCTCCAACCCGAAGGTCTGCCATCACCTCCACTTGCCGCTCCAGACCGGAAGCGAGAAGACGTGGGTACGGATGCGGCGCCCTGGGACCCTGAGCCGTTTTCTGGCTGTCGCTGCCGAGGCCAGGGCAGCTGTTCCCGGCATCGCGATCACCACGGATGTCATGGTGGGCTTCCCTGGAGAGGACGAGGCTGCGTTCACTCAGACGCTCGATGTGATTGGTCGCGTCGGATTCGAGAAGTTGCATGTGTTCCGCTTCTCGGCTCGGGAGGGGACACCGGCGGCCGAGTACCCGAACCAGGTTCCCCACGAGGTACGCCGGGAGCGGTCCCAGATCGTACGCGAGCTGGGCGACAGGATCAGACGTCGCTGGCTCGATTCGCTCGTTGGAACACGGGTGTCGGTGCTCGTCGAGAAGACCACCGCCTCCGGATCGGTCGGACACACAGACACGTACGCCCTCGTACGATTCGATGGACTCGATGGTCAGCAAGGGAGAGTGCGCGACATCGAAGTGTCGGCGAGGGTCGGAGGGACGCTCGTGGGGTCCGCCGTCGGGTCTTGGTAACCTTCCGACAGAAGGAGACCATTGGACAACTGCCTGTTTTGCAGAATCGTCGAAGGATCCATTCCGTCGACTGTGGTGGCCGAGACGGGGCGAGTACTCGCCTTTGAGGACATCAACCCGGCAGCACCGACACATGTACTGGTCATACCGAAAGAGCACGTTGCAGATTCGGCTGCCGACCTGACTCCGGAACGTGGCGACCTCATCGCCGAGATCATCGGCGTTGCCCAGGGGATCGCACGTGACAGAAAGCTCGACGACGGCTGGCGGCTCGTGACCAACGTCGGACCCAATGCGGGGCAAACGGTGTTCCATCTCCACTTCCATCTGATGGGCGGTTGGGACCGAGTGCCCAAGCTCTAGGCTCGCTGCGCTCGCCACTCTCGGTTTTCGGTTCTCGGTGAGAAGCTCGCCCCAAGGTCCCGCGTCGACCCTGGGCCATGTTCTTACTGATGACTGACAACCGAAGACTCAGGACCAATGACCGGCGACTGACGACTGCTGACTGCGGGCGAAGCGAGCCGGGCCAAGCCCGGCTCGTGACTGAGCCCTGCCTGACCCTATACTTCCGGGTCCATGCCTCTCGACGAGGATTCCTTGGTCAC
>CAZQMF010000032.1:0-18711 GCA_964594235.1 uncultured Acidimicrobiia bacterium
TACCTTCCTCGCGCAGTGCCTCGTACTGCTCATCGTCTTTGATCGCTGGTCCATGGTCTTTGGTCATTGCACGCTCCTGCAAACGGGGTTCCTTGGGGCCCTTACCCAGACGAAGCCCTTCTGAAACCGAAGCGAACCTGATCACAGTATGGCGCCCACGGCCCCATACGTTCGTCCTCGACGGCTTCATCAACGAGTTCAGGCGTCTGCCCCTGCTCTGCTGGAACCGTGAGGCGAGGAACGGGACGGCAGACCGGCCGGGGTTCTTGGACCGATCATCGGATGGACCGAAGATACCGCTCGACCGAGCGCTGCACGGCAGTTTTGGCATCGGTGGCGACTACCCGGCCCCACCATCCCCCGTAGATCCGATCGAAGGGACACGCCGCCACGCGCTCGACTATCTGCAGCACGGCCGCCTGGTTGAGGGGAACCAGGTTGGGGTAGCTCCACATGAAGCTCACGCGTTCCCGATCCTGAACCACGGTGATCGTGTCGCCCGTGAGCAGCGCCCCCCGGCCCTCCGCGCCTGCAGCCCAGTGCAGCACCGCGCTGCCTTCGAAATGGCCGCCACATCGAATCAGTGTGATGCCCGGCACCAACTCCACCTGATCCTGGTAGGTCAGGATCTTCGCATCTGGTCGGGTGACCCAGGCGGCATCTGCTTCCGGCAGGAAGATAGGTGCGTCGAAGGCTTGCGACCACTCGACGATTGCTCCGTAGAAGTGGGGATGTGACGCCGAGATCGCCCGCAGTCCGCCGAGTTGGCGAACCTGGTTGATTGCGTCCTGGTCGACGTAGCCGGGGATATCCCACAGGACATTCCCGGCCGGTGATCGCACCAACAACCCCCGTTGCCCAATCCCAATGACCGGCTTCGTTCCGATACCGAACAGATCGCTTTCCAGGCTGCGTAGATCGGTCTCATATCCCTCGCTGGTCAGCTCTTCGAGGCTAGTCCAGCGCTGCCCGCCCCATCCCACATACTGGCGCGGATCGGTACAGATGATGCAGCGGGCGGGCGGGGCTTCGCTCGGGGCGTATTGCACACCACACGTGCGGCAGATGTAGGCGACCATCAGCTCGGACAAGACGTGACCGTGGACATGACATCGAGAGGCTACCTGCCCCGATCAAGCTTCGGTTCTGTCGGTCTGCATTTCGGCTCAGCGACCCTACCGGAAGGCGCCGCCCGACCATCCAGACCCGTGACGATGACCGGCAGTCACCAGCAGCGGAATACTGATTGATGAGGTCGTGGAGCAGTCCGAAGATCGGGGCCGCGATCGATTGGCAGCCATGGCCAGGGCCGGGGCCGCCTGGGTGGCGAACAGTATCCAGTCATCCCGTGGGCTGTCGATGTGCCGCGTTCCGGCTCTCCACCGGCCAGGTGGCGGTACATCGGGTGATGCCCCGTCGACACCACCGCTCCGCGGAACGCTACCGACTACTTTCCTCGTCCCCTTCTGCGGTACGCGGTTCCGTCTTGCGGAACGCTCGTCTAGACTATGAACGAGCCAGTGGGGAGTGCGAACGTGAGTGGCGTATCGGACGGGCAGACGGTGACCGCGATCGAACGCGCTGCCGACGTGCTGACCCTCTTCGCGAACTCGGACTCGCCAACGCTAGGGGTGACCGAGATTGCGCAGCGGCTCGACCTCTCCAAGGCTGTCGTTCACCGAATCCTCGCGTCGCTGCGCCGCAAGGCGTATGTTGAAGTGGATGAAGCAACCCGGCGATACTCGTTGGGTCCTGCGGCACTCAGCCTGGGCCTTTCCTACCTCCAACGTCTGGACGTTCAGGCATTGGCTCGTCCGGTCATGCAGAGCCTCTCAGACGCGACGGAAGAGACGGCGACGCTGTCGATTCGCAGTGGCGATCACCGAACCTACGTCGATCAGGTCACGCCTTCCCGTGAAGTGAAGATGACCGTCCAGTTGGGAAGACCGTTCCCTCTCCACACAGGGGCCTCATCGAAAGCGTTCCTCGCGTTTCTGCCCGATGATGAACGAGAGGCATACCTGCACAACGGCGACCTCGAACGCCTCACGGAACACACCCTGACCGATCGGCGGCGTCTTCGCGAGGCGGTCAACCGCATTCGCGAACAGGGATATGCAACGTCCACCGGCGAACGCCAGGTCGGTGCATCGTCGGTTGCAGCCCCCATCTTCGATCATGAAGGCCACCCCATCGCCGTGATGAGCGTCTGTGGGCCGGCCGAACGGTTCGCCGGCGAGGCCGCAGCAGCCACCGAGCTGTTGCTCGCGGCCACGACGTCGATCTCAGAGAAACTCGGATACCAGCAGTCTCGTACGGAAAGAGGAGCGAATGCCCAGCTATGACCTAATCATCAAAGGCGGAACCCTGGTCACCGCCGAACAGGATGGGACCAGTGCGGACATCGGCGTCACAGGCGGCAAAGTGACCGCTATCGCCGCCGACTTGCCAACCGATCAGGCAGAGCGGGTCATCGACGCGTCCGGGCATGTCGTCCTTCCGGGTGGTGTCGACCCCCACTTCCACGTCGGCATCTACCAGCCATTCGAACACGATGCGTTCCATGAGACCCAGTCCTCCCTGGTCGGTGGTGCCACAACCATCCTCAGCTACTTCCGAACCGGCAGCCACTACCTCAACAAGACCGGTTCATACAACGAGATCCTCCCCGAGGTCCTCGACAAGACCGCGGGTCAATCCCACACCGACTTCGGCTACCACCTGGCTCCGATGACCAGAGAGCACGTCGGGGAGATCGACCGGCTCGCAGGAGAAGACGGGGTCCCATCGTTCAAGCTGTACATGTTCTACAAAGGCCTGAACCTGGCCGCCGACTCCACTGACGCCGGTGCGTATACCATGGCCGACACCTACGACCTCGGTCACGAATACGCCGTCATGGAGGCCATCCGTGCCGCCAACGACAAGTACCCGGACCGACGCGTTTCTCTGTCGGTTCACTGCGAGCAGTCCGAACTGATCACGTTCTTCCTCGACCGGGTTCGCAGCCATGGCAACCCTCAGGGCCTGGACGCGTGGAGCGCTGCCCGTCCCCCGCTGACAGAACGCGTCGCCATCGGCGAGACCGTCGCCCTGGCCGCAGCGACAGGTTGCCCTGTCAACCTGCTGCACCTTTCATCTCGGGAAGCGCTCGAAACGGCTATTGAAAGCCTCAAAGCGCATCCAGAATTGGACATCCGAATGGAAACCACCCTGCATTTCCTGGCGCTTTCCAACGAGAGGCTCAGCGGGCTGGGTGGCAAGGTGAACCCGCCACTGCGCACCGACGACGACATCGATGCGATGTGGGCAGGCGTCCGCGACGGCTGGATCGATTGGGTCGGTTCCGACCATGCGTGCTGCATGATGGAACAGAAGGGCGACGACCTGTGGCATGCGCTGCCCGGCTTCGGCGGCACCGGACTCCTCTACCCTGTCCTTCTGAGCGAGGGGTACCACAAGAGAGGGATTTCGCTCTCTCGCATCGTTCAGATTGCCTCGACGACCAGCGCGAAGGCCTACAACCTGTACCCGAAGAAGGGCACGATTGCGATCGGCAGCGACGCCGACTTTGCCATCGTCGACCTCGACCTCGAACAGACCGTCACGACCGAGATGCTGCTGTCTGCCCAGGATCACACGCCGTTCGCCGGCGTCGACGTGAAAGGCTGGCCGACGACAACCGTCCTACGCGGAACGGTCGTCTACCAGGACGGCAAGGTCATCGGACAGCCAACCGGACAGTTCATCAAACGCCCGGTCTGAGTCGGAGCGTTCAGACGGTGTGTCCGACTGCTCGCCCGGCAAGGTAGCCGAGGCCAAGGGCCGACAGAAGACCGTTGCCTGCCAGGTAGCCGTCGGCCCCATGCCCGGAGATGCCCACCGCCGCGCCGCCGGCCGCATACAGCCCGCGAATCGGCGAGCTGCCGCGAAGTACGGTGGCGTTGCTGTCGATTCTCAGACCCCCCTGCGTGTGGAACAGCGCACCGGTCACTTTCACCGCGGCGAACGGAGGCTCCAGTGGCGCTTCCCAGTCGGTACGCCCGAACGGGTCCTCCATCCGCCCACGAGACGCCTCCTCGGCTTCCGCGACGGTTGTCGCGAGCTCGGAGGCATTCGCACCGATGACCCCGGCAAGCGCTTCGATATCCTCGGCCCACCGCACAGCACCGGCCTCGAGAAGATCCTGATAATCCTTGAAGACCCGGCAGGCGTCGTCGATGCGCCGATCGAAGATCACCCACGCCTCCCCTCCAGGCTGGTGCAGCACCGGCACTGCGTACTCCGAGTACCCGGTCGGCTCGTTGCCGAAACGGCGACCCAGGGAGTTGACGAGAAACCCTCCGTGCATCACCACTGCCCATGTCACCAGCACCCCATGGGGGGTCGCGACCGAGCCGTGTCCCTGATAGGCGTCGAGACAGGCTGTTTCCGCACCCACTGCTTCACCGATCGACAGCGCGTCACCCGTCGAACCGTCTCCACCGAAGTACAGGCCCGACTCGATCTCCGGGATGTATCGGTGCACGAGTGTCCGGTTGGCACCGAAACCATTCGTCGCCAGTACGAGCGAACCGGTGCTGATCTCCTCACGGTTTCCGTCGGGGGTCTCCGCTTCCACCCTTGTGACAGCACCGGATTCGAGGTGAACCCCCGTGACCCGCATTGGTACGATCAGCGTGATCTCGTCGGAGCGCTTCGCTGCCTCGAGCAGGTGCCGATGCAGCGTCCTCCCCGCGCGATCGGGCACCGCGTGGCACCGGTCTCGTGAGTGCCCCGGGTAGTGGAAGTCCGTAACGAGCTCCAGCGGAACACCGAGCGTGTCGGCCATCCACGCGACGAGAGCCGGCGCGACGGTTGTCAGCGCCTTCGCGACGACCGGGTCGGCGCTCCCTTTCGTCTTGCGCATGACGTCGTCGTAGAAGCGCTCCGGCGAGTCGTCGATGCCGGCCTCGGTCTGCCAACGGCTCCCGCCGGCGGGAACCATGGCGGTGCTCATGGACGTGTTGGACCCGAAGCGAAACGTCTCCCTGGCTTCCAGCAACGCCACGGTCTTGCCCGCCTGCGCCGCGGCAAGTGCAGCGGCGAGCCCGGCGCCTCCGGCTCCGGCGACGACGACATCGGTGTCCGCGCCGCTCATCGTGCTCTCCCCGCGATGAGATGCCGGCGAGCCGACAGGGCCAGGAGTTCGAGCGCCAAGGCCGTCGGATCGATGACCGTAGGCCCCCGCAAGGGTCGTACCTCGACGGCGGAGCATCCGTTGATGACCGTGTCCGGACGCTGCCCTTCAAGGTCCTGTAGGGCGCCCGCAAGGGCTGTGTTCCAGGTTTCGGTGTCGGCGATGTCTTCGATGCTCAAGTGCAGGATTCTGATCCCTACCAGGTGCCCGCACAGACCGTACGCTTCGATTCGCGATGCCAGCTCGTCGGCGATGGCAGGGGTTCGGGCAACGGCGGCGAACCTCTGTCCGAGTGCAGCGAGGTGGCCCGCGGTGAGTTTCGTGATGCCGAAAGTGGGGACGGGCGCCTCGGCGACGAGTCGGTCCAGTGCAGGATCGAGAACGCAGTCGGGCAGGATCGCATCGAAGCGTTCCGGATCGGTGCGCATCGCCTCTTCGAACACCCACTGCTCGGAATCTCGGATCTGTGCCGCACTCTCGAGCCTGTCGGGACCCCCTGGGATGTTGACAAGTTCGATCTCCAGCGGTTCGGGTGCCAGCCTGGCGTACCGAACCCGTCGCCGGGCGAGCTCATCTTCGGATACGACAATCGGAGTGATCGCTCGTACACGCATGTCGGTCAGACCTCCTCGAGTGCGGATAGCGGGTTGAGGGCGCGCGAAGCCTCCGGGAGTGTCCGGACGATGTCCTCGATTCGTCCGGACGCGGATCCCCCGAGCAGGTCGTGCAGCTTGCTGCGGATCTGCGGCCATTCGAGTGGATCGTGAGCTGCGTCACCGATCGGATTCTCGACCTCCGCTCTTCGGCTGGTGCCGTCGGCAAGGTGCACCGTGACGCGAGCGCCACGTCGTTCAGGCAGCCGACGCTCGAACTCGTCCGTTGCGCGAACGGTCACCTTCTCCGCGAGCGCCCGGACCAGCGGGTCGGTCCTGCGTTCGGCGTTGGCGGCATCCGGTCCGAAGCTTCCATCGAGCAACATGAGCGCCACCACGTACGGGATGGAGAACATGGCTGCAAGTCGCGACGGCCACTCGACCCGATTCAAGCTCGCAGCAATCCCGTACGTTTCGACGTCAACCGATGCGATCTGTTCGGCCGTCCATGGTTCGCGAAGCATCTCGACCGCGTCGGCCGCGGGATGCGTGTACGCGCAGGCCGCGTGTCGCTTGAAGTAGCCGCCGGAGATCTCGAACCGGACGTCCAGGTCGGTTGTGAGGTCTTCAACGGCGAAGGATCCGAGGATCCTCCCGAGGCTGTGTGCCGCCGTATCGTCGACGCGTGCGAGTCCGCCTGCAGCCATTCGGGCGGCGACAACTCCCGCGGCGCCGGCTGCTCCCATCCACGCGTTGCGAACCAGGTTTCCCGTGAATGCGGACTCGAATGGCGTAGCCAGCACCAGGCCGGCAGCGGCATCGAGCGAGGCGGCGATCTGTTCTGCGTCAAGTCCGAAGAGTCTGGCTGCTGCGGCCGCGGCACCGGTGCACCCCCAGTTGCCGTGGGGATGTACCCCGGGGTGCAGCCGGGTTGCGCGACCGAAACGGGCGGCGATCTCGTAGCCGGCCAGAAACGCCTCCAGCCACTCCTTGCCTGATCTTCCGGTCTCGATCCCCAATGCCAGCGCGCCGGGCAGGACATGGCCGGCGGGATGCCCCCGCGCGAACTTGCTGCCCTCGTCGAGTTCGAGCGAGCAGATCGACATCGCGTTGATCCAGATAGACGGTTCGGTGCCGGCAGTTCGGCGTAGTCCGACGAGTGGTACGGTGCCCTTCTCGGTCCAGCTGTTCGCGAAAGAACCAACCTCCGACGTTCTCGCACCGGCCGCCGCAACGCCGAGAGTGTCGAAGAGGACGAGCAACGTCCGATCCTGGATCTCTGGCGCCAGGTCGTCCCAGGTGAGACGATCGGCAAACCGCCCCAGGTCCCTCAGCGCCTCAGAGACTCCTCTCACCGCCTGCACTCTCTCAGTCACTACTCACCCTTCGTCGACCCACCGTCGGCAGCCTCACATGCCCAGGTACGCGGACCTCACCCGGTCATTGCCGAGCAGTTCTTCACCCGTTCCTTCCATGACCACGCGCCCGCTCTCGAGCACGTAGCCCCTGTCACAGATCTGCAACGCGTGTACGGCATTCTGTTCAACCAGCACGACAGTGACGCCTCGCTCGCTGATGTCGTGCACGACGTCGAAGATGTCGGCGACCAGCATCGGCGCCAACCCCAGTGAGGGCTCATCGAGCATGAGCAGCCGTGGACGGGCCATGAGGGCCCGGCCGATCGCCAGCATCTGCTGTTCGCCTCCGCTGAGCGTTCCAGCCTCCTGGCTTTTGCGCTCTCCGAGGCGTGGGAAGAGTTCGATGACTTCCGCCAGGGTGTCGGCCTGTTCGGGCCTCCCCCGCCGGTATGCCCCCATGGCGAGGTTTTCGGCCACTGTCAGCCCGGGGAAGAGTTTCCTCCCTTCGGCGACCTGCACGAGTCCCTGCTCAACGATCCGACGCGGCCTCCACGTGTGGATCGGGTTTCCCTCGTAGTGAATGGTTCCTTTCGCAGGTCGCATGAGACCCGAAACCGTCCGTATCGTGGTTGTCTTGCCGGCGCCGTTGGCGCCGATGAGTGCAACCACTTCCCCCTCGGAGACGCGAAGGGATACTCCGTGGAGAACCTCGAGGTCGCCGTAGCCGGCGTGCAGTCCTTCAATCTCCAGCAATGTGGAACTCCTCGCCAAGGTATGCGTCGATCACCGCCCGGTCTCGAGCGATTTCACCGGGAGCCCCCACGGCCAGAACCTCTCCATGATGCAAGACTGCGATCCGGTCGGACACCGACATGACGGCCGACATGACATGTTCGATGACCAGAATGGAGATACCACGGGCTTGGATCTCACGGACGATGTTCACCATCTGGGCACCTTCGGTCGGAGTGAGCCCTGCCATGACTTCGTCAAGCAACAGCAACGTCGGCTCGGTCGCCAGCGCTCGGGCGAGTTCCAGCCGCTTGCGAGCCGCCAGTGTCAGTGAAGAAGCCGGCGTCTCCATCATCGGGTCGATTCCAACGAAGCGGATGATCTCCGCGGCCTTGCGCTCTGCTTCGGAGGGACTTCGGGCATGCAGGAACGCGCCCACCATGACATTGGCGAGCACGCTGAGCTGGCCGAAGGGTTTCACCACCTGAAACGTGCGTGCAAGGCCACGTTCCGCAACCGCGAAGGCAGGCAGTCCGACCAGCGACTCGTCTCGGAAACGAATGGCTCCTCGATCGGCCTGAATCGCACCGCTGATAAGGTTGAACAGCGTTGTCTTGCCGGCACCGTTGGGACCAATCAGTCCAAGGATCTCGCCCTCGTTCACGTCGAGTGTGACGTTGTTGACCGCCTGCAACCCACCGAAGGACTTCGACACCCCGTGCAGTTCCAACAGGACACTCATTGGCGAATCCCTGCTCGAAGCCGCCTGACGACACCCACGATGCCATCCGGCGCGAAGATGATCACCGCGACGAGTATCGCCCCGAACAGCATCCCGTCCAGCCCGTTGACACCTTGAAGGAACCCCAGAAAAGCCGGTGGCTGGCGAACCAGGGTGCGCGTCCCTTCGCCCAGCAGGGCCAGGACACCCGCCCCAACGAGGGGTCCCCAGATGGTGCCCACACCACCGACGATGGGACGCAGCAGGATCTGCACCGACACGAGAGCACCGAAAGCCAGATCAGGGTCGATGAAGAGGAAGTACTGCACGTAGAAGCCACCGGCGAGAGCAGTGAAGAACCCGCTCAACGCCACGGCAATCAGTTTGTATCGCAGCGGGTTGACCCCCAACGCCGCTGCGGCATCTTCATCGTCTCGTATGGCGACCATGTAGTGGCCGGCGCGTGCCCTCACCATCCACACGGTGGCCGCCAGCGCCAACACCAGGAGGAAGAGGATCACGAAATAGGAGTTCCGCTGGTTGACCTCGAACTGGAACCTGGCCCAATTATCACCCCCCACAAGAGGGATGTGGATTCCGATCGCCTTGTTGATGAACGACGTGCCGTTGGCGACCAGACGCAACATCTCCGCGAACGCAAACGTGGCGAGCGCGAAGTACGGACCTTTGAGCTTGTACCGAAACGACAAGAATCCGGTGGCGAGGCCGAAGAGGGCCGCGAGGGCCCCACCGATTAGCAACCCGACCCACGGTGAGAGGAGGTACTTCGTCAGTAGCACAGCGACCGAGTACGCCCCGATTCCGAAGTAGGCGGCGTGTCCGAACGAGAACTGTCCCGCGTAGCCACCCATCATGTTCCACCCGGTTCCCATGAGAGCGAACATCAGCGCCACCGTTGCGACGGCAAGCCAGAAGCGGGGCATGAAGAACGGCGCGACGGCGAGGAGCAGAACGACGACCACCAATGCACGAACGTCCTTCGATCCGAGTCGGATCGGCCTCGCGAGGCGCTTGAACAGACCACTCACGTCCGACTCCCAAACAGACCTTGAGGTCGTAGGAGCAACGCCAGAATGAACAGCACGAACACGCCAATCAACTTGGAAGACCCGGGGACGAAGATCTGGGTGAGTTCCTGTGTCAATCCGATGAGAAACCCCCCGGCGAGAGCGCCCTGGATACTGCCCATTCCGCCAAGGACGACCACGACGAACGCGATGATGTTGAACGTTTCGCCGGCCGTCGGCCCGACGAAGAAGAACGGCAGGATCAAAGAGCCTGCCGCCCCGACGCATGCCGCCCCGATCCCGAAGGTCACCAGGTAGATCCGGCGCACGTCGATTCCCACCAACTCTGCTCCTTCCGGATCCTGAGCCGCGGCCCGGATAGCCGTGCCGAGCCTCGTACGTTGCAGCAGCAGGAACAACACACCGGCGAGAAGCAGCGACACGACAAACGCAAGCGCCTTCGGGAGGGTCACAACGGCACCGAAGAGGCGAACGGGGAAGTCCAGGTTGAGCGGACCCAGCCCGAAGGAAGCAGACGCATACGGAAGCTCGATCGATCGCGGGGTGCCGGTGAAGAGCACCAGAAGCAGATTCTGGATGAAGAGCGACAGACCCAGCGTCAGAAGCAGCTGGTTGTGGAGTGGTGCCCCCATAACCGGGTTGATGATTGTTGCCTGAATGGCGACCCCGATGATGAACAGGAGCGGGATCGTGACCACCAGCGACAGATAGGGATCGATCCCGTACGATCTCACAAGCACGAACGCAACGTACATGGCCACGCTCATCAAGGCACCGTGGGCGAAGTTGATGATGTCGAGTACCCCAAACACCAGGCTGAGGCCCATCGACACGAGGCTGTAGACACTGCCGATGAGGAGGCCGCTCACCACCGCCTGAGCGAAGATCGTGTGGTGAGAATCCCACCATCCCGCTGCCCGGGCGGCCACTACGAGCGCGACTGCGCCGATGACCACGAGGGCGATCCAGGAATTCCTGGATCGCCCTCGTGTCTCAACCGCTGTCTCGGCCACGAACGCTCCTTTGGCGCTGGATCGCTACTTCCAGGACACCGCCGGGAACTTCGGCTGACTCTCCTGGAGCTCGACTGGCCACACCTGCACCACGGCCCCACTCTGCACCTGCATCAGCACCGGCTGGGCGTTCACGTTCTCGCCGGCCGAGTCGAACTTGATAGGTCCGGGATAGGCCATGAGATGATTTGTCAGGTTCGTCTGCGCCAGCGCATCCCGAATCGCCGCGGGATCCGTGGAACCGGCCCGCTCGATCGCATCGGCGAGCACCATGACAGCCTGATAGGAGAGCATTGAAGCGGTGTCCATCGCGGCACCATACTGGGCCTCGTACCGCTTGCGTATCTCGACGACATTCGCATTGGCAGCGTTGTAGTGATAGTTCGAGTCGAAGAAGTCCTCGGCCCCTTCTGCGAAGTCTTTGGTGAACTCGGGCGTGTCGTACGCGCCGTTGGCAACTCCGTAGATCGCCTTGACATCCACGGCAAGATCCCTCGCCGCTCGGGCCGCAAGCACACTGTCGTTGTAATACCCGGTGACCACTATCACGTCGGGGTTGGGGGCGGCAGCCTGGGTCATTTCGGTCGTCAGGTCCGTGACCGTGAACGCTCCGTAGGGAATCTCCGCGACCACATCGATGCCGTAGTCGGCTGCGGCAGCCTTGAACGCATCGAAGACGCTGGTCCCGAACCCGCTGTCTTCGTGCAGGTACGACACCTTCGTGATCGGATCACCCGCTGCGGTGGCAACATCATTCAGGAACTGCGCCCCGAACTTGCCCATGGCAGTTGCGTTTGGCTGAATTCGGAACGTGTTCTTGTATCCCTGCTGCAGAATCGAATCGGCCACGGCCACATCGATCACCAACGGTACGCCATCGCGCTCGGAGATTGCCGCCACGTTGGCGGTGACCGCGGACTGATACGTACCGACGAGTCCGACGACGCCTTCGCCGATGAGCCGCTCAGCCTCTGCCTGGCCCACCTCAGCAGCTCCTGTTGAGTCCGCTGACAGCAACTCCAGCTTCGCTCCACCCAGAGACGCGATCCCGCCGGCGTCATTGATGTCCGCAACGGCCATCTTCGCCCCATTGTCCATCTTGGTTCCCGCACCTGCCAGTGCCCCGGTCAAAGGATGAATCGAGCCGATCTTGATCGTCTCGACCGGAGCCGGTGCGGTTGTGGTGGCGGCCGCGGTGGTCGTTGTCGCTTGACCGGCGGTCGTTGTCGTTGCAGCTTGGGTCGTTGGCGTCGCCGTTGTGGTTGTGGTTCCACTGACACATGCGCTCGCGATGAGGGCAAGTGCGGTTGCCAACATGAGAAGCTTGGAGAGCCGCTTCATGATGTCCTCCCGTTCAGAGCGTTTCTACTGGCGAAACGCCGTTCCTGAAATGTATCATCCTTGCCATGTCACTGTCAACGGAACGCGAATTCCACCCTGATGCTTCGACACCGATCGAGATCGTGGCCCGCTATCTCGACCTGTCGAGTCGACGAAGGCTTGCCGAGGCCCAGAACCTCCTCTCCGACGAGGCGAAACTGGTCTTTCCCAATGGCACCTTCCACCGTGTTGCGGACATGGTGGACGCGACAGTGAGCCGCTATCGCAGTATCGGAAAGGTGCTCGAATCCTGGGATGTGGCCCGCGGCGGCGATGGATCGGTGGTCGTGGTGAGCACCGGAACCCTCCACGGAATCAACAGCCACGGCGTCCCCTTCTCCGGAATCCGCTACATCGACCGGTTCGTGCTCCGCGACGGCAAGATCATCTTGCAGCAGGTGTGGAACGATCTCGCCGAGTCCGGTGTACTGGAACTCCGAGAATAGAGTCACCACTCACGCAACAGGCGGTCTGTTGTTGAGGTCTGGCCGAAGAGCCGGGCGAAGTTCGCGACCGCGGCCGAATGCAGCTCCGGGGAGGCAGCGGCGCATGCGTCATCAACGATGATGCACTGATAGCCAAGATCGGCGGCGTCTCTTCCGGTGCTCTCAACGCACGAGTTTGTCGACACGCCTGTCAGGACGAGCTGGCGAACGCCGAGTCGCCGGAGCACCCGAAGCAGGTCCGAACCCAAGAACCCGCTTGCGGTGGTCTTGACTAGCACCGGCTCCCCCGGCAACGGCGCAACGGGTTCGAGGATGGCGTGATTGACACTTCCCACCCGGTTGTCCGTTGCTTTGGCGAGAGGGCGCAGGAACGGCGCGACGTCGGTGAAGTCGCCAGTGCGACTCCCCAAGGTCAGGTGGACCACCGGTGCCCCAACCGACCGGTACCGGTCGAGGAGCCGACGGACGTTGGGGACCACTTCTTGTTCGATCCGATCGAATCGCCACGCCCCACTTCGCGTATCGCCCCGTTCGTTGAGAAGCCCGCCCAGTCCGTGGCTGCGAGACGCAGACGCGTATTGCAGGTCGATCAGGAGAAGCGCCGAGCGAGACGCATAGAAGTCAAACGCCATGTGGAAACCGGCCGCGTAGTCGGGCGGTCCCTCGGATGGCGGGGTCGAAGGCGCGCTCATGGAATCGCTGTGCGCCGCCCCATGTCGAGCAGCAGCGTCGAACCGGCGAGAGCGGTCGCCTCCTGGTCGAGGAGGAGGTCCACCGCCCACGCGACCTGTTCGGGGATCGCGAGTTCTCCCGTCGGCGCCTCCGACCGAAGCCGGGAAAGCATGTCCTCGTCGGTGAGCCGCTGTGCACGAGCCATCCCGGCTGCGAGAACACGGAGGCGAGCGGTGTCGACCGGGCCCGGTGCGACCGCGTGACAGGTCACTCCGCGTGGAGCGTAGGCATGATTGAGCTGGCGAACGAGATTGGCCAGAGCCGCGTTTGCTACGCCCGCCGTGACCGCCTCGGGAATCGGGTCGTATCCGAGGTTTCCGGTCACGGCAATGAGTCGTGAGCCTTGGCCTAGATACGGATCGACCGCCCGGACGAGGCGAAGCATCCCGTTCACCTTGAGATCGACCGCTGCAACCACCGCGTCAGTGGCGACGTCCTCGACGCTGCCCCCAAGGGGCACGCCCGCGACGTGAACTACCGCACGCACTGTTCCATCCAGCCTTGCCGAGATCGATTTCGTCGCTTCATCCGCTCGGAGATCGGCGACGCACGGAACCACTCCGGGGATGGTTTCGGCGAGTGCCTCGAGCGTTTCTGTGGTTCGGCCGACGGCGAGCACGGTGAGGCCGCGCGCCACCAGACGCCGAACGATGGGACGGCCCAGCGCCCCGGTTGCGCCGGCGACGACGGCCCATTCGGTCATGTGATCTCCAGTACTCGATCGACGGTTGGTGTCTCGTCGAGACGACGAACGGTCTCTTCCATCTCCGCCATGCCGGACTCCGACAACCAGCGTGAGGCGTTGAGCCGAAACTTCGTGGCAAGCTCTTCGGGGCTCAGAGGGTTCTCCGGGCCGCCGCGGTTGTGGCGAACTCGATGTTCGAACTCGGCTCCCGACGTGGTCCGAATCTTCAGAACCCCACCGAAGCTGTTCGGGAACGCCTCGGTGGCCTCCTCGTCTGCGACGCAACGGACCAATCCCGCCAGGCGGAGCCGACCCGGATCTCCGATTGTCGCGTCGGTGAAGTCGTCGAGGTAGACGCCAAGGCCACCCCCGCCGAGAAGGGCGGTGGCGACCGTGAAGGGCCCACTGAATTTTGCCGCATACGGACTCGGTGGATGCGCCTTTTGCTCGGGTGGCTCGGCGATTGTGCGCAATGTCGGCGCGGCAACGCCCAGCTCGATCTCTGCAATGTCGTTGACGTCGAGGCCTTGAGCCCGCAGCGCGAGAGCTGCGTCGATCCCCGCGTGTGTGAAGTGGTTGGTCGGATACGGTTTGTAATGAACACGCAGTAGTTCCCACCGGTCTCCGAGACCGCCGATGAGGGCCTCCTCGTCGAATCGGCCCTCGGAGTACGCCCGGAAGAATCCGAAGCGACCCTCCAGCACGGTCGGAGGGCCAGTGACGCCTCGTGCAGACAACAGGGCAGCAGTGATGCCCGCGTGACCTGCCCACCCGCAGTGCATCCGCTTGACCGAACCTCCGGTGCGGTTGGCTTCCAGAAGACCAGCTCCCATACTCGCCGCGATGCCGACGGCACTGGCGACGCCGCCCTGGTCCAGTCCCATGAGCACGCCTGCGGCGGCAGCGGCGGCCAGCGTGCCGCAAATCGAAGTCGCGTGCAGGCCGTTTTCGAAGAAGATGGAGTTCCTGATCAACGGGTCGTACGAGGCGGCGCCAAGTCGCACATTGATCTCGTCGCCGACCGCGATGGCAACGAGAGCTTCCAAACCGGATGCTCCGACCGCCTGGGCGACGGCCAGCACGGCGGGCACAACCGAAGCAGAGGGGTGCAACACCGATGGGAGGTGTGTGTCATCGAAGTCGAGGGCATGGGCGAGGGTACCGTTGACGAGCGCGACGTTCGGGGCGGGAAGATGGGCCGCCTTCCCGAGCACCGCAGCTTCCGGTTTGCCTCCCCAGTCCAGCGCCATACCGAGAATCGCGTCGCCGGGTTCGTCGCCCCAGGCGGCCAGCGAATTGCCCAGAACATCGAGAACCCTCGATTTGGCATCTTCGAGAACGCCGGCGGGCACACCGCGATCGCGAGCTTCGACGGCGAACGCCGCAAGCCGGGCGACCAGCGTTTCAGGCATCGACCACCGCCAGCGGTCGAACCGGTGATCCGGTAGCGCCGATCAGCTTCAGCGGAGCGAGGATGAACAAGAACTCGAACACGTTTTCCTCGGCAAGACCGGTGAGATCCATCACTTCGATGATGTGGATCGCAGATTCGACGAGCAGAATGCGATGGACGGGTAGCACACTGTGACCTGCGCCAGGCCTGATGACCTCGAATGCGATCGTTTCGGCGCCGGCAGCGCGCACATTCCTCTCGGCCAACCAGCGGCCCGCTTCGACCCCGGGCCCGGGCGCACCTCCGCTTTGTCCGCGAAAAGTCTCAGGGTCGGACCAGTGCACCGGCCATCCGGTTCGGATCAATGCCACTTCGCCCGGGCCGGGCTGCGTACCCGCCCGCTCGGCGGCCGCGTCCAGGTCGGCTGCGGTCACCTCATACCCCGGCGGTAGCACCTCCTCCTCATGCACGGCGGCGACATCCAGTAGCACGCCCCTACACAGGATCGGAGCGATGGTGTCGACACCCAACACCGAGAAACCTTCATGGCTCTGCACCGTCGTCGCCTCGATGCCTCCATGCAGTTTGCCGTCGTGGGAGACATGAGCGAGGGAGTCGATGTGGGTGCCGACGTGCCCGCCGGTCACGATGATTTCGTTTGCCGCGGAGCCACCGTCGGGGCGCATCATGTCCCCGTGCCGACGCAGTAGCGCCATCTGGTAGGCCGGATGGTTGGGCGACACGGGCATCCCCCGCTGCATGCCCTGCGCGAGATCGATGATGCGCGCGTTCCGCAGTGCTTCCCAGTCGATACCCAATGGTGCGGTCATGGTGATTCCTTTGTTCAGATCGTGCCTTCGTCGCGTAGCCGCTGCAGATCCCCGGCGCTGAGCCCCAGTTCGTGACGAAACACGGCTTCATTGTCCTCCCCGAGGCGACGGCCGGCCCAGCGGATCTCGCCCGGCGTCTCTGACATGCGAAAGAGAACGTTCTGCATGCGGATGTCACCGAGCTCAGGGTCCTGGACGGTTGTGATCGAGTCGAGCGCCCGGTACTGGGGATCCTCCATGATCTGCGCGATGTCGTAGATGGGGGCCACCGCCGCCTGCGCCTCCTCGAACGCGGCAATCACTTCGTCGAAGTCATATCGGGCGATCCAACCTCCGACGTACTCGTCGAGCAGGTCGGCGTGTTCGGCACGAGTCCGACCTGACGCGAACCACGGTTCGTCGATCACTTCGGGATGCCCGACGAGACGCAGTACGCGCTCGGCCACGTTCTGAGCACTGGTCGAGATGGCGACCCACCGGTTGTCACGTGTCCGATAGGTGTTGCGAGGTGCGTTGTTGACCGACCGATTCCCTGATCGTTCCTGGATGATTCCGAGCTGGTCGTACACGATCGGCTGAGGCCCGAGGATCGTCAGGATCGGTTCGATGATGGCCAGGTCGATCACCTGGCCGGTTCCGCCTCTGGCATCACGCCGATACAGCGCCATCAGGATCGCGATGGCCGTCGCCTGCGCTGCAATACCGTCGGCAAGGCCGAATGGAGGCAAGGTTGGCGGCCCATCCGGTTCGCCTGTGATCGCCGCGAAGCCGCTCATCGACTCGGCGAGCGTCCCGAATCCGGGACGCTTCGCGTACGGCCCGAACTGGCCGAACCCGGTCACCCGGGCCAAGATCAGTCCAGGATTGACCCCGCGGAGGCGGTCTGGGTCCAGGTTCCACCGTTCGAGTGTGCCCGGACGGAAATTCTCGATCACGACATCGGCGCCCTCAACGAGACGCAAGAACAGTTCCTGCCCCTCGATCTTGCTGAGATTGAGCGTGATCGCCCGCTTGTTGCGACCGAGCATCTTCCACCACAACGGCACGCCATCCTTGGCGTGGCCATGGTCTCGGACAGGATCACCTCGAGGGTGCTCGACCTTGATCACATCGGCGCCAAAGTCGCCGAGGATCGTCGCTGCCAGCGGCCCTGCGAACAGGGTGGCTACGTCGAGAACTCTGACACCTTCGAGCGCTGAGGACATACTTGTTCCACTAGAGGGAATGACGTTCCGATAGTATCATCTGGTACGTTCCGGCACCAGACCTGAACCCGACACGAGGAGGCGAACGTCGCGCATGACCGCACGAAGCTACCTCTACGTTCCCGGAGATGCACCCGACAAGCTGGCCAAGGCGAGCAAGCGAGGTGCAGACGCGTTGATCCTCGACCTGGAAGACGCAGTGGCCCCCCCGGCGAAGGCGTCGGCACGGGCCGCCGTCTCGAAGTGGCTCCAGGAGACAGAAGCCGGCCGACCTCCCGTGTGGGTGCGAATCAACGCGAATCCGGACCTGATGGAGAATGACATTGCGGCCGTCGTGCACCCGGGCCTGAAGGGCATCTACGTCCCGAAGGCAGAAGATGCGGGCGAGCTCGAAGAGATCGCGAGCCTCCTCCGCCAACTCGAGGCCGTCCGCGAAACGAGCGAGGTCCTCCTTGCACCGATCATTGAAACCGCGGTCGGTTTGCAGGCGAGCTCCGACCTGGCAGCGGCTCCCCGTGTCTCGCATCTGGCAATGGGTGAAGGTGACCTCGCCGCCGACCTCGGCATTACGGCTTCCGACGACGAACGAGAGTGGCTGCCGATCCGAAGCCAGGTCGTCATTGCCAGCGCAGCAGCGGGCATTCAACCGCCCTCGGGACCTGCGTTCCTCGACATCCCGAACCTCGAGGCTCTGCGCGCCTCCACGAAGCGTCTCCACCGACTGGGGTTCCGTGGACGTTCGGCGATCCATCCCGCCCAGATTCCGGTGATCAACGAGGTGTTTACACCCTCCGAAGCCGAAGTCGCAGCCGCCCGCAGGGTCGTGGAGCTCTACGATGATGCGATCTCTCACGGATCAGGGGTGATAGTCGATGATCAAGGCCGGATGATCGACGAGCCGATAGCCCGCACAGCACGGCGAATCCTGCTGAGAGCCGAGCTTGCCGCTGGATCAGTAGAACTTCAGCGGGAAGCTTCGACAGAGTCCGTCAACACGTAGAACCGGAACTCCGTTCTCCCCGCGGGACCCCGCTCCGGCGGAATCGGATGTTCGCGGAACCACCCCAGATACCGCTCATACGCTTCATGATCGGCGAAATGCAGCTCGGCGATCCGGTAGAAGGTCTCCGGTTCCCTCGCAGTGGGAGAACCAGCGCTCGTGGAAAGCACAGGCCGCACCACCGTGTTGAACACGAGCCGATCCACATACGGATTGGCAAGAAGGTCGGGAACGTGAACATCCCAGAGCCACCGATCGTAGTCCTCTTTGGACACACCTTCGACAAGGTCGTAGCCCAGAATGGCCTTCACCATCGACGCGCGCACCGATGCCTCCTTGATCCGGTTGCCGACCGTAGCACGAAAGCCGGAGCTCGATGGCGCCCATACTGTTGA
>CAZQMF010000033.1:0-17993 GCA_964594235.1 uncultured Acidimicrobiia bacterium
TCAGCCAGGCAGCCGCCACCGTCTGAAAGAAAGAACCGATGTTCGAAAAGAGAGCGGCCAGCCAGATGGCTCGGTAGTACGGCAGCCGCAGCGGAGCCATAGCCTGAGACATGTCCCCAGGAGTCTAGGAAGCACCCTCGAGATCGTCCCGTTCAACCACCCAGAGGTACGGCCTCATTGACCAGGGGTTTCCTGAAGTGGGCGCTAGAGGATTTGAACCTCTGACCTCTTCCGCGTCAAGGAAGCGCTCTCCCCCTGAGCTAAGCGCCCGGAGCGGCGAGTATACCCGCACCGCCAGAGGCGACGACCGGAATCGAACCGGTGTACCGGGTTTTGCAGACCCGTGCCTAAACCACTCGGCCACGTCGCCGCGCCATCACGTAAGTGGGGCGACCGGAGGTCGTATCCGAGCGGAAGACGGGGCTCGAACCCGCGACCTCAACCTTGGCAAGGTTGCGCTCTACCAGCTGAGCTACTTCCGCGTGGGCCGGTAGTGTAGCTACCTTCCGTGCGGTCACCTACCGGTGGAACCGAACCCGCCCGAGCCCCTCTGCGAATCGGGCAACGACTCAACCTCGACGAAATCCGCCATCGACACTGGCACTACGACGATCTGTGCGATCCGGTCACCACGAGTCAGCCGAACACGATCCTGGCCGTGGTTGATGAGGATCACCTTCAACTCCCCCCGGTATCCGGCGTCCACCAGGCCCGGTCCATTCACCACGCCGATACCGTCGCGGAAGGCGAGGCCGCTCCTCGGCACCACGAAGCCGGCATGACCATCCGGGATGGCGATCGCGATACCGGTCGGAACGAGCGCCCGCTCGCCGGGCTCGAGGGTGACATCGACACGTGCATACAGGTCGAGACCCGCATCGCCCGGGTGTGAACGCCGAGGTGTGGGTAGTTCCTTATCGAGTCGTGTGAAGCTAGTCTGCATGGCGAGTAACGGGCTATGGCGGGCGGAGGCGCACAACGGAGCGTCGAGTGCCTAGCGCATACTGTACAACGTGCCATAGCCAGATTCCCCTGAGGCCGGACGGATCATGTCCTGAAGGTCATCCCGTGATCCGGCGCAAAGGCGGCAAACACCGGGCCCCCTCCAACAACTGGCTCGCCAGAATCGGCACACCCGCCTCGATCCGCCGCACGCCCGCCCCGACTCACCGGGCGCCACGGCCCGATCTCCCGGTCAGCTCCCGTCCCGCGCAGGACGCCCGGCCTGCCCCAGCGCCCAAACCCGCAGGGCCGGTGCCATTGCGGGCTCCATCGGGGCCGCCCCCCATCCAGTACGACTCCACCCTCACCGAGATGTTCGGCTTCGCCGAGGAAGGGACCGTTGCCACCACGACAACGATCGTGCCTCCTGAGCAGGAACCCATCGTGCCCGGGCTTCAGGAGTTCCGACGGCCGTCCGACAGGGCAGGCGACACCACCACGTTGGTCACCCGGCTCTGGGAAGCCACCGAAACCGCCCCCCTCATCGAGGACTGGAAGCCCGATCGTCTCGATCCGCGGGTCATCTCTGGCCGCACATTCCGCTGGCCGATCATCGTCGCTGCTGTGGCCCTGCTGATCGGAGGTCTCGCCATCCTCCAAGCGGTCCAGGACATGCCGGACCGAGCGGCAGAAGACGCCCGAGCCACCTACCTCGCCGTCACGACCGACTACCAGACGCTCTTGCCTGAGATCGAAGACGCGGTCTCCGCCATCACGGACCCGACAACGGATACGGCAACGTTGTCCGACGCCGCCGTCTCCCTGTCGGCCTTCAACGATGGCGCACGCACCCTCTTCGATGCAGCGGCCGAGCCCTTGCCCTCCATGCCTCCCCTCGTATCGAGGGCACAACTAGACGCCCTCACACCTGTCAGACAGTCGATGGCGAATGCTGCCGAGATCGGCCTCACTCTCGAACGACGGCTCGGCGACACACTCAGCTACCGGCTCCTCTGGACGAAGACCTTCCAACTCCCGCCGCTCCCCACAACGGCTACACAGGACCGGCTGACCCAGCTCGGCGTCGCACTCGGTCTGGCCGTTACCTCCACCAAAGATGCGATCGGCAACTTGCCTGATGAGCCGTTCCTCTCAGATCACAAGATCGCGGCATTCCAGCTCGGCCAGCGCCTCGATGACTGGCAGGTGGAGTACCTCGATGCCCTCAGGACTGGCGACAGCGCGACCGCAGAAACGCTCGTGCAGGAAATGACACAACGCATCGATGCCCTCAAGGCCGCCATAGGCGCTCCGCTGGCGGCAATCGGCGAATGGGCACGAACGCAACTCGATACGCTCCAGACACAGCTGACAGCCGCAACAGATCCGACCGCCTAGGCGTCACCTCGACGCTGCAACTCTGCCAACTCCCGCTCAAAGTCGCCGGTGCCCTCGAACTCCTTGTAGACGCTGGCAAAACGCAAGTACGCGACCTGGTCCACCGCAGCAAGCTGCTCCAGCACGGCTCTGCCGATGTCGTCCGAGGTCACCAACCTCCCGTGGCCTTCCGCGTCGACCCTGATCGCCCGCAGCATCTGCTCCCTGACCTTCTCATCAACCGGACGATCGGCCAGCGCATGCTCCAAGCCCTTTCGAACCTTGTCGATCTCGAACGGCTCCAGGCGGGCATCCCGTTTGCGGACGATCAGCGGCACATCGGCGCGCTCATACGTGGTGAACCGAAACCCGCACGCCTCACACACCCGTCGTCGGCGGATCGCCGAGCCCGAATCCACAGGGCGGCTGTCGATCACCCGCGTCTCATCGGACGCACAGAAGGGACACAGCATGTTCTCCACAGGGTACCCGGACCGACCAAGCTCAGCCGGCGGGGACGACGAGGACATCTCCCGGGAAGATCGCAGCCCCATCGAGATCACTCAATCGCCTGATCTCGGACACCGTCACCCGGATGTCGCCCCCGGCCGGTGTCGCTGTCTGCGCGATGCCCCACAGGGTCTCTCCGACAGCCACCTGGTGCTGAGCGGTTGCGTCGACGCGATCCTGTGCGCCCACGCCATTCGCGAGCAGGAGGAAGAAGACCACGATGGTCGTGAGGAGAACCGCAGCCCTTCGCAGGGTCTTGGTGTTCATCGTCATGTCCACTCCCTCCTGTACTCGCCGGTGCTCTCGACCGTGCCCCCACGCTACGAAACGGGTGTGACAGAAACCCGATCGAACGTGTGTTCGTAGTGTAGACCGAACATACGTTCGGCGTCAAGGGCGAACGTATGTTTGTCTGGACATGCCCTCGTCGCTAGGGTGGGAACGTACGTTCGAGGAGGAGCACATGGAGGACCTGACCGGCCGACAGCGGGAGATACTCGACTACATCCGGGACACTGTCGCCGACAGGGGGTATCCGCCTTCGGTACGTGAGATAGGAGATGCGCTCGGCCTCCGCTCTCCCTCAACCGTGCACAGCCACCTGTCATCACTCGTTCGCTCCGGCCACCTCCGACGTGACGCCACGAAACCCCGGGCAATCGAAGTGGTCGCGTCCGACGCCCCACGGCTCCACGGATCGGCGACCCGCGACGTGCCCCTCGTCGGTCACATTGCCGCCGGTGTTCCGATGCTCGCCGAAGAGCAGATCGAAGAAGTCCTGACCTTGCCTACAGAGTTCACGGGCCAGGGACCCGTCTTCTTGCTCAGAGTGCGGGGAGACTCCATGATCGGCGCGGGGATCCTCGACGGAGACTACGTGGTCGTTCGCAGCCAGAACATCGCAGAGACCGGCCAGATCGTCGCCGCCCTCGTGGACGGTGAGGAGGCAACAATCAAGCGTTTCGCCCGCCGGAACGGCGCCGTCGTGCTCATTCCCGAGAACCCGTCGTATGAGGAGATGGTCTTCACCGACGGCGTACAGATCCTCGGGAAGGTGGTCGCGGTTCTTCGGGCGATCTGAGCGACACGACATAGGGGGCGAGGCGCTGCGCCTCCGCGTGGGACGCCCGAACCAGCAATCGGACACCGTCCTGCCGGTACTCTTCCTCCAGCACATCGGCGAGACGGTGAAGTCGTTCGACCTCGGCTCCGAACGGCAGGACTACCTCCACGACCTCGAAACGTTCGGACACCGCATCCCAGATACGTTCTGCGAGGTCGTCGACCCCTGCGCCGGTGACCGACGACACCATGGGCGCATCCGGGTGAAGACTCGCGAAGCTCCCCCTCCCGAGATCGAGTTTCGTCCCGACCAGCACCTCCGGGATGTCTCCGGCGCCGATCTCGTCGAGGACCGATCGCACCGCGTCGATGTGCATCTCCATCTCGTCGTCAGTCATGTCGACGAGATGCACCAGCACCGCCGACTCGCCGACCAGTTCGAGCGTCGATTGGAACGCCTCGACAAGCTGATGGGGTAGCCGCCGAACGAACCCGACCGTGTCGGTGATCAACAACTCCCGGCCCCCCGGTAGCAGGCGGCGCCGCGTCGTGGGATCCAAGGTGGCGAACAACTGATCCTGCACGAGCACCGACGAACCCGTCAAAGCATTCAGCAGGCTGGACTTGCCGGCATTGGTGTATCCCACGAGCGAAACGACCGGCACCTTCGAGCGCCCGCTTCGCTTCACGAGCCGCGTCCGCTCGACCTCGTCCAACTGGGCCCGAAGTTTCGACACCCTTCGAAGGATCCGACGACGGTCCGTCTCGAGCTGGGTCTCTCCCGGACCGCGTGTGCCGATCCCGCCACCGAGCCTCGACATCTCTACCCCTCTCCCCCGCAGGCGGGGCAGCAGGTACCTGAGCTGGGCGAGCTCGACCTGAAGTCGTCCTTCGCTGCTCTCCGCGTGGAGGGCGAAGATGTCGAGAATCAGCGCCGTCCTGTCCAAAACGCGCACAGCGAGCGCCTCGGTCAGATTGCGTTCCTGTGCAGGGCTGATCTCTTGATCGAAGATCACGACATCGGCCTCTAGCTCTTCGATCAACCGGCGAATCTCCTGGAGCTTGCCGGACCCCGCGAGCGTCGCGGGGTCGAGACGATCACGCCGTTGCACGATCGTGCCAACCACCTCCGCCCCCGCCGTGTCTGCGAGTCGCGCCAGCTCATCCAGCGAAACATCGCCGTCCGTCACGACAGCAGCCAGCACTGCCCGCTCAGCCACGCCACTCCCCCTCGAATACGAACGTCGCCGGCCCTGTGATCCACGCCACGCCGTCCTCTAGGTGCACGCCGAGGTCGCCACCGGGCAGTCGAACCGTGGCATCCTCTCCCACGAGTCCATCGGCGCATGCAGCACCGACAGCGGCCGCGGCACCCGTGCCGCACGCGAGTGTCTCACCGACGCCCCGCTCCCACACTCTGACTTCCAGGACGCCGGGCGCTCGAACCGTCATGAACTCGACGTTCACTCCCCCGGCGAACGCCGCCTCGATCCGAGGTCCGACGTCGCCGACGCGCACGTCGGCGGGATCCTCGACCTGGATCACGGCATGAGGGTTGCCAACACTGACCTCCCTCATCGATGTCCCTTCCACCTCCCGATGCGCATGAGTCTGGACGGGACCGAGTTCGACCGTGATCACGCCGTCTCCGAGCCGCACACTGCGTGGTCCGACGGCCGTTTCGACAGTGAAATCGGACCCCTTCACGAATCCCTGTCGGGTGGCGAATGCAGCGACGCAGCGCAGCCCGTTTCCGCACATCTCGGCCGGTGATCCGTCGGCGTTCCAGTACTCCATGCCAACGCGCCCCTCGTCGAGTGGGGTCACTACGAGGATCCCGTCCGCACCAATCCCCCGCCGTCGATCACACATCCGCTCAATGTCCCCGGCCGAAGGCGTGAACGGTCCCTCGAGCACGACGAAGTCGTTGCCCAGGCCTTCCATCTTTGTGAAGTTCATTCGGTCGCCTCCTCAAACACCGACCGGACCGCCCCATAGAGTGCGCCAGGGTCGTCACTCCACGGTACCCATGAGATCCTCGGGTCGCGGTGGAAATACGTTCGCTGATGCTTCGCGAGGCGAAGCGTCGCCTTGATCGCTTCTGCGACGCCGGCGTCCTCCTCCTCCACGCCATGCACCACCGGCAGCAGTTGCTTGTAGCCGACGGCCTGGGATGCGGTACGCCCGAGACGCGGGGCAAGTTCGCGCACCTCCTCCAGGAGCCCGGCGTCGAGCATTCCCGAGAGGCGCCTGGCGATGCGATCGCCCAACTGCTCTCCGGGATCGAGGCCCACCGCCGTGAACTCCAAGAGGGGTCGGTACGACCTGATCGCCTCCGCTTCCTCCGTCGCGGCGCGCTCGGAGGGCGTGCTCCCCGTGAGGTGGTAGATCTCCAGTGCTCGCACCACACGCCTCGGATTCGTCATGTCGACGTGACGATCCGCGTCAGGGTCGACCCGGCGGAGCTCTCTGACGTTGTCGAACGATGGTCTGCTGTCGAGCTCCTCGCGGACCTGCGGATCCGAAGGGGAGAAGGTGAGGGGATCGACGACCGCCCGAAAGTGCAGGCCGGACCCACCGACCAAGATCACGCGTCGTTCGAGGAACATCCTGGCACGCCGCTGAAACTCGGCGACCGTGAACTCGTCCTCGGGTTCGACGAGATCGATCATGTGATGCGGGACTCGCGCGCGCGTCTCCCGATCTGGTTTGGCGGTACCGATATCCATACCGCGATACACCTGCATCGAGTCGATGGACAGAATCTCTGCGTCGACGTCCTCGGCGAGACGAAGCGCCATCTCGCTCTTTGCCGACGCCGTCGGCCCGAGAATGGCGAGAATCAGCGTACGACCCCCATCAGGTGGTGCTTGTGCGCGCTGGTGATCTCGACCTGGAGGAACCGTCCCGGCGGAAACTCCCCTTCGACATGCACCACCCTGTTGCCCTCGGTACGAGCGGTCGCCATGGCAGGGTCCTTCTTCGACGGTCCTTCGGTCAACACCTCCTCGACCCGCCCGACCTGCTCGAGGTTCTTCTCCAACACGATGCGATTCTGGAGTTCGAGGAGGCGCTGGTACCTGGCCTGCATGACGTCGGCGTCGACGTAGAGGTCACGCATGTCCGCTGCGGCGGTCCCGGGTCGAGGCGAGAACATGAAGGTGAATGCCTGATCGAACCGGGCAGCATCGATCACCTCCATAGTCGCCTCAAAATCCGACTCGGTCTCACCGGGGAACCCGACGATGACGTCGGTCGACACCGCGAGGTCCGGCATGAGCGACCGAGCGAGGGCGAGCCTGCTCATGAAGCGGTCGACGTTGTACCCGCGGTGCATCGCGGCAAGGATCCGGTTGCTGCCACTTTGGAGCGGTAGGTGCAACTGGTTGCAGACGGCGTCCGTTTCCGCCATCGCCGCGGCCACGTCTTCACGGAAGTCGGCAGGGTGCGGGCTCGTGAAGCGCACTCGTTTGATTCTTTCGATCTCACCAACCCGCCGAAGCAGATCTGCGAAGATCGGTCGACGCTTTCCATCCAGGGCGAGGTCGCGTCCGTATGTGTTGACGTTCTGTCCAAGCAACGTGACCTCGACCACGCCCTCGGAAGCGAGTGCCTCGATCTCCGACACGATATCCCCCGGGCGTCTGCTGATCTCCGGCCCTCGTACCGATGGGACGATGCAGAACGTGCACGTGTTGTTGCAGCCGACTTGGATGGTCACCCACGCCGAGTGTGGCTGTCGGCGTGCCGTCGGCAGCAGCGACGGCAGGGTCGCCATCTCGTCGACGACTTCGGTCACCCCTCCGTTGGCCTGCGCGAAGTCCATGAGGTCGAGGACTCGATCCAGGTTGTGTGTGCCGAGCACCACGTCCACCCATGGTGCCCGTTCCCTGACCAGCTCCCTGTCCTTCTGGGCGGCGCACCCTCCCACGATCAACAGTGCGTCGGGGTGAGCGTCCTTGAACGTCTTCAGCTGCCCAAGATTGCCGTAGAGACGGTTGTCCGCGTTCTCCCGAATCGTGCATGTATTGATGAACACGACTTCGGCGTCGTCGACATCCCCGGCCGGCTGCATGCCGTCACGTTCGAACACTCCGGCGACGCGCTCGCTGTCGTGCTCGTTCATCTGGCACCCGAACGTCTTGATCAGGTACCGCTTGCCGGTGCGCGCGCCGCTCATCGCGCGTAGTCGGTGACTCGCAGCTCCCTGATGACCGTCACCTGTATCTGACCCGGGTACTGGAGGTCCTCTTCCAGCCGCTTGGCGATCCTGCGCGCAAGATCCGACGCGGCCAGGTCATCGACCTGCCCAGGATCGACCACCACTCGAACCTCGCGGCCCGCCTGCATCGCGAACACTTTCTCGACGCCGCTGAAGTCGTAGGCCAGCTCCTCGAGTTTCTCCAACCTTCGCACGTACGACTCCAGCGCCTCTCGCCGTGCACCAGGGCGTGCAGCGGACACCGCGTCTGAGGCCTGTACGATCACGGCGAGCACGGTGCGCGGCTCGACCTCGTTGTGGTGAGCCTCGATACCGTGCACCACGGCGGGGTCCTCACCAAACCGGCGGGCAATCTCGGCACCGATCAGTGCGTGGGAACCGTCCACCTCGTGGGTTACCGCCTTGCCGAGGTCGTGCAACAGCGCGGCGCGCTTCACCGGTGCGGGGTCGATATCCAGCTCCGAGGCGAGCATCGCCGCGATGTGCGCGCACTCGACCAGATGCTTCAACACGTTCTGACCGTAGGACGTGCGGTACTTCAGGCGTCCCAGCAGGGTGACCAGCTCCGGGTGCATCCGAGAGATCCCGACCTCGACGAGCGCCCACTCGCCGGCGTCCCTCACGGATTCCTCGACCTCCGCTCGAGACTTGTCATACATCTCCTCGATCGACGAAGGGTGGATACGTCCGTCCTGCACCAGTCGCTCCAGTGTGAGACGAGCCACCTCTCTACGTACCGGGTCGAACGATGAGACGGAGACCGCCTCCGGTGTGTCATCGACGATGAGATTGACGCCCGTGATGGCCTCGAACGCCCGGATGTTCCGTCCCTCACGGCCGATGATACGGCCCTTCATGTCGTCGTTGGGTAGCTCCACCACGGACACGGTGGACTCGGTGACGACTTCGGCGGCCAGCCGCTGGATCGCTGTCGCGAGAATGCGTCTCGCACGGCGGTCGGCTTCCTCCCGTGCCTTGATCTCCATGTCGCGCACAAGGACCATTGCCTCACGTCGAGCTTCATCCTCTACTTGATGGAGAAGGTTCGACTTTGCAGCGTCCGCGTCGAAACCCGCGAGGCGTTCGAGCTCTGATCGCGCTTGTTCTCTCAGCTTCTCGGTTTCGACCCGTTGCTCCTGGGCCTCGTTCTCCCGGGAGATCAGCAGCTGCTCTCGTTGGGCGAGATTCGACGCACGCTGTTCGAGAGTCTGCTCACGCTGGCTCAGGCGCTCCTCCGATGAGTTCAACTCGATCTTGCGGTGTTCGAGCGCTGCTTCTTCCCGCTCCCTGTACGCCTCCGCTTTGGCCCTCGCCTCCTCTTCCCCTCGGGCGAGCAGTTCCTGTGCCTCCAGGCGTGCCCTCGCGACCATCCCCTCGGCGGTCGATTCCGCGCTGGCTCGGGCCAGTCCGGCGCGATACTTCGTCCACAGGAAACCCAGAAGTCCCCCAACCGCCAGGCTCGCGGCCCCGACGATGTATTCCATGGTTCCGTCGCTTTCTTGGAACCTTCAACAACGCAGGTGCCGAGCCTGCCGGCCCGGCACACACACATCCGACACGCGAGAGACGGTCTACCGTCGTCGCGGCTGCTGATTGGTTGAAGGTTCGCTTGTGAGTACTGTTGATTTCAAGTGATAGTTCGTGTGTGCGTGGCACTCATCGTACCGTACGAACGCCCTCGGCGCACTGGTCAATCTTCGTGCACTTCTTCTTCCTGGCTGGGTTCGAGCAAACCAACCGCCTCGAACACCTTCGCCTGAAGCTGGACGGCGACCTCGGGGTTGTCCTCGAGGAACTGTTTGGCGTTCTCGCGCCCTTGGCCTAGCTGGTCGTTGTCGTAGCTGTACCAGGCGCCGCTCTTGCGTACGATTCCTTCGTCGACGGCGACATCCAAGAGGCTCCCCATGCGAGAGATGCCCGTCCCGAACATGATGTCGAACTCGGCCTGGCGGAATGGTGGTGCGACCTTGTTCTTGACGATCTTGGTTCGCACCCGGTTGCCGATCGACGTCTGGCCGTCCTTGATCGTCTCGATGCGGCGAATGTCGATACGCACCGACGCATAGAACTTGAGCGCCCGACCGCCGGGTGTCGTCTCCGGCGACCCGTACATGACACCGATCTTCTCTCGAAGCTGATTGATGAAGATCGCCGTCGTCCGGGAACGGTGGATGTTGCCGGTGAGCTTGCGTAGCGCCTGCGACATCAACCTGGCCTGCAGCCCGACGTGGGAGTCCCCCATCTCACCCTCGATCTCTGCTCGAGGCACGAGAGCGGCGACCGAGTCGATCACGACCACGTCGAGCGCACCCGATCGAATCAGCATGTCGGTGATCTCCAACGCCTGCTCGCCTGTGTCGGGCTGAGAAATGAGTAGCTCGTCGACATCGACACCGAGCGCTCTGGCATAGACGGGATCGAGGGCGTGCTCTGCGTCCACGAACGCGGCAATCCCGCCGTTCCGTTGCGCTTCCGCAATGATGTGGAGTGACAGCGTGGTCTTGCCGCTGCTCTCCGGCCCGAAGATCTCGACGACCCTCCCCCTCGGCACGCCTCCGATACCCAAGGCGAGGTCGAGAGAAAGCGCGCCCGTCGAGATAGACGCCATCTTCTCCTGGACGCCGTCGCCCAGTTTCATGATGGCGCCTTTGCCGAACTGTCGCTCGATCTGCGACATCGCCATCTCCAGGGCCTTGTCTCGTTCCACCTGCAGCTCCCTTCTCGTCTGCCGACACCGTACAACGCCGGTGTGACACGTACGATCCTACTCGAACATGTGTTCGACACCAAGCATGATCCGCTCCAGGCGTTCGTATCTCGGTCCTCCCGAGCCGAGGTGGCTCCTGAACACGTCGACCTCCCCGACCGTCCACGACACATCATCGAACGGGGGCCGATCGATGACCGGTCGGACGTCCTGATGTGGGCGGATCCTCGACAGGGTGAGGTGCGCCCTGAACGGGCGATCCTCCGATGGAATACCCGCCGCTTCGACCGCCTCCGCGACCACACCTGAGAGTCGGGTGAAACCGGCCAGTCCGTCCGAGAACCCGACCCACAACACTGTCGCTTTGGCCGGACGGGGAAAGGCCCCCAATGCACCGAACGCCGCTCTGAACGGCTCGCCGAAGTCCACAACGCCCAGCGCATGGAGAAGCCGGTCGTAGGTCACCTCATCGGTGTCGCCGAGAAACCGCAGCGTCAAGTGCCAGTTGCTGGGGTGGACCGCCCGCCCCGGCAGCGGCCCATCGAGTAGCGCAGCGAGCGCGTGCCGCACCTCGTCGGGCAGCGGCACAGCGATGAACAGCCGGCCTACCACCACACCCCCGTGACCCCAAGGCGCAGGAGGTGCAACGCAGCGGTCGTCGCATACGTGCGGACACGCTCCCTGTCGCCAGGGAAGCGCATCGTTCGAGCCTGCGTACCGTTTGGAGTATGGACCCCGATGATCATCGTGCCTGGCTCGCGTTCCTGGGGATCGGGGCCGGCAGACCCCGTCACCGAGACCCCCACCTCCGCACCGAAGCGTTCGGCTGCGCCCTCGGCCATGGCGCGGGCCGTCGCCTCGCTGACGACCCCTTCTCGCTCCATCACGTCCGCTGGCACGCCGAGCACGGTGGCCTTGAGGTCGGTTGCGTAGGTGACGGCGCCTCCGCGAAACACCTTCGAAGACCCCGGAACAGAGGTGATCCGAGCGGCGATCAACCCACCGGTCGCGGACTCGGCGATGGCGAGTCGCCAACCACGGTCTGCGAGCAGGGCCAGCACGATCGCCTCGATCGTCTCCTGGTCCACTCCGAACACCCGCGCTCCCAGCCGCTCACGAACGCTCCGCTCGATCGGCTCGATCATCCCGTTTGCATCTGCCTCCGTCGATGCTTTCGCCGTGATGCGAACCTTGATCTCACCGGATGACGCGAGAAACGCTATCGACGGGTTTGTAGAACCGTAGAGGTCGTCCAGCAGCTCGGCCACCATCGATTCGGATGAACCCCAGGTGCGAATGAGCTTGCTCTTGACGACTCCGCCCTCGCCGCTCCTCAGCCGGGGCAGCACTTCTGTCTCGAGGAGCGCCTCCATCTCTTCTGGCACACCGGGCAGGGCGAAGATCCATCGCTGGCCGTGACGGAGCACGATCCCGGGCGCGGTCCCTTTCGGATTGGGAAGGAACTCGGCTCCCTCCGGGCGTTCTGCCTGACGGAGGTTCGACTCGGGCATCGAGCGGCCAAGTCGTCCAAACCGGTCGCGTAGGCGGTCTGCGGCGTCCTGCACCAACTCCATCGGTCTTCCCGTCGCGAGGCAGATCCCTTCTCGGGTCAGGTCGTCCTGCGTGGGTCCCAGTCCGCCGGTGATGATCACAGCGTCGGCGCGACTCAGGCCAATCGTGATCGCCTCGGCGATTCGACCGACGTTGTCCCCGACGACCGCCTGATGGTGGGCGTCGTGGCCTTCTTCTGCGAGCCGGCGTCCGATCGTTGCCGCGTTTCCGTTCACGATCTGGCCGATGAGCAGTTCGGTACCCACGGCGAGCACCTCGACGATCACTCGCGCACCGCCCCTTCCAGATCGGGCCCATACGCGCCGATGATCAGCGCGTCGACGATATCCCCCTGCGCTCCCGTGTCCAGGGTGATCATCCCATCGATGTCCGGTGCCTCTCTGAAGGAGCGTCCGACGGGAATACCCTCCTCCACCTGATCGACCAGTACGGAGACCGTTCTCCCGACCATATCCGCCTGTCGTTCGGCAGTGATGCGCTCTTGAACCTGCTGTAGGTGCCGGGTCCGTTCGTTCGCCTCGGAAGGATCGGGACGGTCGGGCAGGAGTGCCGCCGGTGTTCCCTCCTCCGGGGAGTAGGGGAAGAACCCGGCCCAGTCGAGCCGTGCAGCCTCGAGGAACGCCTCGAGGGTGTCGACATCTCTGTCCGTCTCGCCGGGAAAGCCGATGATGAAGCTCGATCGGAAGGCGGCGTCGCTGTCGATCGCTCTGATGTGCTCGATCAGCGCCAGAAAGCGCTCTGTGCTACCCGGTCGGGCCATCGTCCGCAAGAGTCGCGGCTCGGCATGCTGCAGGCTCAGATCGAAGTACGACGCCACGGTCGGGTTGCCCGCGATCTCTTCGATGAGCTCCGGTCTGATCTCCGACGGGTAGAGGTACAGCAGGCGGACTCGCCACAGCCCCGGAGTGGCGGAGATCGTGCGCACCAGGTTCGTGATGCCACCACGATCGTCGATGTCGCGACCGTAGGCGGCGAGGTCCTGCGCAACCAGCACGAGTTCCCGGACACCGTCGGCAACGAGTCGTCCGGCCTCGGCCGCGATCTGGTCGACGGGTCGTGACCGCTGCCTGCCGCGAAACGACGGGATCGCACAGAAGGTGCACGTCTTGTCACATCCTTCCGCAACCTTCAGATAGGCGTACGGAGTGGTAGGGGTGCTCCGGCGGACTTCGTGCAGGATGTCCATCGGTGACTGCTGGAGACGCACCTGCTGCCAGCCGGTCATGGTGGCGAGGATCTCCGAGAGTTCCGCGTAGTGATCGATACCGACCACGGCGTCCACCTCGGGGATCGCGTCGGTGATCTCGTGCCCGTACCGCTGCGCCATGCACCCCAGGACGACCAGCCGTGCACCGGGTCGTCGTGCCTCGTCAAGTTCGAGGATCGTGTTCACGGACTCTCTGCGCGCCTCCTCGATGAACGCGCAGGTGTTGACCAGGACGAGGTCCGCCTCCTCCGGAGAGTGGGCGGCGGCGAAGCCGGCGGCGTCGAGCAAGCCACCGACCTTGTCGGAGTCGACCTGGTTCTTCGCGCAACCGAGGGTCGTGAGCCACACAGAGGGAGCAGGCATCGTCCAAGGCTACATACGAATAGACTTCGAACGTGCCCAAGATCGCTCTCGTCACCGGCGCCTCACAGGGAATCGGCCTGGAACTGGCCGAGCAGCTCGCGTTCAACGACTACTGCCTCGTGATGGTCGGTCGCGACCCGCACAACCTCGAGATGGCAGCGGCGCAGCTCGAGCTCGATCAGCCCTGCAAGACAATGACCCTCTCGATGGATCTCTCCCAGCCGGGCGCGGTCGAACAACTGGTCGCGGAACTCGACCAACGAGGGGTGGAAGTCGAGGTACTGGTCAACAACGCTGCGTACGGAATGGACGGCTCGTTCATCGATCTCGATCTCTCCTCGCAGCTCGGAATGGTCGATCTGAACGTCCGGGCGCTCACCGAACTCACCTTCAGACTCGCCCGGCCGATGGTCCAGCGTGGCTTCGGCAGGATCCTCAACGTCGCGTCCACCGCTGCATTCGAACCCGGCCCGGGAATGGCCGTGTACTACGCAACCAAGGCGTACGTTCTGTCCTTCTCCCAGGCCCTCTCCGACGAACTCGACGGCACCGGGGTAACCGTGACCGCGCTATGCCCGGGACGTACCCAGATGGGCCTCCAGCGCAGGGCCGGTGTCGAGGCGTCGCACCTCGTCCAGATCGGCATGATGAGTGCCCACGACGTCGCTGTAGCCGGCTACGAGGGGTTGATGGCCGGACGCGGGCTCGTCGTCCCCGGGGCGGTGAACAAGGCAACGGTCGGCATCGGCAGACTCCTCCCCGGCCGTCTCGCCGCGCGAGTCGCCTCCCTCCTGAATCGCCGCTAGGTCAGAAACAAGGCGGGCTCTTCGAGGTTCTCCATCAGCACCCGCATGAAGGCTCGGCCCAACCCCCCGTCGATGACTCGGTGATCGTACGACAGCGACAGCGGAACCATCGGCGCGATCGCGACGGCGCCTCTGCGGACGACAGGGACATCGGTCGCCCGCCCGACGGAGAGGATCGCCGTTGTCCCGTACGGGATGATCGGCGTACCGAACCCCCCACCAACCGCACCGATGTTCGACACGGTGAACGTTGCTCCGACCACCTCATCCGGAACCAGGGTGCGCTGTCGCGCGGCCATCGAAAGACGGGCGATCTCATCCGCCATCTCCATCAGATCCAATCGGTTCGCTCCCCTGATGACCGGTACGATCAGGCCCTCGCCGGTGTCGACCGCCAGGCCGACGTCGTAGCGCTTGTGGAGCACCACGTCGTCACCGTCGAGTGAGGCGTTGAACTCGGGGAACCGATCCAAGACAGGCAGTACGGCCCTGACAACGAGTGCCTCGATGGGAACGGCGCGGTCGTGTCGTTTGGCCAGCGCTGCCCTCGCCGCCAGCAATCGTGACCCGTCGACCTGATCGAACGTGGTCACATGAGGGATCTCCCTCCACGATCGCTCCATGTGCGAGGCGATCGTGCGACGGAGACGGCTCATCGCCACCCGCTGGTCTGCTTCGGTGGACACCTCGCTTTCAGTCCCTGAGCGACGCTCGGCCGCGCGTTGCACGTCCTCTCTGGTGATCTTGCCGTCGGCTCCGGTACCCGTCACGCCGGACAGGTCCACGCCCAGCTCTCGAGCGAGCCTGCGCACGACCGGAAGCGCCTTGACCGCTCCACCGGACCCCGCCGGCTCTTTGGGAGCCGGCGGCGGCGGAGCCGATGGCGGGATGGCATCGGCCCTGGACGGGAGCGCCTCCTCCTTGGTGTCGAGCGTACCGACGATCGGGGCATCGGTGTCGGACCCGATGACTGCGAGCATGGAGCCGACGAGAATCGTCTCGCCTTCTTCGGCCCCGTGCGCGAGAACGGTGCCCCCAAACGGCGACGGGATCTCGACGACCGCTTTGTCTGTCTCCACCTCCACCAGCGGCGCGTCGATCTCCACGGTGCCCCCTACCGGCACGAGCCAACGCACGATCTCCGCTTCCGTTAGACCTTCGCCGATGTCCGGCAGCCGAAACTCCACTACGCCTCCAGTGTCTTGAGCACCGCGCGAACGACACGGTCCGCGTCGGGCAGATGATGCCGTTCGGTTCGTTTCAAGGGTACGACGATATCCCATCCGGTGACCCGTTCGATCGGAGCCTCCAACGAGTACAGGGCCTCTTCCTGGATGCGTGCGATCACCTCTGCACCGAATCCTCCAGTGCGCTGCCCCTCATGGACGACGACCGCCCGATGCGTCTTGCGTACGGACGACAGCACGGTGTCACCGTCGAACGGAGTGAGAGTGCGCAGGTCGACGATCTCTGCTTGAACCCCCAGGTCGGCCAGCCTGTCCGCCGCTTGCCTGGACTCGCGTGTCATCGACCCGTAGGTGATGATCGTCACGTCGGCACCGCCGCGCACGACCCTCGCTTCTCCGATCGGAACCCGGATCGCCTGGTCCGGCACATCTTCCTTGACCGAGCGGTACAGACGGATCGGCTCCAGGAAGATGACAGGATCCGGATCGTCGATCGCCGCGAGCAGAAGGCCCTTGGCGTCATACGGCGTCGATGGAACGACCACCTTGACGCCCGGGATGTGCGTGTAGATCGCCTCGGTGGACTCGGAGTGGTGCTCTGCTGCACCGATCCCACCCCCATACGGCATGCGAATGACCATTGGGGCGGTGAATCTGTGCCGCGAACGGTTCCGGATGCGACCTACGTGCGACACGATCTGGTCGTACGCGGGGTATGAGAAGCCCATGAATTGGATCTCGACGACCGGACGCAACCCGGCAACCGCCATGCCGAAGGCGGTTCCCACGATGCCAGACTCGGCGACCGGGGTGTCGATGACTCGATCCTGACCGAACGTCTCGAGCAGCCCATCGGTGACCCTGAAGACACCACCGGTTCGCCCCACATCCTCCCCCATCAGCACGACGTCGTCGCGCTCGGTGAGCGCGGTTCGCAATGCATCGTTGATCGACTGCGCAATCGTCTTCATTCGACGTCGTCCTGCTGGCGCGCGAGGTCGGGCGTGAGCCGTTCGAACATTGCTTCGAAGATCTCCGGACCGGTGGCCGGCGGGAGCGACTCGGCGTGGCGGACGGCTGTTTCGATGCCGTCACTCGCCTCCGTCAGGACCTCGGCCTCCCATTCCTCATCCCATGCGTCTTCCGCAACGAGGTAGCGGCGCACCCGCGCGACCGGGTCGAGGACTCGCCACGTCGCCTCCTCCTCGCCGCTGCGGTACCGGCCGGGATCGTCCGTGGTCGTGTGCGGTCCGGCTCGGTAGGTCACGGCCTCGATGAGGGTTGGCCCTTGACCGGCGCGCGCCTTGGCGGCCGCCGCGTCGGCCGCGGCGAAGACGGCAAACAGGTCATTGCCGTCGACTCTGACCCCCTCCATGCCGTAGGCGAGCGCCTTCTGGGCGATCGTCTCCGAAGCGGTCTGTCCGGACACGGGCATCGAGATCGCGTAGCCGTTGTTCTCACAGACGAACACGGTCCCGGTTCGGTACACGGACGCGAAGTTCATCGCCTCATGGAAGTCGCCCTCCGATGTTGCCCCATCTCCGAAGTAGGTGATCGCGATTCTGTCCTCACCTCGGATGCGGGCGGCCCAGGCCAAACCCACGGCGTGAAGCATGTGCGCACCGACCGTGATGGAGGGAGGAAGGACTGGCACGTCATCGGCAGGGTGACCACCCCGCTCGTCGCCCATCCTGCCGAGCAGCAGCAGCTCCCAGCCGTACCCGTGCATCCACATGGCCGCGGCGTCCCTATATGTGGCGACCATCCAGTCGTCCGGCCGCAACGCCGCAGCCGAACCGATCTGTGCTGCTTCCTGTCCTCGCAACGGGGCATACGTCGCGAGACGTCCTTGCTTCTGGATCGCCGTCGCCTTCTCGTCGTAGCGGCGTGCAGTCAGCATCGCTGCGAACAGCTCACGCGTCCGTTCTATGTCGACCGGTGGGTCCGACGTCAGTGATCCGTCGGGGCGCAGGATCTGGAGCATTCCGAGCAGGCTAGTTCAGCTTCCAGTCTTCAGTCTTCAGTCCTCAGTCCTCAG
>CAZQMF010000034.1:0-17740 GCA_964594235.1 uncultured Acidimicrobiia bacterium
CCATGGTCGTGAACATCCTGCCATGCGTCGGAGGTGCCGACGAAGCCGACGGATCGGGCGAGCCACGGGACGGTAGCGGCGAGAGCGATGACGGTTCCCGAACCGCTTGCGAACAGCATCGGAATGCCCTTGTAGTCGCCGAGCCACGCGTCGTTGTCGCTGCCACGGTTGACGAGATGTGGGGCGAGGAGTGCCGTCAGGTGGTACTTCGCTCCGTCGGGAGGTGTGGTGCGAATCTGCTGGAGGACGCAATCGTGTGAAGGGTCCGTGATGATCGTCTTCTCGATCCTGTGACCGCTCGAGAAGTCGTTCGTGATCCGAAAGCCCGGCGCGAATCCGTCGAGCCAGCGGTGATCATGGGTGGCGTCCCGCTTCTCTTCGAGGAAGAGCCCATCGTCGGAGGAGATGAGAAAGCCGAAGTCACGGGTGCACGCGAGGTCGATACGCGGGTAGTAGATCTCGTTCAGAATGCCGTGGCTGATCGTAAACCAGACTCTGCCACCGCGTGCAGTCCCGACTCCCGACTTGGCACTGGAGGTCCATCTGGGTGGGATGCCTGGTCGGCCGGGTGCTTCGCTCATACACGCCGGAGAATAGTTGGGGCCTCCCTGTAGCAGATTGCCGGTGTGGCTGGGACGGAGTAGGCATCGTGCCGCGTGCTCGATGGCTGGTCGCCCCTCGGTCCACGTCCTCCGAGGTCCCGCGAGAACTGGCAACTGATGGCCGCAGATCGAACATATGTTCGGTATGCTGGAGGGATGGGGCGGACACTGTGCGTGTGGCTTCCGGCTTGGCCGTTGCAGGGGGCCCAACCAGGGCGACCGTGCATCGTCGTCGACACGGACAATCGTGTCGCCGCCGTCAACGATGAGGCGGCATCGGAGGGAGTGACCCTTGGGATGCGTCGCGGGGAGGCTGAGGCGCTCTGCCCGAGGGGTGTGACGCTCGAGCGTGATCTGAGCGCGGAAGTGACAGCGTTCGAACCGGTTGTCACCGCGGTCGAACGGGTGGTGCCCCGAGTGGAGGTCGCAGCGCCCGGGCTCGCGTTCGTGCGTATCGAAGGAGCGATCCGCTACTACGGGAGTGAAGAGATCGTGCTTGCCGAGGTTGTGGCGGCCGTTGAAGCGCTGGCACCAGACGGACTGTTCGGGATCGCCGAGGGGCCGTTCGCAGCGCGACTCGCGGCCTCCTCACCGCCGGGGAGGATCGTGCACGACGACGTTGCGTTCCTTTCGGATCTGGACGTGCGTGTGCTGGGGATGGATGAGCTCGTTGCGACGTTTCGGTGGCTCGGTGTGCACACGCTCGGCTCGTTGGCACGTCTTCCGAGAGCAGCGGTCCTCTCGAGATTTGGGAATGATGGTGCGCTGGCGCACAGGCTGGCATCGGGGGAAGACCGCACACCGGCGCCGAGAGCAGTTCCGGAGGACGTGGTCGTCGAGGACACGTTCGAGGAACCGCTCGTCCTGGTCGAACAGGCAGGGTTCGCGGCCCGATCGCTGGCGCGCCGGCTGGTCGATGCACTCGGGGGTGCCATTCCACACCGGATCGAGATCACAGTTGTCGCAGGGGATGGCACCGAACGAGTGAGAGTCTGGAGGAGTGCCGATCCGTTCGATGAGGCGATGGTTGCCGACAGGGTGTGGTGGCAGCTTCGGGCGTGGATGGAGTCTGCGGGTGTCGTGGGTGGGATTGCGTCGATGCGGATCATGCCTGCCGATCTCTCGTCGGAAGGTCGGGCGCTGTCACTGTTCGAGAACGTTGCGGCACGCCTGGAAGCGGAACGAGCGCTTGCCAGGGTGCAGACCCTCGCGGGTGCCGATGCGGTACTTCAAGCAACACCTCGTGGGGGGCGGAGTCCGGGGAGACAGGTTCGGTGGCGACGATGGGGTGAGACACCCCGACGAGAAGACGGATCACCGTGGCCGGGTGCCACCCCGTCACCAGCACCAGCGCTGGTGGTCCAGGAGCCCCGTCCGATCGATGTCGAATGGGATGGGGGAGTGCCGGCCCGGGTCAGGCTACGGAGTAGGTGGGAGGAGGTGCTCTCGTGGGCGGGACCGTGGCGCGAGACCGGCAGGTGGTGGAACGGGGAGACCGTGGCGAGCCGCTACCAGCTGGTTACGTCGGCCGGCGCGTTGCTGTGCGAGGTACGGGAGGGTCGAACCTACCTGACCGGGGTGTACGACTAGAGCGAGCCTTGCTCGCCGCCGACAGTCAACAGCTGTCAGCTGTCAGCTTTTCCGCGACCCACTCTCTGGCGCGGTCTCTGAGTGGCTCGACGTCGTCCATGGTCATGCCGGTCGTCGGGATCGGTTCGCCGAAATGGAGACGGACGGGCCCTCGGTGCATCAACTTCCCGCCGGGTGGCCAGATCGCACCGGTGCCTTGAATCGCGACCGGGACGATCGGCAGACCGGTCTGGACCGCGATGACGAACGCCCCCTTCTTGAATGAGCCCAGCTCACCTGTCGTGGTCCTGTGCCCTTCCGGGTAGACGATGATGGATCGTCCCCTGGCCACCGTCTCGGCCACCTGCGCGTTGATCGAGGCCATGGAGGGGTTGTTCCTGTCGACCTCGATCATGCCTGCCGCCCGAATCGCGGACCCGAACACGGGGACCGAGTACAGCTCCTTCTTGGCGAGGAATCGCAGAGGCGAAGGGAACGCGAGGTAGTGGCACATCGGGTCGAGGTTCGACTGGTGGTTGCCGACGACCACGTACGAACCATCCGGAGGAATCGGTGCGTCGAACTCGACCTCAGGACGGATTCCCAGCGAGATCGTCCACACCTTCGCCCACAGGGCAGCAACGCGGTCCATCGCGGGGCTCGCCGGGTCCTTGCGAGCGACGATGACGAAGGCCGGCGTGGCCACGAGTGTCGCGAGCGTGGTGAGGACCAGCGTCAACACCGTTCTGAGGAATGCGATCACGGACGTTCCTTTGCGAGTTCATCGAGGGTGTGTTGGATGACCTGCTTCACCCTATCCCTCAAGTCGTCGACGTCATCGTCGGTCAGGCCCTCGGTGGGGATCGGCTCACCGACCACGACAGTGATGGGACCACCGTCGATCACCTTGTGTTTCGCTTTCCACGCACGATCGGCGCCGTAGATCGTGGTGGGAAGCACGGGCAAACCGGTACGGATAGCGATGGCGAACGCGCCTCTCTTGAATGGAAGGAGGTTGCCGTCCGTGGTTCGGGTTCCTTCCGGATACACGATGATCGACTTGCCAAGCTCGGCGACACGCAGCGCTCCTTCCTCGACGGAGCGGTACGAATTGCGGATGCCGCGATCGACAGGGACCATGTCCATCGCCTTGAGCGCCCAGCCGAGAAACGGGATTGAAAAGAGCTCCTTCTTCGCGAGGAAGCGGATTGGAACGGGCAGAGCAATGAAGTGGGACATGATGTCGAACGTCGACTGGTGATTCGACACAACCACGTACGACCCACTCGGGTCAGGGCGTTCCCGGTCCCTGACTTCGAGCTTGACCCCCGATGGCCAGAGGCAGGCGTGGGCCCATCCCCCGGCGATCCGATCCACCCACGGCGAGCGCGGCCGCACGAGAGCAACGAGCATTGCAAGAAGCGAAGCGACGAGTGTGGCCAGCACACCGTTGACGTACGTGACGAGCGAGCGGAAAACGGCCATGCGGTGGGAGCGTAGTCGGCGGCCGTATGATGAGGCGGATGCTGCGGAAGTTGGTACTACTCGCGTTTCTCGGGCTGGTGGCGCTCGCCGTGTTCGTCTACCTCGGACCGCGCATGCCCGACGGATCGTGGATGCAGAAAGCAAGCGGTGACCTTCGAGATGGGCTCAACGCATGGTGGGGTCTTCCGATCGTCGGTCCCTGAGGGCGAGATCGACAGCCGCTCGAATCGCCGGCATCGCGACCTCCGCGTAGACGGCGTGTCCTTCGTCGCTGGCGTGGAAGAGATCGGCCGCCCAGAGGGCGCGATCGCGGTGGAAGTCGTCTGCCCGGTTCCAGATCGGCACCTTGAATACGTGCGACCTTCCCTCTGCGACCGCTTCGTGGGCACGGTCCGCGGCAATGCCACGGGCGCGAACGGGCCATCGCAGGAACGCCGGCAGGCGCGGAATGGCCGATAGGTCGCCCACTCCCGACAGAACGATCGAAGCAGGGGTGAGTATGTCGACGATCGTGTCGAGTCTGGTTCTGAACGTGAACGGTGCTACCCCGTGGAGCATGTCGTTGGAACCTACCGAGATGATGGCCACGTCGTAGCGCCCATCGGCCACCTGTGGAACCTGGGTCGACAGCACGTCGTCGGCTTTCGCCCCGCCGACCGCAAGAGAGTCGATCGTGACGTGAAACTCCGCTCCAAGGGCACGTCCCACTCGCTGAATCCACACGTTCTCGATGTGGTCCAGCCCGGGCCCTGTACAGCTCGAGTCTCCGAGCACCACGATGGACAGGGGAGGGAGCGTTGGATCGCCGAAGACGCCGGAGGCGTCGCTGCCGGTGAACGTCGGGAGGCGTCGCCACTTCAGGTAGACGGTTCCGATCCACCAGCCGAATGCCAGACCGGCGGCGAGTGGGGTGGTCCTGCGTATCACCGGTGGTAGGTGCCGATCAGCTCGGCGTCGTCGAGGATGTGTCCCTGGATCGCCATCTCTACGGATTTCTTCGTCGAGTCCGTGGACATGCTGAGGGCGACGTCGAGTGCATAGAGCTTGAAGAAATAGCGGTGCGTGCCGACCGGCGGGCACGGTCCGCCGTAGTCGTTGCGTCCCCACGAGTTCCTTCCCTGGGTACCGCCCTCTGGCACCGTGCCTTCCGGGACATCGCGAACACCGGGATCGATACCCCACACCACCCAGTGGTCCCACACCATTTTGGGTGCTGCCGGGTCGGGCGCGTCGGGGTCGTCGACGATGAGCACGAGCGACACGGCTCCGGACGGGACCTCCGACATGGACAGGGGAGGGCTGACATCGAATCCGTCGCAGGTGAATCTCGACGGCATGGCGTCATCGAATGCGGGACTGGAGATCTGCATCGTTCCCCCTCCTTTGGTCGTACTCGTGGTTTCCGTGGTCGCGGTCTGGCCGGTGCACGCTGTTGCGACCAGGGCGATCGCCAACACCACGTACCGCATGTCGCCAACCTAGTGGCGGTCACCGGTTTTCGGTTGTCGGTTTCCGATAGGACTGGTCGGCCCGAGGCCTCCTGTCGTCAGAGGCCATGTTCCTACCGATGACTGAAGACCGACGACCGCGAGCGTAGCGAGCAGACCGAACATATGTTCGATACACTCGGTCCATGGCGTACGCCGAGTTGCACTGTCACACCAACTTCTCGTTCCTGGACGGTGCCTCACACCCGGAGGAACTCGTCAAACAGGCGATCTCACTCGGATACCGTGCGCTGGCTGTCACCGACCACGACGGTCTGTACGGGGCGGTGCGTTTCTCGACAGCTGCCGTCGAGGCGAGGCTCCCAGCCGTGTACGGGGTCGAGGTCGCAATGGCACCCGGGCGGGAAGGCGACCACCTCGTGCTCCTCGCCTCGTCCGCGTCGTCCTACTCGGCACTGAGTCACTTCGTCACGAAGGGCCAGTTCCGAGGAGAGAAAGGGAAGCCCGCCTACCTCTGGGAGGATCTCGCAGAGGTGGCGGCCGCGGGTGTGTATGCGCTGACGGGCTGTCGTCAAGGGGCCGTGCCACGTACGGCTCAGGTCGGGGATCTCGTAGGGGCGCTACGCGAGGCAACCCGTTTGCGGGACATCTTCGGCCGTCGGCTCCATGTCGAGCTGTGGCACCACGCGATGCCGGAGGACGATCTCCGTAACGACGTGCTGTGGGACGTCGCTCGACGGTTGCGTTTGCCGGTGGTCGCCACCAACAACGTTCACTACGCCAAACGCTCCGACGCCGACCTTGCCGATGTGCTCGCAGCGATCGGAGGGAGACGGACACTCGAGGAAGGCGACGGATTCCGATCGGCGACCGATGAGCGATACCTGAAGGCCCCTTCCGAGATGCACGATCGTTTCATCCGCTACCCGGGTGCCGTGGAGCGTTCTGTGGAGCTCGCCGAGGCGCTGTCGTTCGATCTTCGGCTCGTCGCACCGAAGCTTCCCGACTTCCCGATGCCAGGCCACTTCCGATCCGAGATGGAGTACCTGCGCCACCTCACGTTCGAAGGTGCCCGCGAGGTGTATCCGGGAGTGGATGGTGGGATCGATCCCGGGGCCAGGAGCCGGTTGGAACACGAGCTGGACGTGATCGAACGGCTCGGGTTCCCCGGCTACTTCCTCGTCGTATGGGACATCGTCAACTTCGCGAGGGCCCAGGACATCTTCTGTCAGATCCGTGGCTCCGGAGCCGACTCGGCGGTGTGTCGCTGCATCGGGCTGACCAGAGTCGATCCGATCAGGCTCCACCTGCCGTTCGAACGATTCCTGTCCGAGGAACGGGGACGCCCACCCGACATCGACCTCGACTTGGAGGCGGAGCGTCGCGAAGAGGTCATCCAGTACTGCTACCGCAGGTACGGGAGAGAGCGCGCCGCGCTGGTCGCCAACGTGATCACCTATCGGGCACGGTCGGTGCTGCGGGACGTCGCCAAGACGTTCGGGCTCACGCAGGCACAGGTCGACGGCCTGTCCAAGTATGTGGACACCCGCAACCCCGCCAACCTGCGTCTCGAAGCTCCCCTTCCCGAGGGCATGACCGCAGAGTTCATCTATGACGTGTGTCAACGCCTCGACGGATTCCCCCGACATCTCGGCATTCACCCTGGAGGGATGGTGATCGCCGACCGCCCACTCTGGAAGGTGGTTCCGTTGGAGTGGGGGCGGATGGAGGATCGGAGTGTCCTGCAATGGGACAAAGACGACTGTGGCACGATCGGGATCGTCAAGTTCGATCTTCTCGGACTGGGCATGCTCAACGCACTCCACCTCACCGTCGACGCGATCACCGAGACGCATGGGGTGACGGTCGATCTCGCAACCATTCCGCAAGAACCGGCCATCTACGAGATGCTCACAGCAGCGGACACCGTCGGAGTGTTTCAGGTGGAATCACGGGCGCAGATGGCGACACTGCCCAAGATGAAGCCGAGGACGTTCTACGACCTGGCCGTCGAGGTCGCGCTGATCCGACCCGGTCCCATTCAAGGCCAGTCGGTCCATCCGTACCTGCGGCGGCGGAACGGCGAGGAACCCGTCCGGTATCCGCACCCGTCGACGAAACCGATCCTCGCCAAGACGCTCGGGGTACCGATCTTTCAGGAGCAACTCATGGAACTCACCCGTGTGTGTGCGGGTTTCGACGGCAACCAGTCGGATCGGCTCCGTTCGGCGATGACCCACAAGCGGTCCCATGAGGCGATGGAGCGTCTGCGTGGCGAGGTGTATGCCGGCATGACACGGACCGGGATCACCGGCTCGGCGGCCGATGAGATCTGGGAGAAACTCCAGGGGTTCGCTCAGTTCGGATTCCCCGAGAGCCACTCGGTGAGCTTCGCGTACATCGTCTACATGTCGGCTTGGTTGAAGTACCACTGGCCGGCCGAGTTCCTCGCCGGTCTGCTGAACGCGTACCCGATGGGGTTCTACAACCCGAACACGCTGGTGCAAGACGCCATGCGCCATGGGGTCGTGGTCCTGGAACCTGATGTCAATCACTCGTTCCACGACTGCACCGTCGAACCGTACGACGCCGACCCGGACGACGTCATCACCTACCTCGGATCGTCATGGCGGCGGGGGAGAGGCGCGGCGAACGATCCGATTCGTCCCTCGGTCGCGATTCGGATGGGGTTGCGGTATGTGCGGAACCTAGGGATGTCGGAGATCGGCAGGATCGAGGCCGCTCGCCAGGTGGGTGGCCCGTTCACCAACATTCGGGACTTCGCCCAGCGAACCGGCCTGCCGGTCGATGCGTTTGAGGGGATCGCCGCGTCCGGAGCGTTCTCGTCGCTCGGGGTGACACGACGCGAGGGGTTGTGGGCGGCGGGTGCCCTGGCCGAGATCGGCCCCGACCGGTTGGCGCTCGCGCCAGGTGTCGACGGGCCGACCTTGCCGGAGATGGGCGCGACCGAACGACACCATGCCGACCTCTGGTCGACCGGTGTCTCCTCGCATCATCCTGTCGAGTTCATCCGGGGGTGGCTCGACGAGCAGGGGTGCGTACGCATCGAAGATCTGCTGGCACGGAAACGCAACGGGTGGAGGGCGCGTGTCGGTGGGATCGTGACCCACCGCCAGAGGCCTCACACCGCCCGTGGTGTGATCTTCTTCAATCTGGAGGACGAGACGGGGCTTCTCAACGTCGTGGTGCTTCCTGAGATATGGCAGGCACACCGACGAGTCGCCAGACGCCAGATCGGCTTGGTCATCGACGGTGTCGTGGAGTACCGGGACGGTGTAACGAACCTGGTGGCTCGGGAGTTCTCGCCATGGCCGGTCGCAGGAATCAAATCGAGAGACTTCAGGTGAGCGACGCGTAGATCTCTTGACGGTCCACGGACACGGGGAGTGGGCCGACCGTCGCGAGCTTGCGCTCGACGACCGCTCGAGCGAACAGCAGACTCCGTTCGAACTCGGAACCGTCGAGCGTCGCCACCAGGAAACCCGCCCAGAAGGCATCACCGGCTCCCGTCGCGTCGCGCACTTCCACCTGCCGTGCCGGTACATGGGTTCGCTTGCCACCGAACGAACCGAGCATCCCCTCCGCACCCATCGTCAACACCACCACCTCGGCGCCCATCTCGTGAAACCGGTCGACATAGCGTTCCGGGTCGACGTCGTCGTCGAACAGCCGGTGGCAGTCGTCGATCGAGGGCTTCGTGAAGGTGGTGTCGGCCATGAGCTCGGTGATCACCTCGATCGCCTCGCGACGCCGCGGCCAAACGATCGGGCTGTAGTTCGGGTCGAGCGATGTGAGCTTCCCCTCTCTCGCGGCGAGCGAGAACGCGCGTTGCACCGCGCCACGCTGCGGCTGGCGAGAAAGCGCGAACGCGGTGGAGTGAACCACGCGAGCCCTGCGGATGGCAGCTTCGGGAATGTCGCCAGGGCTCAATCGAGCATCACCCGCCCGGAAGGCCTCGAAATCGGGCGTTCCTGAGGTACGGGCCACAAAGACGACCGTCGTGTGCACATGATGGTCCATCACCAGGTAGTCGGTGGTGACCCCGGCGGCGAGAAGCTGGGCCTTGATGAACGACCCGAAGGCACCGATGCCCACCTTCGCCACGACGGCGCTCGTCGCACCGAGCTTCTGCACATTCACGGCCACGTTTGTCGGTGCGCCACCCTGGTGGCGTCGAAACACCTCTGCTTCCTGAAGGCTCGGTGCAGGACTCTCCGAGACGAAGTCGACGAGCGCCTCGCCGACGGTCAACACGTCCAGGTCACCTTGCGGGATCAGCATGGCGGCAAGGCTAGTGCTCGCTGCGCTCGCCCCGTTCTCGGTTCTGGGTGTTCGGCCATCGGTGACAGCCCCGCCCTACGGTGGTGGAACGCGTTCACGTCGCGTTCCTACCCAGAACTGAAGACTGACGACCGAAGACTGCATACCATGGCAGCAACGAAGGAGGCACCGATGGCGATGACCGCAGACCTGGAACAGGCATTCAACGATCAGATCACCCTCGAGTTCTTTTCGGAGTTTGCATATCTCCAGATGGCGGCGTACTTCGAACAGAACGATCTGTCGGGGTTCGCCGACTGGATGCGACTTCAGGCGGTCGAGGAGCACGCGCACGGTATGAAGTTCTTCGAGTTCCTCCTGGACCGCGGCAACACGGTCACTCTGGGGGCGCTCGATGCGCCGAAGAGCGACTTCGGTTCAGTTGTCCAAGTGTTCGAGGCGTCCCTCGCGCACGAGAAGAAGGTGACGGCCTCGATCCATGACCTCTACGCGAGGTGCTCGGCGGCAGGCGAGTATCAGGCGCTGCCGTTGCTGCACTGGTTCATCGACGAACAAGTCGAGGAGGAGTCGTCGGTGTCGAAGATCGTCGAACGGGTGCGTATGGCCGGCGACGATGGAGCAGCGTTGCTCTTTCTCGATCGCGAGTTGGGGGAGCGAGGCGCTACTGCGCAATGATCACCGACCACGCGAGCAGCAACTGCGCTCCGTAGTAGAGGGGAAGGCCCCACACTCGGTTCGCGAATCCGGGAGCTACGAATCGGTCGCGAGCAACCGACAGATCTGACAGGTAGAAGGCCGCAGACCCCAGGATCACGACGGGTACCGTCGAGGCAGCCGCTGTCACGAGCATCGCCGAGATCACGATGATGTACGCGGCGACCGGGCCGACCATCGCCCGGTCGAGATGCGGGTACAGCCAGACGAAGACGATGGCGCCGACCGCGGCCGCACCACCCCCCACGATGAGCACCAGCGATCCGTGGAGGCCGATCGTGACGAAGGCGACGACGTAGGCGACATGGCCGAGGAGGAACGCGGCGAGACCAGCGAGGAAAGCTCCTCGTGATGCACCGAGAAGGAGCACGTCTCCGGCCGCTCCCAGTACGAGTCCCAGGAACACCCACGACCCATAGGTTGTGTCGAGCGCACCGGCACTGAAAGCGACGCCGACGAACCCGGCCGACGCAACGGGCTTGGCGATGTTTCGGAGCGTGATGCTGCTCTTCTCACCGACCAGCAACACGAACAGTGCCACGATCGTGATCGAAGTGAACACCCAGGTCATAGCAGGCCAGCCATCCGGTCGGCGACGACCCGCCAGGCGTGTGACCGCTCGTCGATGAGTTCCATGTGCCCCACATCCGGCAACTCGAGCAGTTCTGCGGAATCTCCGGCGGTCCGCGCGGCGTCGACATACCGACGTGCATAGGACACAGGAACCGTCTCATCGTCGGTGCCGTGCACGATCAGTTGCCGTCGTGCGAGAGGCAGCATCTCGAGCGGTGATGCAGCGGCCCGATCCGCACCGTTGAGGAACGCTTCTGCGGCGCCATCTCCGAGGTTGTCCGCGACAGCGGCGGCGAGATCCGTGACACCGGCGAGTGAGATGACCAGATCGACAGGAAACCGGAGCGCAGCGGCGAGGGCGAGGTGTCCTCCCGCCGAGTGACCGATCAGGATGGTTCGCTCGAAGCGATCCGACGACCAGCCGAGCGCGGCCACCACGTCATCTGCGCTCGTCGGCCAGCCACCGCCGGATCCGATCCGCCGGTACTCGATGTTCAACGTGGCGAGGCCCAAGTCGAAGAGGTCGACGGCAAGACCGTCCATCAGATCGCGCGTCCACGGGCGTCGCCAGAAACCACCGTGAACCAGAACCACCAGCGGCCGGCCGGGTCCCGGAACTCGCAGGTCGCCGGTCTGGTCGGCTGCGTCACCGTAGGCGACGATGTCAGGGGGAACGCGGTGGTCGAACCACAGCTTCCGTATCGCCCAGCGATACCCCTCCACGCCGCGCCCGTAGATCGTTCCGGTACACGCCGGCGCCGTGACAGACGCACGTCGCCATGCCTCGCGTTCCATGACATTGGAGATGTGCACCTCAATGACAGGAATACCGATCGCGTCGATGGCATCTCGAATCGCGTAGGAGGTGTGGGCGTAGGCTCCGGGATTGATCACGACGCCATCGAAGGCATCGCGAGCGTCGTGGAGGACGTCGATGATCGCTCCCTCGTGGTTGGACTGGAACGCGCGAACCTCGATACCCACATCCTCACCCCAGGACCGGCACAACGCCACCAGGTCGTCGAGCGTGCCCGATCCGTACATCTCGGTGTCACGTATGCCGAGCATATTCAGGTTTGGGCCGTTGATGACAAGGACACGTCGCATGCCGCCAGGCTATCCGGATACGGACGGTCTGTGCGCATCGAGAAGAGAGGCTGCCAGCTCGAGAGTGTCGTCGGACACCAAAGAAGGGATCAGGTCGAATCGACGTTCGAACTGATCCTGGATCGCATGCCGGACCTGCTCGACCGTCGCTCCCGTGCTGGACAGGTCACCACTCGTGGAGGGATCCCATTCGATGCCGAGGGCCTCATAGACGGGCACGAGTACGTCTGCGATCGTTGTGCCTCCGGTGACCACGACCACCCCGCCGATGTGGGCTGCGCCCGAGATGATGCGCTGGCCTACCCCCATCACCTTCTGGGATCCATCGATGTTGACGCTGTACGTTCCGGGGCAGTACTCGCCGGGAACTTCTCCGATCCGGGCGTCTGCACCGAGCGTTCGGAATGCGTCGCGCATGATCGTCGAGATGAGTTGGAAACGTTCGGTGATACCGGTCCGAGCATCGTCGATGGGGACCGCCATCGAAAACGAGAGTGTCCCCGGGTGAAACACCGCCGCTCGACCTCCCGCAAGGCGTTCGACCGCTGCGAATCCTGCTCGCTCCGCCGCTTCGCATGCCGCGCCATAGCCCGATTGAACGACGTCCTGCCGGCCGAACGCAACAATCGATCCCGGGACGTGAAGGCGGAGTGAGGCCGGATGTCCTCGTGCGGCTTGGAAAAGCAGCGCGTGGGACACGGCGGTGTCGAGCGCAGGAGGGTCTGGGAAGCGGGCATCGAACAGCTGCACGGATCCAAGTATCCCAGACTCCGCTGGTATGGGGTTTTTTGGTGGTTCTTTTCGGATCGCGCGCCGCGTACCATGTGGTTGTCGGGAGCCGGGCGGAGCTGGTGGGCCGACAGGAGAGCGATGCCCTCGCAACGCCAAGAGCGGCTGCTTCGTCGATTCGAGCGGAGCACCGAGGCCGGAATAGCCGCAGGTGTTTTCCGTGTGCGCATCGAAGATACCGATCTTCGAGGTGACACCGTTCGTGTGAATGGACGCACTCTGCTGAACTTCGGGATGGCGTCGTATCTCGGTCTCAACTTGGATCCGCGACTCAAGCAGGGCGCTATCGATGCCATTTCCCGCTACGGGCCCGTCTACTCCTCTTCTACGGCGTTCACCTCGCTGCCGCTCTACACGGCGCTGGAGGAGCGCCTCGAGCGCATGCTCGGTGGGAAGGTGGTGATCACTCCAACGACCACACTCGCCCACATGGCTGCCCTACCGCTGCTCGTCCCACCAAGATCGTTGGTTCTCATCGACGTCCAGGCACACGAGTCACTTCGACTCACAGCACAGATCCTCGTCGCAATGGGATCACAACTCGTGTCGCTTCCTCACAACGACATGGATGCACTGGCCGCTGCAGTCGAACAAGCACCTACGCAGACGGTCTGGTACCTGGCCGACGGCGTCTACTCGATGTTCGGAGACGTCGCGCCAGTCGATCAGCTCGCTGCGCTGCTGGAGCGCCATGCCCATCTCCATCTCTACCTCGACGATGCCCATGGTTTCGGCTGGGACGGGGAGCACGGCCGCGGCTACGTGCTCGGCCATCTTCCGATCCGAGATCGGATGGTGGTTGCAGGGTCGCTTTCCAAGTCGATCGGTGCCGGCGGTGGAGTCGCCGTGTTTCCCGATGAGATGACGGCGCGACGGGTGAGGACGCTGGGTGGCACGCTGACGTTCGCGGGACCGTTGCACCCGGCCGAACTTGGCGCGGCCGTCGCGTCTGCAGATATTCACCTGTCGGAGGAGTACCTCCACCTTCAGGCCCGTATGCATGCACAGATCGCACTCACGAAGCGTCTTGTCGCGCAGCATGATCTCCCGGTGATCGCACCCTCCGATACGCCCGTATGGTTCGTTCGAGTAGGGACACCAACCGACACGATCGAGATGGCGAGCAGGCTTCAGCGGGATGGTTTCTACGTGAATCCGTCGGGCTACCCGGCCGTTCCGGTCGGATACGCCGGCCTACGTTTCTCGAACTCGCTCTACCTCGACGACGATGCGTATGTCGCGCTGACCGAAGCGATCGCCCGACATCTGCCGGAAGTAGTCGGCGAGATCGACGTCACGATCGACCTCACAGAAGAACGCGCGCTACGGGAGTGACCACCTTTAGATCGGAGATGTTCAGGCCGATACTGAAGTGTGGATTCGATAGCGAGAACCTGGAGAGCTCACCCCACGTGGGGACGCAGAGCGGCCGTCGGCATGCTCGTGCTCCTGGCATCGCTCGCGATCGGAACGATCGTCTTTCCCAGTGCTGCGGAGTTCATCGGTCCGATTGGGCTTCTCGTCGGGTCGGGTGCGGCCGGGCTGACGCTGTCCATTGGTTCGAGGCATCTCGATCCCAGGGAGCGACTCTCGTGGCTGCTCGTCGGCATTGGACTGGGGCTGATTTCGGTGGGCGTCTTGGCGTTCGCCATCGTGTCATCGATCTCCGAGCTCTCCGCGTTCGGACCGCCAGATCTGTTCCTCCTCGCAGGCTACGCCGTCGGAATCGTCGGGTTCGCTCTGCTACCACAGATAGCAGCGGACTGGTCGCAGCGGGCTCGGGTCATCCTCGATGCCCTGATCGGTGCCGTGTCGATAGGAGTCATCTCGTGGCTACTGGTGTTGCACGATCTCATCGGCAAGATGCAGGCGTACTCGGCATGGGACAAGTGGGCAGGTTCCGCCTATCCGATTCTCGATGTCTTCGCCATGGCCGCCATCGTCGTCGTGTTCCTGCGGCGCAGCTCCTATCGATTCGACATTCGTTTGTGGCTGACCGCGCTGGCCTTTGTGGCGCAGTCCATTGCCGATGTCGCATACCTGAGTAGCGGGGTTGGGCGCTCGTTCGAGCAGGCACGACCGGTGTTTGCGCTGAACATCCTCGCTCTGATGCTGTTTTTCGGGACCGCTCTGATCGTGGGCGCGCGACCGGAGAGGCGCGAGTACGCGGACCGGAGGGTGCCAATCGCTGCGTTGCTCGGCCCGTACGCTTTGGCCACCACGATGACGGCGATGCTGATCTTCAAGACGCTCATGTATGAGGTCGACTCGAGTTACTTTGTGCTTCTCTACGGAACACTCATCGTGGGTGTCCTGACGATCGCTCGGCAGGCAGTGGCAATTCGGGAGAATCGAGTCGTTGTCGAACGGGAACGTGCTGCCCTGGTCTCATCGATCTCCCATGAGCTGAGAACGCCCCTGACGGCCATCGTGGGTTTCCTGGACGTCGTGGTCGAACCGGGAGTGGTTTCTTCGGAGGAGCGGGAGGACCTGCTGCGGGTTGTGCATCAGCAGGCCGGCTACATGGCACGGATCGTGTCCGATCTCGTGCTACTCGCTCGAGGAAACCTTGAGAGCATCGACTTGTCTCCCGCCTGGGTCGAGCTTCAGCAACTGGTCATCGCCGCTCTTGCGGGCGTGGATACGGCGGGTACCGCCACAATGGTGGAAGTGGAGCCTGATACGAGTGTCTATGTCGACTCCGAACGGATACAGCAGGCGATTGTCAACCTCGTCTCGAACGCCATCCGATACGGAGGCGGTCGTGTCGACATCGTGGCACGAACCGACGACGGCACGGTGACCATCGAGGTGCACGACGACGGCCCCGGAGTGCCGACGAAGTACGAGCTCACCGTCTGGGAGCGATTCGAGCGTGGCGCACACAGGCTCGACGCGACCCGGCCCGGGTCCGGGATCGGTCTCGCAGTCGTGCGAGCGGTCGCCAAGACCCACGGTGGCACAACCGACTACTGCCGTTCCAAGCGACTCGGAGGCGCATGCTTCTCGATGATCCTCCCACGGCGTGCCACCGAAGAGCCCCGCGAGCCCGCTGCTTCGGGAGCTCGGCCCGCATAGACTGATCGCGCGAGAAGGGACGGCGTGCGGTACGGAGTGATCGGGGCCGGTCGGCAAGGAACGGCTGCGGCATTCGACATGGCGAAGTGGGGTGGTGCCGAGGCGGTCCTCCTCGCCGACCGATCGATCGACGCGGCCCGCATGGCGTCGGAGCGCATCAACGAGCTGATCGGCCGTGATGTCGCCCAATGGGTCGACATCGATGCAGGGATGCATGAGGAACTGGTCCGCCTGGTGCGGCCGCTGGATGCGTTCCTGTGTGCCACCCCGTACGCACTCATACCTGCGTGCACTCGTGGGGCCATCGAGGCGGGCACCGGCATGGTCGACCTCGGCGGGCACACACCAACCGTCCTTGGGCAGCTCGAGCTCGATGGTGAAGCGCGAGCTGCAGGAGTGTCGATCGTGCCCGATTGCGGCATGGGGCCCGGGCTCAACAACACATTGGCGCTTGCGGCCGTCGAAGAGCTGGAGCTTCGGGACGCCGTCCCGCGGGAGGCACGTGTGTGGGACGGCGGTCTGCCTCAACGGTCAGAGGGACCGTTCGGCTATCAGCTGTTCTTTCACATCGAGGGGTTGACGAACGAGTACGACGGGATGGCGCTCGTACTCAGAGACGGTCGCGTGCAAGAGATCGAAACGCTGACGGAGCTGGAACTCCTCGAGTTCGAAGACCTGGGAACACTGGAGGCGTTCGTCACGTCTGGCGGCACCTCGACCGTCCCGTTTACGATGGCCGGCAAGCTCGACGTCTACGAGAACAAGACACTTCGGTACCCGGGCCACTATGCGGCGTTTCGCGCGTTCAAGGATCTCGGCCTGTTCTCCCGGGAACCGATCGAAGTGCAAGGAGTGCTCGTCGTGCCGCGAGATCTCTATCACGAACTGCTATTCCCGCGTCTGAAGTCCGAAGCGATTCGAGACGTATGCGTGATCCGGGCCGAGGCGATCGGGGAGCGTGGGCACGCTCGGGAAACGGTCCGGTTCGAACTCGTCGATCGATTCGACGAGTCGACCGGTTTCGCCGCCATGGAACGACTGACGGGCTGGCACGCGGCGATCATGACCGAGATGATCGCAAAGGGAGAGATTCCTCCCGGAGTCCATCCCCTCGAGCGAGCTGTCTCGCAGCTGCGCGTTCTGGAGGAGATCGAAGCTCGCGGACTCGAGGTGCGGCGCGAACGCCGATAGGGTCATTCGACCCTGTATGTTGGGACCTTCGCCGATTCTGCATCGTTGACGTCTCACTACCGTGCACAGTATGCAGAGTGTGCACAGAGCGGAACGATCCGCAGGTGTCCGATGGGCGGCATGCTGACGTCGCGGGACCTGCAGGAGATGCTGCAGGTCGATCGGTCGACGATCTACCGGATGGCCGAGGCAGGGTCACTTCCGAGTGTGAAAGTGGGGAGGCAGTGGCGCTTTCCCGAGGATGCCGTCAGGAAGTGGCTCGGCGAGGGCACGCGGTCCGAAGCACCGACCCGTCAGGTGTTTCCATCGTCGATCAAACCGGTGATGGATGTCATTGCCGAGATGCTCGGTGTGATGCTCGTGCTCACCGACATGGATGGGGTTCCGTTGACCCCCGTTTCGAATCCGTGCGGGCTCTTCACGGCCGTCGCGGAGGTTCCAGGCGGAGCAGACGAGTGCATCGTCGGATGGCAGGAGCTCGCAGGAGCAAGGGATCTCGGCCCCCGATTCACCGGCAGTCATCTCGGCCTGGAGTGCGCACGGGCCTTCGTTCGGACGGGAGCGGAGCTGACGGCGATGGTGATCGCCGGCGGCGTCGCTCCTGACGGCTGGCCGCCGGACTCCGAAGAGTTTTCAGCCGCGGCCACGAGCTTCGGAGCACGACCCGGAGACCTCAGTCCGCACATCGAGGAGGTCCACAGGCTCGATCCACAGGGCAGGAGGAAGGTGCTGGATGTGCTTCCACGTCTTGCTTCAGTGATCCCTGAAATGATTGCCGAGTATCGCTCGATGATGACCAGGCTCGACGCGATTGCCTCGCTCACCACGAACAAGGAGTTGAACGCATGAGAAAGCTGCTGGTGCTCGGAGCCGGCACGGCCG